>DOID01000044.1:21962-39094 GCA_003511465.1 Bacillota bacterium | reverse complement strand
TTAATTTTTCTTCCTTTCAGGTGTCCTGGCGGAAGCCAGGGTGGGCGACTATTTAGAAAATAGCCCTCGATTATAAACCGAAACCGCCCGTTGAAACGGGCGGTTTATTAGTTAGCGGTAGGAGTTAAGCGGTTAAATCTCCGCATGAGTCGGCTTTTTTTCCGCGCAGCGGCGTTCTTGTGGATCAAGCCTTTACTGGCGGCGCGATCCAATTCTTTTATCGTAAGGGTAAGTAAGTCTTTCGCCTTCTCCACGTCGGTGTCCATCGTAACTTGCGTTTTTTTCACAAGCGTTCTCAGCTCGGAACGTTGACTACGGTTTTTTAACCGACGCAGTTCTGAGACAGCCACCCTTTTTTTAGCCGATTTGATATTGGCCAATGAGTTCACCTCCAACTATGCCTAAACTTATTATATTTTACCCTCTTCAGGTCAAGATTGCAAGATCTTTATGGTTTTCTCCATTATTATAAAGCATAATTTGTCTGACCACGGGGGACGATAGTTGTAAGAATTTGAAGGGAGGTAGTTCTGTGATTGGGGCAGTAATTCGCTTTGTTGTTTCCGCTTTAGTCTTGATGTTTGTTGGCTTTCTAATACCGGGGTTTCGGGTCGGAGGCTTTACCGGCGCCTTAATTGCCGCGGTAGTCATCGCCGTCCTCGGTTATATTGTGGAAAGTCTTTTTGGTCGTGACGTTTCGCCCCAGGGGCGAGGCTTAGTCGGTTTTCTAACCTCAGCGGTTGTTATCTACCTGGCCCAGTTTATTGTTCCATCGCTTGAGGTGTCAATCATTGGCGCCCTGCTGGCGGCGGCAGTTATTGGGGTCATTGATGCGATTGTCCCTACGGAATTAAGATAAGTCCGTTTCTAAGGAGGCCAGTCTCATGACTGAAGAACAGACCTGGGGAGAGATCCGTACCGATCTGGCAGTGGAGACCCATCAGTTTGTAGCCGGAAAAAGTGGTAGTTCGGTACCCGGGGTTGAATCCCAGACGGAGGAAAAAGGAAAAATTAAGGTTACCCGGGTAATTATTCAAACTCCTGAAGCCGGACAAGCGCTAGGAAAAAAACCCGGATATTATGTGACAGTTGAATCTTCGGCCCTGCGCGGGAGAGATAAGGATGAGTTGGAAGAGGTTGCCCAAGTGATCGCCGAGGAACTGCGAGCCTTTATCCAGGGTTTTAGGCTTACTGATGAGGCTAGTGCGTTAGTGGTGGGTTTGGGTAATTGGAACGCCACTCCTGATGCCCTCGGACCGAAAGTCGTCGAGAAGGTTCTGGTCACCAGGCATCTGTTGCAAAACTCCCCTCCGGAGAAGCAGGGCGGTTTACGCCCTGTTTGCGCCATCTCACCGGGGGTTTTGGGGATTACCGGGGTTGAAACTAAAGAGATTGTCGCTGGGATTATTGACCGGGTGAAACCTGCTTTCGTTGTGGTGGTTGATGCTTTAGCTTCCCGTAGTACGGACCGGATGGGTAGTACCGTTCAGATTGCCAACACTGGAATTAACCCCGGCTCCGGGGTGGGCAACCGACGGTTAGGGCTAACGGCTGAATCCTTGGGTGTACCGGTGATTGCGGTGGGTGTTCCAACCGTCGTTGAAGCACGAACCATCGTTCACGATGCTCTGGAGCAAATTTCCGGTTTAGGTGGTACCTCCGTCCGGGTTCAGCCAAAGGTCGTGATCGACCGGGTTCTTTCCCCCTATTTCCAGGATTTGATTGTGACACCGAAGGAGATTGATGTGCTGATTGGCGATATTTCCCGGGCTTTAGCGGGGGCCATCAACATTGCGTTGCATCCGGGGGTCACCGCCGATGAGGTCTTCCGCTACCTAGATTGATGGTTTAAACACATATGCACCCCCCTTCCTTCATAGAATAAAGGGATAGGGGGGAGGACTCTGTACTTTAAAAAGTTGGGTAAAACAAAGATTCCTCCGGCGGTGGTAAAGAACTTTCTCTTTTTAAACTTATTGGTTGGTGTAACCTTAGTTGTTTCCGCTTTAGGGCTACACTATTTTCTTCGGCCGCGCGCAATTCCCGCCTTAGCCCGTCCCCCCGGAGGAGAGCAGAAACCCATCAGGATTATGGGTTTCTGGGAGATCGAGACCGTGACGGCCAGACGTTTGCTGTTTGAAGGGATGCCTATTTTAAAACATCATCATAACCCCTAGCCTTCCTCAGGTACGGGGTTTTTTGCTAAAGTTTGGACTTCCTTAATTTACTTGGGGCAGGAATTTCCACTTAAACAGGGAATGTGTTTTAAAATAAAGTTTTTAGGAAAGGATTTTTTCGATTGAAGATAACTCCCGATTCTTCCGGGAAACTCGCCCGGACAGCCGGCATGATTTCCGGAATGATCCTTTTCAGCCGCTTATTAGGCTTTGTGCGAGAAACAATTACCGCTAATTTATTTACCCGAGCTGAAACCGACCCGTTTTTTGCTGCTTTTGTCATTCCTGATTTTATGTACTACCTTTTAGTCGGAGGGGCCTTATCCGCTGCGTTTATCCCCCTCTTCTCCGAATACCTAGCCAAAAATGAGGAAGAAGACGGATGGAGGATGGCCAGCACCTTCTTGAACGTCACCATTATCCTCCTGGCTGTTTTTTCTCTGCTGGGGATCATCTTTGCGCGCCAAATTGCTCCGTTACAAGCCTACCAAATGAAAGAGGGGAAATTAGAACTCTTAATTGAGCTCACCCGGATGATGTTTCCGGCGGTCTTTTTTACCGCCTTGGCTGGTCTCATGGGCGGAGTACTCAACTCCTATCAGCGCTTTTTTGTGCCGGTTTTCGGACCGATTTTATATAACGTTGGGATTATTCTGGGCGCTTGGTTTTTGGGGCCACGTTTCGGAATTAAAGGGATGGCGTTTGGGGTTGTGATCGGGGCAATTGGCAACTTCTTGACCCAAGCCTTTTTTGCCATCAAGAAAATTAAGGGTTACAACCCGCTTTACATCAACCTTCAGCACCCGGGCTTCAAAAGAATGATCCGTTTAATGCTCCCGGCGGTGCTGGGTTTGTCCGCTACTCAGCTTAACATCTGGGTGACGACCAACATGGCTTCAGCTTTACCGGAAGGGAGTATTACCTATCTTCGTTTAGCCCAGCGGTTAGTGCTTCTCCCCTTAGGGATTTTCGCCACCGCCGTCTCGACTGCTTTCTTTCCGACCCTCTCTCAGTTGGCGGCGGTTCGGAAGTGGAAGGAGTATAAAGATAACCTGATTTTGGGGATTCAGGTGATTCTCTTTATTACGATCCCGTCGGCGCTGGGCTTTATTGTGATGCGGACGGAGATCGTGCGTTTACTCTACGAGCGGGGAGAATTTTCAGCCCAGCAGACAGATTTGACGGCGTATGCCTTGTTCTTTTATAGCTTGGGCTTGTTTGCCCATGGGGTGATCCAGATTTTACCCCGGGGTTTTTACGCCCTTAAAGATACCATAACGCCGGTGAAGGTGTCGATCTCCACCGTAGTTTTGAGCATCGTCCTGAACTTTATTTTTCTCCGTTTCACACCGCTTCAGCACGGCGGTTTGGCGCTGTCCTTTTCTTTGATGGGCGTGGCCAATATGGTACTCTCTTTCTATCTTCTGCGTAAAAAGGTCGGCGGGTTAAGAAGCGGAAAGTTGATCCAAACCGGGCTGCAATCGACTTTAGCCGCGCTAGGGATGGCGTTGGCGATTCGGCTATTCATGCCACCTTGGGACCGGTTCTTGACCGGATTAGCGCTCACTACCAACCTGTTTCGGCTTTTGCAAGTGGCGGGAGGAATCGGCCTCGGGGTTATCATTTATGTCGCCCTCGCCGCCCTGCTCCGGATGGATGAGGTTAAACTAATTAAACGCATGCTCCGGAGATAGTTTTTGCCGGTCGGTCTAAAAAGCGCCTTGGTCTTAAAACCTAGGCGCTTTAACTTTCGTGCTATTCAAGGATTAGTTTCTCTAAGACCAGTGGCTCAAGGTATTTGTCTCCTTGATACGCCCTCATATTTCCACCGGAGATTTCATCAATTACTGCAATTGATTGGTCGGCGCCGATGCGACCGAATTCCAATTTAATGTCGTATAATTCAATTCCCTTTGTCCGAAGGACCGCTTTGACTAGGTGGGAGACTTTTACAGTTAAATCCTTCAGGGTTTTGTATTCAGCGGCGGTGAGTATCCCCAACATCACCAGAGCATCTTCCGTGATGGGCGGATCTTGCCGCGCATCATCCTTCAAAGTGAATTCCACGAAACCATCTAAAGGTTGTCCGGCTTCAGCATACAGACCATAGCGCCGCAGGAAACTACCTACGGCACGGTAGCGGCAGATTACTTCCAGCCCCTTCCCGAATAACTTTGCCGGTTGTACCGTCATTGTTCCTTCCATTAAGTTGGCATCCACATAATGGGTGGGAATATGGTTTTCTTTTAATACTTCAAAGAAATATTTGGTCATTTTCAGGTTGGATTTTCCCGCCCCGAGAATGGATAAACCAACGGCATTCGCTCCTGGATCAAAGACTCCATCGATTCCGGTGGCATCATCTTTAAATTTCATTAGATAGTTGCCATCGGCTAAGGCATAAATGTCTTTTGTTTTTCCTTGAAAAACTAGTCGCATCGGAACAGTCCTTTCATATATAGTCTTAAATAAGCTTTTTGTGTTGTATCCAGCTAAAGAAATTTGGATCGAAATCCTCAAATCCAACGCAAAAAGCCCTAAGTGATGAGATTAGCGACCAATATCTGTTCGATACTGCATCCCATCAAAATGGATTTTCTTGATATTGGAGTAGACCTTAGTGCGGGCCTGATCCAAGGGATCCCCCAAGGCAACGACGGCAAGTACGCGTCCGCCGTTGGTGACTAGTTGGTCTTCCCGTTTGGTTCCGGCATGGAAAAGCATGATTTCGGCGTCAACTTCGTCTAATCCGGTGATAGCCTGGCCAGATCCGGAGGACTCCGGGTAACCGGCGGTGGCTAAAACAACGCCTAAGCAGGTCTTTTGACTCCAGACTAGGTCTTCTCTGGTGATCGTCCCCTGGATGGTTTTTAAAAAGAGATCAACTAGATCCGTTTCCAGCCGGGGTAGGAGGACCTCGGTTTCCGGATCACCAAAGCGAACGTTAAATTCCAGCACTTTTGGTCCCTGGGCGGTGATCATCAGACCGATGAAGAGAATTCCTTTATAATCCATCATTTCGGCTTGAATCCCCTTTAACGACGGTTTTAAGATCTCCCTTTCGATCACGGCCATCAATGATGGGGTGAGGGTTTTATTGGGCGAAACACAGCCCATACCACCGGTGTTGGGCCCTTGATCATGATCCAGAAGTCTTTTGTAATCTCCGGCGCTTTCTAGTGGGATGATTTTATCAGCCGTGACCAGACATAGCAGGGAAGCTTCGACTCCTTCCAGGAACTCTTCGATGATAATTTCTTTACCGGCGGCACCAAACTTGCCATCTTCGATCATACTTTTAATGGCGGCGGCCGCCTCTTCTTTACGGTGGCAAATCACGACTCCTTTACCGGCCGCCAGCCCGTCGGCTTTTATCACTAAGGGGAAAGCGAACTGCTCTAAACCGGCGTAGGCCTCATTTAAGTTATCGTAGGCGGCATACTGGGCCGTGGGAATTTGGTATTTCAGCATAAATTCCTTGGCATACTTTTTGCTTCCTTCCAGTCGTGCACCTTTTTGGTCCGGTCCAAAGATCTGGAGTCCGTTGGCTTTAAACCGATCAACAACCCCGGCGACTAAGGGTACCTCTGGTCCAACCACAGTAAGGTCAATCTTTTCGCGGAGGGCAAAAGTAAGTAACCCATCGAGATCAGTCTCTGGCACCGGGACACACTGGGCCAGTTGGGCAATTCCGCCGTTACCGGGGGCGGCAAAGATCTTCGTCACCTTTGGACTTTGCGACAGCTTCCAGACCAGGGCATGCTCCCTGGCGCCGCCACCGATTACCAGCACCTTCATGATTACACACCTCTACTCATCCTAATGTTTAAAATGGCGAAGCCCGGTAAAGACCATGGCGATTCCATGCTTGTTGGCCGCGTCAATGGATTCCTGGTCGCGGATGGAGCCGCCGGGTTGGATGATGGCGGTTATCCCCGCCTCCGCCGCTGCTTCGACACAATCCGGAAAGGGGAAAAAGGCATCAGAGGCCATGACACTCCCACGTACGGCAACGTCCCCTTGTTTAATTGCGTTCTCCAGCGCCCAAATTCTGCTGACCTGTCCGGGTCCGACCGCCACCGTGCCTTGGTCTTTCGCCAAGACGATGGCATTGGATTTGGTATGTTTTACGACCTTCCACGCGAAGAGGAGATCCTCCAGTTCCTGGTCAGAGGGTTTGGTCTCCGTTACCACTTCCAGCTTTTCATAGAGCTGGTTTTGGTTGCGATCCTGGAGTAAGACTCCGCCCAGGACTTTTTTCAGATCATAAGCCGAATATTCCTTCTTAGTCAGGTCGGATAGGACTAAAAGCCGTAGGTTCTTCTTGGCCTTTAAAATTTCCAGGGCAGACTCGGTATAGGAGGGGGCAATCACAATTTCGAGAAAGATCTCGCTGATGAGGTGGGCGGTCTGCTCATCGATTTCACGGTTGGCGGCAATGATTCCGCCAAAGATGGACTTTGGATCGGCAGCATAGGCCTTGCGAAAAGCGGCTTCGATGGTTTCTCCACTACCTACGCCACAGGGATTCGCGTGTTTCACTGCGACAATGGTCGGGGCTTCGAACTCTTTCAAGATCTCAATGGCACCATTGCCATCGCCAATATTGTTATAGGATAATTCTTTGCCGTGGAGCTGCTCCGCTTCAGCCAGCGTTCCCTGGGTGTCCAGGATTTCCGTATAAAACCCGGCGTTTTGATGGGGATTTTCTCCATAGCGCAGTCCTTGTTTCTTTTCAAAGGTAAGCGTGAGCGTATCCGGGAAGCGGAGCCCGGCTTTTTTATTGAAATACTCGGCGATCAACGCATCATAGCTACTCGTATGTTGGAACACTTTGGCGGCCAGATACTCCCTTGTTTCAGCCTTTACTTCGCCGTTTTCTGCCAATTCCTGGCCGACAAGCTCATAGTCGCCCGGATCGACCAGCACCGAAACAAAACGGTAATTTTTGGCGGCGGCGCGTAGCATTGAAGGCCCGCCAATATCAATATTTTCAATGATTTCTTCATGAGCGATTCCTGCTTTTAGAATCGTTTGTTTAAAGGGATAGAGGTTGCACACGACTAGATCGATGGGACAAATCTTTAGTTCTTCCATGGTTCTGAGGTGATCTTCATTATCTCTTAAGGCCAAGAGACCCCCATGAAGCCGGGGATGGAGTGTCTTTACCCTCCCATCGAAACATTCGGGAAAACCGGTAATGGTGGAAACATCGGTGGCGTTGATGCCGGCATCAATCAGGGTTTTCTTTGTACCCCCGGTTGAAATAACCTCCCAGCCCATCGCCACCAGCTTCCTTGCCAAGTCGACAATGCCAGTCTTGTCATACACGCTAATTAACGCTCTTTTCATCCTCAATCCTCCACACTTTTCTTCCATCTATTTTTAGCTTGCCTGCACAATACAGCATTACAGCCTCGGGTAAGAGCTGGTGTTCAAGGTTTAAAACTTTGTTCTGCAGCGATTCCACCGTATCGTCCCGTTCAACGGCGACGGCCCTTTGGCTGATGATCGGACCGGTATCGGTTCCTTCATCGACAAAATGAACGGTGGCGCCGGTTAATTTTACGCCATAATCCAAGACCGCCTGATGCACCTTTTTCCCGTAGTAGCCCTGACCGCAAAAACTTGGGATCAAAGCGGGATGAATATTAATGATCCGATTATGATAAGCGTGGACCACTTCCCCACTTAAAATCCTTAAATAACCAGCGAGGACGATTAGCTGAACCTCATTATTTGTTAGGACCGCCAGGATCTTTCGGTTAAATTCCGTCTCCGTGCTGCAACTTTTTCGGTCAACAAAAACGGCATTAAGCTGGTGAGTTTCCGCGCGAATTAATCCGTACGCGTCTTTTCGATCGGAGATCACGACCGTGATTTGGCCGTTGATTTTTCCCGTAGTAATCTGGTCAATTAGGGCCTGAAGATTGCTCCCATGGCCGGAAATTAAAACCCCAATCTTTACGGGTGGCATATGGAGACCCCCCTCTCGCCGGCGATGATTTCACCGATAATATAGGCCTTTTCGTTTTTGGTGGCCAAAAACTGAATGATCTGGTCCGCTATATCCTGTGCTACCACCATCATCAGGCCGATCCCCATATTAAAGGTGGCATACATCTCAGCGGTATCAATGGAACCGAGTTCTTGCATGAGTTTAAAAATCGGGGGGACAGGAGCCGCGCTAGGGTCGACCACTGCGCGTAAACCAGGGGGCAGCATCCGGGGAATGTTCTCGTAAAAGCCACCGCCGGTGATATGACAGAGCCCGTTGATGGCAAATTGGTCTCCCAGCCCACTGAGGGCCGAGGCATAGATCCGGGTGGGCTTGATCAGTTCTTTCCCTAAAGAACTGCCGAGTTCATCAAAATAATGATCAACATCATACTGATGAAGCTGGAAGAAGAGGCGGCGGACTAAGGAAAAACCGTTACTATGCACCCCGCTGGAAGGTAACCCGATCAAAACGTCGCCTTCCTTTATTTTTTCGCCGGTGATGATCTGCTTCCGATCGACCACCCCGACGGCAAAACCGGCTAAATCGTACTCATCCGGTTTATATAAACCAGGCATTTCAGCGGTCTCGCCGCCCAATAGTGCACAGCCTGCTTTGACGCAACCACTGGCGATCCCGGCGACGATTTTGGCGATTTTTTCCGGAACCAGTTTCCCGGTGGCAATGTAGTCCAAAAAGAAAAGAGGTTTGGCACCTTGACATAGAATGTCATTGACGCACATGGCAACACAATCTTCACCAATGGTGTCATGCTGGTCGAGGGCAAAGGCGATCATCAACTTGGTCCCGACCCCATCTGTTCCCGCGACCAAGACCGGTTCCCCATACTGACCTTGGTTGAGGGCGAACAAACCGCTGAAGCCGCCGAGATCCGAGATTACCCCGGGGGTGAATGTTTTTTGAACATGAGTTTTCATTAGTTTAACGGCTTCATAGCCAGCGGTGACATCGACGCCGGAATTTTTATAGGTTAATCCCTTATTCACAAAAAACCCCTTCTTCCCTTGGAATTTCCATCGGATAGTCCCCATTTAGACAGGCTAAACAGAACCCCTCAGCCTTCCCGGTGGATTTTAAAAGTCCTGCTTCCGATAAAAACCCTAGACTGTCGGCTCCGATTAGATCACACATTTCCGTGGCAGTTTTATTAAACCCAACTAACTGATGGCGATAGGGGGTGTCGATCCCAAAAAAACATGGATAGATCACCGGTGGGGAGCTGATCCGTAGGTGGACTTCCTTGGCCCCCGCCTGCTTCAGCATCTTGACAATTCTGGTACTCGTCGTTCCCCGGACAATGGAATCATCTACCAGGACGATGCTTTTTCCATCGATATTTTCCTTTAAAACATTCAGCTTAATCCGGACCCCTTGTTCTCTGCTATTTTGGTCTGGTTCAATAAAGGTGCGGCCGATATACCTGTTTTTAATTAAGCCAATACTATAGGGGATTCCCGACTCCTCGGCATAGCCGATGGCCGCGGAGGTGCCGGAGTCAGGAACGGCGATCACGAGATCAGCCGCTACCGGAAAGTCCCGCGCGAGGATTTTCCCAGCCTCTTTGCGTGCGCGGTAGACACTGATTTCATCAATCCTACTGTCCGGCCGGGCAAAGTAAATGAGTTCAAAGATACAAAGTCTTTTTTTGTTCCATTTATCATTGAAAATGCTCTTGATCCCACTTTGATCAATGACCACCATCTCTCCGGGCTCAATATCCCGGACAAATTCCGCCCCCATGGTATCCAGCGCACAGCTTTCCGAGGCTAAAACATACCCGTCCTCGATCTGCCCCAGGCAAAGGGGTCTGATTCCTTGATTATCCCGGATCCCGATCAGCTTATCGGTGGTCATTAACACCAGGGCATAGGAACCCTTGAGCAATTCTGTGACGCGGTTGACCGCCCGCTCAATCCCATCCTTGTGGTAGCGGGCAATCAAATTGGCGATCACTTCACTATCATTGGTAGTCTGAAAGATGACCCCATCATCCTCCAAAATTTCCCGAAGACTATCGGCGTTTACGATATTTCCGTTATGGGCAATGGCGATCTGCCCTTTTTTATACTTAACCACCAACGGTTGGGCATTTAAAGTCAGATTATCGGAGGATTTAGCGCATCTGACATGGCCGATGCCCAGTTTCCCCCGGAGGTTTTGGCGTAGGTCCCGATCACTAAAGACCTCGGAGACCAGACCGCTATTTTTATGGTACCGGATCGCCCCGTCCGTGCTGACCGCGATCCCCGCACTCTCTTGTCCGCGGTGTTGCAAAGCATAAAGACCATGGTAAATCAGATCTTGAACATTTTGTTCTTTAGCATAGATCCCGATCACGCCGCATTCTTCTTTTAATTTATCATCGTGCATCATAACACCTCTTATAAATGCTTTTGAAGGCGGACATTACTTTCCTCGACAGCGCGCGCCATTGCGGCCCGATATTCGATCAACTTCGCCTTTAACTGGTCATCCTGTAATGCTAAAATCTCAATAGCCAAGAGAGCGGCGTTTTCGGCGCCATCGATGGCGACGGTTGCGACCGGAATTCCCTTTGGCATCTGCACGGTGGAGAGTAAGGAGTCTAGTCCGTCTAAGGTGGATGATTTAATTGGTAGCCCGATCACCGGGACAACAGTTACGGCGGCCAGAACACCGCCAAGATGGGCGGCCTTTCCTGCCGCGGCAATGATGATGCCGATCCCTTCGTCAGCCGCCTTTTTCCCAAAAGCGACGGCTTGGTCTGGGGTCCGGTGGGCAGAGATGACTCTGACCATGGTCTCCACCCCAAATTCTTTTAATATTTTTAAACCCCGCTCTACCACCGGGAAATCAGATTCACTCCCCATCACCAAGGCAACCTTCATGTCTTTACCTCCTTCAGCCCTTTATAAAAAGTAGTTAATGCCTGCGGCAAAGATCCTTTGGTCCCCTACCCCGTCGGTATTCTTATATAAGCCATGACCAATCCGTTCCGAATGGGCCATTTTACCAAGGACGCGCCCATCCGGACTAGTGATTCCTTCAATGCTTGCCTGGGCGACAAAGGGATTAAAATTACCGTCGAGGCTTGGAACCCCATCGAAATCCACATATTGAGTGGCGATTTGGCCCTGCTTAATCATTTTCTGCAGGATGCTTGGCGTCGCCACAAAGCGGCCTTCACTACTGGAGACAGGAAGCGCAAAGATCGCTCCGACCTCGACATTACTAAACCAAGGGGAAAGGTTCGACACCACCTTGGTTTGCACCAACCTTGACACATATCGGCCCAGCGGATTACCGACCAGGGCCGGTGAATTTTCGGTCAATGGTTTGATTTCGCCGTCGGGAACAAGCCCCAATCTAAGCAGGGCCTGGAAGCCGTCGCCGATCCCTAAAATTAATCCGTCCCGGTTGTTTAGCAAATCCATCACCTGCTCGGCAAGGCCGAGATTTCGGAAAACGGTGGCGATGAACTTTCCCGCTCCGGCGGGTTCGGCCCCGGCACTAAAACCCCCGGGTAAAGCAATGATCTGACTGGCTTTGATTTTTTGCGCCATGATCGTCATGGCTTCTTTGATCGTATCTCCGGAACTGTTTTTGAAGACAAAGGGATCAACGCTCCCCCCGGCTTGGCAAAAAGCCTTTTCCAGTTCGTATTCGCCGTTGGTGCCGGGAAAAATCGGCATCAAAACCCGGGGTTTGGCGATTTTACACTTGGCTTTCCCCCGTTTCCCACTGGAGTAAAAGATGGGTTCCGGGTCTCCCGGGAGGTCTTTTTTTAAGGGAAAAACCTCATCCAAAGGCGCTTCCCATGCTGTAATGGCTTGCTCTAAACTGATCTGAACCGCACCGACGGTGATCACCGGTTGTCCGGTGGTCGTCCCCAGCCTTTCATAGGCTACCCCTGGGAAGAGCGCCGCCGGATCGTCCTGCCGGTCAATTTCTAAGATAAGGGCGCCGTAGTCCGGGGTAAACAACTTACTGGTGTCAAACCCCTCCGCAAACACCAACCCGATTTTGTTCCCAAAACTCATCTTACTGATGGCTGCCGCGATCCCGCCAAGGGCAATGGGATGGGCGGCCAAGACTTGGCCTTTGCTGATGAGTTGGTGCACACAGTGGAAAGTATGATTCAGCACGGTAAAGTCAGGAGTTTCATCGGCCCTGCGCGCTAGTGGTAGCAAGATTACTTGGCTGTCGGTTTTTTTAAATTCGGGAGAAATCACCCGGTGTGCGTCGGCGGTCCCGACGGCAAAACTTACTAGGGTGGGCGGAACATTCAGCTCATTAAAGGTCCCTGACATGCTGTCCTTCCCACCAATGGAAGGGATCATTAAACCTTTTTGCGCCTGAAAGGCGCCGAGCAGCGCGGCAAAGGGCTTGCCCCACTTGTGGTCCTCGTTGCCCAGTTTTTCAAAGTACTCCTGGAAAGTAAGGCGGATCTTGCTGGGATCGCCCCCCATTGCCACTATCTTCGTTACGGATTCAAGCACCGCATATAAACCGCCGTGGAAAGGACTCCACGTGGAAAGGGCGGGATTAAAACCATAAGTCATCAGCGTGCAGGTGTTGGTCTCCCCCTTTAAAACAGGGATTTTTGCCGCCATCCCCAAGGAAGGAGTTAGGCTGTATTTACCACCGAAAGGCAGCAACACGGTGCCTGCCCCAGCCGTACTATCAAAGCGTTCAACCAATCCTTTTTGGCTGGCGACGTTAATATTTCTCAAAGTATTAATCCAAGCCGTCTCCAGTTGGCTGGTGTTTTTGTCCTTGTTGAGCTGCGTCCTAAAATAGCTGGTCGGATTGGGCTCTTTTATAAAAACTTTAGTTCTTTGCCGAACACCGTTGGTGTTCAAAAAATCGCGCTGCAAAGCTAAAATTGTTTGCTTTCTCCACTTCATTACTAAGCGTGGATCGGCAGTGACTTTGGCGACCACGGCCGCCTCTAAATTCTCAGCTGCCACCAAGTTTTTGAGGGCGGGAAGATCAGCTTTCGCGATGACAACCGCCATTCTTTCTTGGGATTCGGCGATGGCCAGCTCGGTTCCGTCCAGACCTTCGTATTTGGTGCGGACCTGATCTAAATCAATTTCAAGGCCATCAGCCAGTTCACCGATGGCGACGGCGACGCCGCCGGCCCCAAAATCATTACAGCGCTTGATCAGCTTGCTAAATTCCGGTTTCCGAAAAAGTCTTAAGATGTTTCTTTCAATTAAGGGGTTTCCTTTCTGCACCTCAGCGCCACTGGTGAGCATGGACTCGTCCGTATGGGATTTTGAGGAGCCGGTCG
The DNA here is from genome assembly GCA_003511465.1 of Bacillota bacterium. Classification (GTDB taxonomy): domain Bacteria; phylum Bacillota; class UBA4882; order UBA10575; family UBA10575; genus Capillibacterium. Next base: position 25,623 of record DOID01000044.1, on the reverse strand, counting down.
CCCCGCCACAACCATCGCGGCCGGTGCGGCCGCCGACCAAAACTACTAAATCGCCTGCTTCCGGTAGTGCCCGTACCACATTGGCCTTGGGGGCAGCCGCGATCACCGCCCCTAGCTCCATCCTTTTGGCTAGATAGCCTTCATGATAGATCTCGGCCACCTGACCGGCAGGGATGCCAATTTGATTGCCATAAGCGCTATAGCCGCGGGCGGCCTCGGTCGTAATTTTTCTTTGCGGTAGTTTTCCGGACAGTGTATCTTCAATCTTTGCTCTTGGATCGCCGCTACCGGTGATCCGCATGGCTTGGTAAACGTAGGATCTGCCCGACAAGGGATCCCGGATCGCGCCGCCAAGGCACGTAGCCGCTCCGCCGAAGGGTTCAATTTCCGTGGGGTGATTGTGGGTTTCATTCTTAAACATCACAAGCCATTGCTCTGTTTTGCCATCAACTTCGATGTCTACATTGATACTACACGCGTTTACTTCCTCAGAAAGGTCTAAATCTGCCAACAAACCCTTTTTGCGTAGCGCTTTCATGCCAATGGTCGCCAGATCCATCAGGCAAAGGGCTTTATGCTCCCCACCATAAACATAATTTCTGGCCTTTAGATATTCCGTGTAGGCTTTTTGGGCGGGCGCGGAGAAGGGCCCGGTTTCAAACTGCACATCCTCGATTTCCGTCAGAAAAGTTGTATGTCGGCAATGGTCCGACCAATAAGTGTCGATCACTTTAAGCTCAGTGATGGTCGGGTTTCTTTGTTCGTTATGCTTAAAATAGGCTTGGGAGAATTTCAGATCAGCCAGACTCATGGCCAGTCCCAAGTGGTCTTTAAAGCTGGCCAGTTCAGCCTCTGAGAAGTGGATAAAATCGTCAAGTACGGCCACATCCTGTGGCGGCGTGATCCGATCGTCAAGGGTTTCTGGTTTGGATAAACTGGCTTCTCGGCAAGCGACCGTATTTATGCAGTAGGCTTTAATCTTGCTTAATTCATCAGCGGAGATCTGTCCTTTCACCATGAGGATCTGGGCGGTTTTTATCAGCGGTCGTTCGCCTGCCGTCAGGATCTCCAGGCACTGAGCAGCAGCATCCGCCCTTTGATTGTATTGTCCAGGCAAATCTTCAACGCCAAAGATCTGGTAATTAGGGCCAATGTCCAAATTTTCCTCGTACACCAAATCGACCGCGGGTGTAGAAAAAATAGTAGGTAACGCCTGTTGATATACTTCGTCGGAAATTCCCTGGAGATCGTATCTACTGGCAATGCGGACTTCCTCTAAGCCCCCGATTCCGAGCTGCTGATTCAAGTCGGTAAATAGTTGCTTTGCTTCAACGTCAAACCCTTTTTTCTTTTCCACAAAAATTCTTCTTACCCGCTTATCCACCAGACCACTCCTCTCAAAATAGTAATGCCCGGGTAGAGTAAGTTTCACTACTGCGAAACCTACCCGCCCGGGCTTTTATCCCCAAGGTGTAATCCTACTGTCACACAAAGACAGCAGGATCTGTACCGCTCGGTCCAGACAAATGCAAAATAAGCACCCCGGAACCCTAGGTACACTTTCAGCCATAGTCAAGTGATTTACGGTCACTTGGTAGAAACTTCTCAGCCATATCCTGAGATTTATATGACCCGTTCCAAGGTAATAGTAACAAGAAAAGTTCGATTAGTCAATGGGTTAAAGCCGGTTAGAAGGTTGCGAATTTGGATCTAAAAACGGAAATTTTTGCCGGAAAGTCACCATCTAAGGAGGAATTCCATTCCGGGAAGAGAATGGATCAGTGATCAGACAGGGGGTAAAGCGATTGGGAAAGAAATTCATCCTCACCAGACTGTTCGTGTCTTCACTCCGGTGGAAAACAACGGATTTATCCCCAAGTGAGGACCAGAAGAAAAAAACAACAGACAATCCGGAAGCTACCTTAATTAGCAGGGCGAAAAACAAAGATGAGGATGCTTTTCGGATCTTGGTGGAGTTACACCAATCCAAAGTTTATCACTTACTCCTAGGAATGGTTCGTGATGAAGACCAGGCGCAAGAACTGACCCAGGAGACCTTTGTCAAAGCGTGGAAGGGTTTACCCTCTTTTCGCGGTGACTCAACCGTTTGGACCTGGTTGTACCGGATTGCCTACCGTACGGCCTTAGATTACCTGCGAAAAAAGAAACGCCAAGCCGATCTGGTTTTTCTAGAAGACAATTGTGGTGAGCTACCGGAGGAAACGGAGAACGAACCGTTGGCCATTGTGATTAAACATGATAAAGCCGAAGACTTACATCAAGCCTTAGCCCAGTTGTCCTTCTCCCAGCGGGCTGTTTTGGTGCTTTATTACTTTCAAGGGCTTTCCTACCGGGAGATTGCCGCCGTTACAAGCCGTCCCTTAGGGACGATCCGTGCTGATTTGCACCGGGGAAAGGAGAAGCTCCGGAAAATGATCACCAAAAAATGGGGGTTAAAAGATGCTGATGTGCGACGCCAAGGTTAAGCAGAGCACCAGTGACCAAGCAGATCAGGTTTTAGAGAATCTCCATCGCCTCCAGCGTCCGGGGGAGTTTACCCCTTTGGCGGCTGCTTGCGGCTGGATAAAAAAGGAGACCCCCTCCGGTCTCCTTGAAGACATTATGGCCCAAATCCACTGGGAAGGAATCCTCCGCCAGGGAAGACAACTTTGTTTAACCGGAATGATCTTTTGCGTCCTTTATTTTATCTTCTTTGCTACCTCTATTAACCCAGTGGGTACGGGGGAACACTCCGCCACGCTGGTCGGCGGTTTTTGGCTACTGGCCAGTCTAGGGTTTTGCTTTTTACTGTTGGCCGGTTTTCTGTTGGGGTATAGGATAAACCAAGAGGTCCGAGGGTTTCTCCCACGACGGGTTAACGATTAACTCTCTTAATCCTGAGGTATCCCCACTGAGGATTAGATGTTTAATTAGTTTTTCGACACCACTGTTCTGCATTTAAAATACCTCCCTCCAATTATACAAGGGCTATTCTATGCAGTAAGAAAGGAAAAGGTTCCTCGCTTATGGTAAAGTAATGGTTAAAAGCTTTTGGCAAAGCGGTGGCGTCTTAGAAACGGGAAAAATCGGGAAAATAGGGGGTAAAAAGATGAGGTTTGGGTTTGCCTTTAACGGGATCTTCTGGGGCGGTTTTCTGATTGTCCTTGGTTTATTGGCTGTCTTTAAAGCCGTATTTCATCTCAATATTTCCGTGTTTCGGATTGCAGTTGCCCTTTTCCTTATTTACATCGGTTTAAGCATGTTGTTTGGCGGACCCCACTTTCACGTGGAAAACAACACGGTTTTGTTTGGGGACCGGGAGCTGATCGTAGCGGAGCAGGATGAATACAACGTGGTTTTCAGCCGGGGACTGGTCGATTTTTCGGATCTTCCCACCGAGCACCGAAACCGAAGCTTCGAGGTTAATGTGGTGTTTGGACAAGGGATGATCAAAATCAATCCTGCGGTCCCAATGATAATCAAAGTTAGCTCCGTTTTTGCCGGGGCCCAATTGCCGGATGGCAACCGGGTTACCATGGGGGACTATACTTACCGGACGCCAAGTTACGCGGATAATAATGAGGCGATCCGGGTTGAAGCAAATGTTGTTTTTGGGAACTTAATCTTCACCGAATAAAAGGTGGTCTTCGTCGCCTAACAT
>DOID01000044.1:0-21809 GCA_003511465.1 Bacillota bacterium | reverse complement strand
ATTTATGGTAACATATTTGTAAAGGCATTATGTCCTTGAGGCATAATGCCTTATGTTATTTTTTAAAGAAACACCATAATATGGTGGCAAGGAGGAAAAAGTGATGACCCGAAGCGTCTTATTGGGTGACCTTAAAGAAGCCTTAATCACCCACTTAGTCGAAGTGGAAGAGCAAAGCGCCAGTTTTATCGAGGAATTCTTCCCCCCATCTTCTCCGGACCGGGAGCAGAGCCAAGCGATGGTGAAGGAATATATCAGTAAACTGGAAGCTCTCGTCCAAAGGGCACACTTGATCACAGACCAAGGATCTTTTCCGCTGGTGATCATCGGTAGTCGGGTCGAAGTTGAAGACCTTACCGCCAAGGGAAAGGTGGTTTTTCAAATTATCTCTCCCAACGGTGAGTTGCCGGGGGAAAATGGGATCTCACCCCTCTCTCCGGTGGGGAGTGCCTTGTTTTTAAAATCCATCGGTGACGAAGTAATGGTGGAGGCGCCGGGGGGGACTTTTCATTACCAAATCACTGCGATCGACTATCTGATTGACACAGAAAATAACAGATGAACTAACTTACCTCCGGAAGCCGTCAAGCTTCCGGATTTTCTTTTCTCCAGTCCGGGCTTTTTGCGTTGTTTCCATTAAAAAAGATTCCGGTTGTACCGGAATAGTTGAATCAAGTGACAACGCAAAAAGCTTTAGTCCGTCCTTTTCAGAGGGGTTGATTCCTGTTATAATGACAGGAAGCATACAAGAAACAGCATGAACGGAGGGCGGATGATGATCGGGGTAGGAACACTCATTAATGCTCTGGCAATTATCCTCGGTACCGGGGTGGGACTATTAATAAAACATGGCATTCCCGAACGGGTCAAGCATACTATTATGCAAGGGATTGGGTTAGCGGTGGTGCTTATCGGATTATCCGGCGCGCTCCAGGAAGTCTTGCAGGTCGGGGTGGACGGTCGTTTGGAGCGCAGATTTACGATGCTGATCATCTTTTGCCTAGTCGGGGGCGGTCTCCTTGGCGCTCTGTTCCGCCTTGAGGAGCACATAGGCCGTGTCGGTCAGCGCTTGGAAAAAAGGTTTTCGGGTTTGGGTGGCGATTTTGCCCGGGGCTTTATCACTGCCAGTTTGGTTTTTTGTGTGGGGGCCATGGCGGTGGTCGGTGCCTTAGAAGAGGGTCTGACCGGTAAGATCGAGATTTTACTCTCCAAATCACTCTTGGATGGGATTAGTGCGGTTATTTTTGGTGCCAGTTTAGGACCGGGGGTGCTCTTTTCCGCCGGAGCGGTCTTGCTGTACCAGGGAATCCTTACTTTCCTGGCCGGACTGGTCAAAACAGTGATGACTGCGGAAGTTGTCAGTCAGATGGCGGCGGTCGGTGGTATTTTAATCATTGGGATCGGCTTTAATCTCCTGGAAATCACCGAAATCAAGGTGGGAAACCTCCTACCGGCGATCTTTCTGCCAATCCTGATTGATCTGGCGCAAAAAGGGTTATTGGCCTTGGCTTAGACTGCTTTAAAACTAAAGCCTTGGAGGGAGATAAGCGGAAAGCCCTGACCGCTAAGTTGAGGGCTTTCCGGCTAATGGCGGGTGTTAGATGATGACAAAAGTTAACCTTTCGACTGCTGGGATAGCTTTTGACTGACCGGACTGGCTGCTTGATCTACTTCCAATTGGGCTTGGTTCTGGTATTGATTTTGGTTCTGATTCTGGTACTGGTTCTGATTTTGGTATTGATCTGCGCTAGCCTGGCCAATTCCTCCAATTTCAAGACCGACTAGTTTCTGGCTGGCGAGAATCTGGCTTATTTGACCGGAGGACTGGGCAAGTTCACTTGCCGTTTCGAACTGGGTATTATTCGCATTGTTCTGCGCCTGCTGGAAAAACTGGTTTGCTTGTCCCTTTTGCTGCTGGGGGTTTTGCCCTTGTTGTTGATTCATCCTTTCACCTCCTATCGCTATTATGGGGTAAAAGGTTAAAGATCATGACCTGCATTTAATGTATAAAGTGGGAGAAGCTAGCGCTTATTTTAACATGTAAACCGGTTTTCTTCTGCCGTCTTCTATATTATAATGAGAAGGAAGTCGCTCACGCTGGCTACCACCCGCGCACATGAAATGATGAAAATAGAAACCAGGTGAGTCGACAGACTAGTATTTTCTAGGCAGAACAACAGTTAAAAAGGGGGAGCATCCATGAAGAAAAACCAGACACTCTGGATTGTGTTGGGAATTATTCTGATTTTAGTCATTGGGTTTGTTTACTTTCATAACAGTTTTATCACCAGTGAAGAAGATATTGATGGAAAATGGGCGGAGATTGAAAACAACTTGCAACGACGGGCTGATCTAATTCCGAATTTAGTAGCTACCGTAAAAGGCTATGCCAAACATGAGGAAGAAGTATTTTCCGAAATTGCCGCGGCGCGGAGCAGGTTAATGGGTGCGCAGGGGGCGCATGATCTAAGTGCAGCATCTTCCGAATTGGACTCGGCCTTAGGACGCTTGTTGGTGGTTGTGGAAGCCTATCCGGAATTAAAGGCGGACCAAAGATTTGCCGAACTCCAAGATGAGCTAGCAGGGACGGAAAACCGTCTTTCCGTCGCCCGCCTCCGCTATAACCAAGCGGTCCAGATTTATAATACCCGAATCCGACGTCTTCCGGGCAGTATCGTTGCCGGAATGCGGGGTTTAGAAAAAAGGGAATACTTCCAAAGTGCCGAGGAAGCGCGGGAATTACCAAAGGTGGAGTTTTAAATGGGGATCCTTCGTAAGCGCCAGAGTATACAGTCGGGGGCCAGGTGGTGGGCGCAATTTGGCTTGGTTTTCCTTGTTTGTCTGATCTTTAGTAGCGGTGGGAACAGTTCGGTCAAGGCCGCGGCTGACCCGCTCCACTTTAAGCAGCATCTTTTAGATCAAGCCGGCTTACTGTCGGTGGAAGCGGCGGGCGAGGTGGATTACCTCTTAGCAGAGTTTGAGCAGGCCACCGGGAATCAATTCCTAGTTGCGATTCTTCCAGCTTTACCGCCGGGCGAAGCTTTAGAAACCTATACTTTGCAGGTGGCGGAAAACGCCCGTGCCGGTCAGGCAGGAAAAGATAACGGGCTGTTACTGTTGGTCAGTTTAGCTGAGCAGGCGATCCGGATTGAAGTGGGAACAGGCTTGGAGGGACAGATCAACGACGGGCGTGCTGGTCGGGTAATTCGTGAAATCCTTGCCCCGGCTTTTCGAAATAATAACTATGGGGCAGGAATTACCCAAGCGCTGGTGCAGTTGATGTCTTGGGTGGAGCCGTCATTTACCCCCACGGGGCAAGACAGCCCCCCCCTTAACGAGGACAGTGGTACCGGAGCCCTTTTTTACCTGCTAGTTTTTGTCGTTTTATTTCTGCTTTCAGCAGCATCCTCTCGCCGTAACAAACGCCATCTATCTAAAAGAGGCTATACTCAGCCCACGTCGGGGCCAATTATTATGCCGTCGAACCGGCCACCTTTTAGTAAGCCGAAGAGTTCATCTTCCCGGAGTGGCGGTTTCCGTAGCGGCGGCTTCCGGGGTGGTGGCGGCGGTTTTCGCGGTGGCGGTGCCAGCGGCGGTTGGTAACAGAATAAAGCTTTTTGCGTTGGATTCATTCCCAAACCCCTGCGGGGGTTTTTTTATTCCCCCAGATTAGGAAGGTTAGTTTGCCAAGATTAGGACCATACTATGGTGAGGGGGAAGATGATGTTTGGGTTTCTCAGGCGTAAGCTCCGCCTCGCCTATCTGCGCAAAAAGCCGCCTACGCCAAGATCGCGGCGGAATTTAAGTCCAGACCTAGAAGCGAACCTGGCGGCATTCCGGCGAAAACTAGGCGCCAGTCCGGATCTGATCATCCGCCGTCTACGGCTGGGTCCGGAGACAGGGATAGCCGGGGCTTTGCTGATGATCGGCGGTCTGACCGATCAGCAAGTAGTGAATCGGGACATTATCCGCCCGCTCATGAACGAAATGAAACAGGCGAAAGGCAAAGGAACCGAGGATCTCTTAGACTATCTGGCGGATAAGGTAGTTGTCATTGGTGAAGTACGAAGGGAACCCCAGTTCGAACAGGCTTTAGATCTCCTCCTGCAAGGCGATACCATCCTTCTGCTGGATGGTGAAGCGGAGGCCTTGGTGTTTTCCACCAAAGGGTGGGAAAAAAGATCCATTCAGGAACCGGAGTCGGAACAGGTCATCAGAGGGCCTCATGAGGGCTTCACCGAGGATCTCCGGACCAACACCGCGCTGCTGCGACGGAAAATAATCGGCCCCGGTCTACAGTTTGAAGAGATGAAGATCGGGCGGCGGACGCGGACGACGGTGGCCATCGCCTACTTGAAAGGGGTGGTCAACGAAAAATTAGTGGAAGAGGTAAGAACCAGATTAAAACGGGTCAATATCGATCAGATTCTGGACGCCAATTATCTGGTGGAGTTTATCTCTGATGCCCCCTTTTCCATCTTTCCGACAATTACCTATACGGAACGGCCAGATGTGGCGGCGGCGAAGCTCTTGGAAGGGCGGGTCGCCATTTTTATCGATGGGACACCGATGGTGAATACCGTGCCGACCTTATGGGTTGAAAGCTTCCAAAGCCCCGATGATTATAATTTCTCTTTTCACTACGCGACCCTGATCCGCATGTTACGGTACCTTTCCTTCTTCCTGGCTGTATTTTCCCCCGCGATTTTTGTCGCCCTTGCATCCTACCACCAGGAATTGCTGCCGACCCCGCTGTTGGTTACACTCAGCGGGGCGACAGAAGGAACCCCCTTTCCCATTGTCGTTGAGATGATCATGATGGGGGCGTTTTTTGAAATTCTAAGGGAAGCCGGGATCAGGATCGCCCGTCCCGTCGGATCAACCATTTCGATTGTGGGGGCCTTGGTCATCGGCGAAGCGGCTGTCTCCGCCGGGCTGGTAGGGGGACCTACCATCATTGTGGTCGCCCTCACCGCCATCACCTCATTCGTGGTCCCTAGACAAGTAACAGCCGGGATCGTTCTGCGTCTAACTTTCACGCTCTTGGCGGGGATGCTTGGGGCTTATGGGATTTTGATCGGTATGTTATTTACCCTCCTCCATCTGGCTTCGTTGCGATCCTTTGGCGTGCCCTATCTATCACCGCTGGCCCCGTCCACTGCGGCCGATCTCAAGGATGTGCTGGTTCGGGTACCGATCTGGGCAATGGGGACCCGTCCCCGCTTAATTGGTTGGCCACGGCCGCAGCGGCAACCTGTCGGGTTTGACCAGGTGGTAGAAGAAGAAAGGGAGGGTGCAAATGGGGCGGACGGCTGATCAAGGGGGCCGGAACCGGCCATTTTCAAAAGGCGGCCTACGCCTACTCATGATCCTGCTGTTAATCCCCCTCCTGGGCGGGTGCTGGGACCTGCGGGAACTGGATTCTTTAGCCCTTGTTTTTGGGATGGGGCTTGACCTTGGGCCCCAGGGGGATGGGTATCGGTTGACTTTTGAAATCGTCCGGGCCAGGCAAATCCAAACCCCCGGCCCCGACGGTAGCGGAGGCGGTGGTGGGCAACGCAATCCGTACTGGCTGCTGCAAGCTACCGGTCCGACAGTTTTCGAGGCGGTGCGGAATGCTACATTGCAAAGCAGCCGCCGGTTATTCTTATCCCATACCCAAGTCTTCATCATCGGCGAGGAGTTGGCCAAGTCGGGGATTTCGCCGACCATTGATTTTATCGTCCGCGTCAACGAGCCTCGGATTGTTAAATGGCTATTACTCACGGCGGATGAGCCTGAGCAAATTTTTGCTGCCGAACCCGGACTTGAGCAGATCACTGCCTTGGCCATCGCCGATTTAATCCAGAATTATGGTATAACTTCTAAAATCAAACCAGTACGTGTCGTGGATTACCTTGAAACTAGGATGCACAAAACCTCGGCAAACACCTTGCCGATCATTAGAATCAAGGAGACTACCGGTAAAAAGGAACTGATCATCGACAGAACTGGAGTAATAAAAGGGGACAAACTAGTCGGTTATTTGGATCCCAAGGAGACGCGGGGGTTGCTCTGGGTGCAGGATGAAGTCGATGGAGGAGTGGTTACGGTGGATGCCCCCGGTGGAGAAGGAAAGGCGACAATGGAATTGTTCAATGCCGACACGAAGCTTACGGTTGAAGGCAACGAGCATGGAATCCAAGTTAGAATTGAGGTTAAAGTCCGGTCCGGACTTGGCGCCCAGACTACCTCTGTAGATCTTTCCACCACCAATCAGATTGAACGATTGGAAAAGCGGCAAGCAGAGGTTATCAGGGAAGAGATCGGTGCGGCGCTGACCAAAGCCCGGGACTTAAAAGCCGATATTTTTGGCTTTGGCGAGTATCTGTATCGACATGATCATCGCAGGTGGAAAGGGTTAGAAAGCGAATGGGAGCGCTATTTCGTCGGGGCGGAGGTTGACGTTTTGGTTGAGGTGATGGTGGAAGAAGTAGGACTGATTACCAAGCCGACGATTTATAGAGCGCCGGAGGGGGGTTAAAGGATGGATCAGGGCAAAATTTCCCCGTGGCAATTAACCTTGCTGGTGATGAGTTTTACCATCGGCAATTGGATCGTGCTTCCGGCGGGAACGGAAGCCTGGCAGAATTTATGGCTGATTATGATTCTAGCTTTAGGGGAAGGACTTGTCTTTGCCTACCTTAGCCTCCTCTTGTTTCGACGCTTTCCCGGAAAAACACTGTTCGAAATCTTCGCGTTGGTCTTCGGGTCGGTAGGGGGGAAATTCCTCTCGCTTTTATTCTTATGGTTCTTCCTCCAAACAGGCGCGGCTGCCTTGATGATCTTCGTTACCTTATTGAAGACGACGATCTTTACGGCAACCCCTGACATGGCTTTATTGGTTCCCTGGATGCTGATTGTGATCTATGGTTGCCGACGGGGGATCGAAGTAATTGCCCGGAGTAACGAACCATTAATTATTGCGACAATCTTTCTGCTTTTCATCTCGGTGCTGCTGGTTCTAAATATATTCGACCCAGCTAATTTGCTGCCCCTCTTTAATCTACCCCTCTCCGATGCCTTGTGGATTTCCGTTGGCATTGCGGTCTTTCCATTTGGCCAAAATGTCCTTTTTTTAATGATTCTCCCCCGGGTTAACCGGCGGCAAAAGGTGACCGGCGCGGTCCTGAAAGGGATGATCGGCGCCGGCGGCTATTTATTGCTTATTCAGTTTCTAACAGTCGGTGTTGTCGGTAAAGTTGGTGAAATTTACGTTTTCCCATCGTATGAATTTTACCGGATGATCGACATCGCCCGGGTCTTGACCAGGCTGGAGTTGATCCCCCTGCTTAACTTTATGACCATGGGTTTTATCAAAATTATGCTGTGTTTATATGCGCTGGCGGTGGGAACCGCTCAAGTGTTTAACCTGAGGACCTACCGGCCGTTGGTCTTCCCCCTAGGGGCGTTACTTTTAATTGCGGCTTTTCGCTTTGCACCGAGTATAAGTCAGCATTTACGCTTTGTGGAAGAAGTAAATCCCTATTTTGGCCTCTTTTATTCTGTATTTTTACCCCTCCTTACCTTGGGGGTAGCTTTGGTGCGCGGTTGGCTTCGGCGGAGGGTGACATCGTGATCATCTTCGTAGTGTTAGTCTTTATTTCCGTTTTTATCTATGAAGCGCCCGAACTGGTGGAAAAGGAGTACTGGCGGGAATTGGCCGTTTTTACTTTGCTTCTACTCTTGAGCTTAGTCTTAAGTAGCTTGCTGGTCAGCGGGGTCAAATTGCCCTATATTGAAACCGTCTGGATTGAACTGGGTGAGGGAATCCACAGGGTAATACAGACCAGTTTGTAGCAGAAAGCCCGATCGTGAAAAAGAAACAAGTAACTTTTTGGGGCCGTGGGCGTCAAATAAAAGCAAGAGTTTATTTTTTGAAAAAGGAGGGGTTTTATGAATAACGTTAAAATAATAACGGATACGGCTTGTGATCTAACCATGGATTTCCTGGGTAGCCAGGGGATTCGCGTGGTACCAATGGCGATTAATTTTGCCGATCAATCGTATCGGGACGGCATTGACTTATCGCGGGATGAGTTTTACCGCCTGCTAACATCTGCCGACAAGTTGCCGACGACCTCCCAACCAACCCCCGGCGACTTTCTCCAGGTTATGCAGGAAGTAATCGCGGCCGGTCATGAGGCGCTGGTTATCACTATTTCTTCAGCCATGAGCGGCACCTACGAGAGCGCTTTGATGGCACAGGAACAATTGGAACAGCACAAAGACCGGGTTGCGGTCTTTGATTCACGCACCGCTTCCCTGGGGGAAGGACTTTTGGTCCTGAAAGCACAGGAGATGGCGAAGGCCGGACAGAAAAAAGGCGAGATTCTTAAAACCTTAACCCAGATCCGTTCCCATCTCTTCTCCGTCTTTACCCTGAACACCTTAGAGTATCTCCAAAAAGGCGGTCGGATCAGCCGGGTCGAGGCAGTGATGGGTGAGGTCTTAAACATCAAGCCGATCTTGGAAGTAAACAAAGAAGGGCGGATTGTCGCGCGGGAAAAAGCGCGCGGACGGCGTCGCGCCATCAAACGACTGCTGGAGATCATGGCGGAAGACGGACGAGAACTTTATACCCAGTTGATCACCATTGGGCATTCCCGTTGTGAGGAAGAGGCTGTTGCTTTTGCCGACGAGCTGAAAAGGCTCTATAACGTAAAAGAAATCCACATCGGAGAACTCTCTTCCACCGTCGGCACGCATACGGGCCCTGGCTGTTTAGTTGTCTTCTTTCAAGGAGGTAGTGGCCGCCGAGGGTAGCAGGCCGACCAGAACAGGTTAGATCAAGCCACGCATTGTGTTGTAAGCTATTTGTGTTGTTATCGAAATTCTCAAATCAAAGAACAACACAAAAAGCCCATTGAGGAAAGGTAGTGAAGACAAGAAGATGGGTCATCAAGAAGTAGTTCTGGATTATCAGGGAGGATTGGACTTTTTCCGCCGGGAAGAGCTGGAGATGCTTTCCTCCCGTGTTGAGGCCATCCATGGGCAAATTAACGCGCGGCAGGGTGCAGGCAGTGAGTTTTTGGGCTGGGTAGACTTACCGGTCAGTTATGACCGGGCAGAATTAGCAGCGCTGAAGGCGGCCGCCGAACGGATTAGGGAAAGTTCGGAGGTGTTAGTGGTCGCCGGAATTGGCGGTTCTTACTTGGGCGCGCGCGCTGCTTTGGAAATGCTGACGCCCTATTTTCCGCCCCAAGGGCGGGAGCAGACGGGTGCGGTAGAAATCATCTTTGCCGGTCATCATCTCAGCGGACGATATCTTGAACAGCTTTTAAGCTATTTGCAGGGGAAAGAGTTCAGTATTAATGTGATCTCCAAATCCGGAACCACGACTGAAACAGCAGTCGCTTTTCGCTTATTAAAACAACTGGCGGAGGAGAAATACGGAAAAAAAGCGGCGGCGACGAGAATTTATGCCACCACAGACCGGGAACGGGGCGCACTACGGCAGTTGGCAGCAGAAGAAGGTTATACCTCTTTTGTGATCCCCGATGATATCGGGGGCCGCTATTCGGTCCTCTCCCCAGTGGGTTTATTACCAATCGCGGCGGCCGGGATCGATCCAGAGCGGATTTTAGCCGGTGCAGCCGCAGCGTATGAAGGTTGTTCCCTACCGGACTTAAATCAGAATCAGGCCTACTTATATGCGGCCTTGCGACATATTTTTTACCAAAAGGGGAAGAGCATCGAGTTAATGGTCAACTACGAACCGGCCCTTCATTATTTTGCCGAATGGTGGAAACAACTTTTTGGCGAGAGTGAAGGTAAAGACGGGAAAGGTCTTTACCCGGCAGCGGCTGATTTTACCACTGATCTTCATTCTTTGGGTCAGTACATTCAAGAAGGCCGTCGGCTTTTCTTTGAAACCATCCTTGAGGTGGAAACGACCGGTTCTGCCTTAGTCCTTCCTACCGCCGATGGTGATCTGGACGGTTTAAATTATCTGGCCGGCCAAAAGATTGATGAGTTAAACCGCCAGGCCCGCAGGGGTACCCTCCTTGCCCACCAGGATGGTGGTGTCCCTTGTCTGGTCATTAAAGTCCCCGCGCTGACCGACTATTACTTTGGTTATTTGGTCTATTTCTTTGAAAAAGCCTGTGCCATGAGCGGCTATTTATTGGGCGTTAACCCCTTCAACCAACCGGGAGTGGAGGCCTATAAGCAGAATATGTTTGCTTTGTTGGGGAAACCCGGCTTTGAGGAACAACGCCGACAGCTATTGGCGAGGCTGGACGATTAAAACTGTCGTTCGGCGGTTATTTATGTTGTTTTCGTACATAAAAACCTTTTCCTGGGGATGCTAGGGTTAAAGCTTTTTGCGGCAAGGAGGCACCCATGGAAGAGGTTATTTTTTCATTAGAGTGTCAAGCCGAGGGGGTTCCTCTCTATTACGGACAGCGGGTTAATTCAGGAGCGTTGTACCGCTGGGAGCCAATGGCCACCAGAATGCGCTGGGGAGAGGTTAGCCGCTTCCGGCGCAAACTGGCGGAGCGGAGTGTTCAGGGAGAGGCCTCCCGTTCGGTGAGAGGAATCCTTCCGGTGGCCGGACCCGTTCCATATCAGGGGCAGACCCTCATTGGTTGGGAAGTCTACCCCGGCGAGTCCTTATTTGCAAACTTTCCACCTGCGTTCACACTGGAAGAAGGGTTGGCCGCGTTGGAACCGCTGGTGAATTCCTACACTACTTACCACCAGCAGGGGTTGACGGTCGGCTGTCCCGATTGGCACCGGGTTTATCTGGGCGGGAAAGGCATTTCGATGCCCGATCCGTACTCTTTATCATATCTGGCCACGCCCCAAGGGCCACTTCCCAAGGGGCTTTCTGCTTGTCACCCCCCAGAGATCTATACTAACCAACCCTTGAACCAAAGTGGGGATCTTTTCTACCTGGGACTCCTCTGTTATCTGGTGCTGACCGGACATTTACCTTATCCCTTGGTGCAGGGCTGGCCGACCGAAGCGCTCCGGCAGGGAGTGATCATCCCGCCCACCCGCTGGCGGCCGGAACTGTCGGCTGAAATCACGAGGTACCTGGAGAAGCTGTTGGCGGTGGATCCGCAGGAACGTCCGAGCGCCGAAGAATTAAGTAGCGGTTGGCGGCAGATGAACGCCAAAAGGAGATCTGGTGCCCCGTTGAAAAAGGAAAACAATCGGCCTTGGCGGTGGCAAGTCCGGTTATTCTGGCGTTTACACCGACGGCGGGCGGAAAAATATCTCCTTGGCTGCACCGGGGTGGTACTTTTGGTCGTACTCCTCGGTTGGGGGCTGCGCGCCTTTCCCCAGGAGCGGAATGTTCCTCCTGCCCAAGCCATAACGGCACTCTTTAGTGCTTTTGCCGACCCGTCCTACCCCGCTTACCTGCTGGACGGGTCGGCCGGACTTTGGCTTGATCTCCTGGCTGCTAAGGAAGAGCGGAAGACGGCGATCACAGCATTGATGGACCACCCCTTACTTGAAGTGGCAGAGATTAGCAACTTGGGGCAGGCCGAAAACACCGCTTCCTTTGAGGTAAAACTGGTTTGGCACCACTGGCAGGCCGGACATTGGCAGACGGTTGCCACCCGGGAACGGATTAGAGTAGTCCGGAACAGAACCCGCTGGGTAATTACCGAACGGGAACAAATAAATTAGGGATGGTTGACGCCCGAAATTTCGGGTTTTTCTTTTTGGCAGGATTCTTCCGGCCGGACCCCGAAAAAGACTTAGATTGGGCTTTTTGCGTTGTCATTATCCTTTTTAACGGATACAACGCAAAAAGCTTAGATTAAGCAAAAAAAGGGGCGATAAAGATGGAAATAGCGATTATCGGGGGAACCGGGGTATATGATCCGGCGATGCTAGCGGACAGGAGAGAGCTTAACGTCCAAACTCCTTACGGCCCCATCAACCCGACTGTGGGCGTATATAACGGAACTGAAGTGGTCTTTCTTCCCAGGCATGGCGCTGCCCATTCGGTTCCCCCCCACCGGATTAACTACCGGGCTAACCTCTGGGGACTACGGAGTTTGGGGGTCAAGCGTATTGTCGCGACCACAGCCGTTGGGAGCCTAAACCCACAAATGCGGCCGGGGGAAATGGTCCTGATCGATCAGTTTCTTGATTTTACGAAAGGGCGACCCAGCACTTTTTTTGAAGGCGGGTCCCATGGGGTTGTGCATGTTGATTATACCGAACCCTATTGTCCAGAGGTGAGAGCGATAATTCTGAACGTTGCCGCCGGAGCAGGCTATAACATTCATGACGGCGGGGTTTATGTTTGCACCGAAGGACCGCGCTTTGAGACCCCGGCGGAGATTCGCATGTTTGAGAAATTAGGCGGGGATTTAGTCGGGATGACCAATGTCCCTGAAGTGGTGCTGGCGCGGGAAGCTGGGATCTGTTACGCCACGGTTTCGATGGTGACTAATTTTGCCGCTGGGATCGCCGAAGGACCGCTGACCCACGAGGAGGTCGTGGCCTTGATGCAAGCGAACAACGAGCGGTTACGGCAGTTGCTGATGGGCGTAATCACTAAGATGCCGACAGTCCGCACATGTGGATGTCAACAGGCGGTACCTGATGCGGACCGGTTTTTTAGGGAGGCGTAGGATTGGTGCCGATCGTTTCCACGCTGCGCTGGGAGAACCAGACGCTTGTATTGTTAGACCAGACCAAATTACCGGCGGAAGAAGTGTATTTAGTTTGCTGCGACTATCGGACGGTTGCCGATGCCATCCGGCGATTGGTGGTGCGGGGTGCGCCGGCAATTGGGGTCGCGGCTGCCTTTGGGGTCGTCTTGGGCGCGGTGGAAGCCGTTCGCCAGCGGTTGGACCCGCCTTCCGCTTTAGAACGAGTCTTTTCAGTGCTGGCTGGAACAAGGCCAACGGCGGTTAATCTATTTTGGGCTTTGGACCGCATGCGTAAAGTAGCCGAGGCCCAGCAGGGGGAAACTTCGGAGCGGCTGGTGGCGGCCTTGGAAGCGGAAGCGCTCCGTTTATACCAGGAAGATATTGAGGCCAACCGACGCCTTAGCGAGCATGGGGCCGCTTTACTGGCGGACGGCATGACGGTACTGACCATCTGTAATGCCGGTGCCCTGGCCACCGTGGCCCATGGGACTGCTCTTGGGGTGATCCGTGCCGCCGTCCGGACAGGGAAAAGGATCAGGGTGGTGGCTTGTGAAACAAGGCCGTTACTACAAGGCGCAAGGTTGACTACGTGGGAGTTGATGAAAGAGGGGATTCCGGCGACGCTAATTACGGACAATATGGCCGGTTATGTTATGCAGCAAGGAAGGGTTCAGGCGGTGCTGACTGGGGCCGATCGGATTGCGGCCAACGGGGATGTGGTGAATAAGATCGGTACTTATACCCTGGCGGTGTTGGCGCAAGCCCACGGCATCCCTTTTTATGTGGCGGCGCCCAGGTCAACGATGGATTTAACTTTAGCGGACGGACAAAGTATTCCCATTGAGGAACGAACGGCTGATGAAATAACCACGTTTGGGGGCCGCCGGGTGGCACCGAACGGCGTGCAGGTTTACAACCCGGCCTTTGATTTAACTCCGGCCCGCTTGGTTACGGCCATTGTGACGGAGGCAGGGCTCCTCCGCCCGGAACAGGGACGGTTTAAGCTTAGAGAAGAGGGCGCAGTTTAGGACAGCTGAGCCAGTAATTTATCTTTGGCGAGTTTTAATTTGAAAGCCAAGAAATCCGGGTCGACCTGAAAATATTCTTTAAGCTTTCGGGATGGCATCAGCTTAAGGGCGAGGGCTAACTCACGGTCGGGAATAAGGTAATTGACCGCCCAGACCATCGCTTGGTACTCTTCGCGGTAGGCCCCGATCCGGCTGCGGTGGTGACAGTGGGTGATGATGCTTTCCCGCTGGGTCGTAAAGTAATGACCGAGTTCTTCCGCCAAGACGCAGCGAAAATGGTTTTTATCACTGAGGATCCGGTAATCAAGACCGATCACCGGGTTTTTCCCTGGATAGCTATAATAGACCGCCTCGATCGGTGGTTTAAAATCCCAAAACTTTATAGCGATCTTGTTCTGTTTAGCTAAGGCTAGTAATTGATCGGGCAACAGATCCACCCCGTTTCAGCAAAGACTACTCGTAAGTGGGATTAGTCGTCGATGCCTAACTCCTCTTTGACCAGTTTAATAAAGCTAAGGACCGACTTGCGGGCGCTCTCCGGCAGTTCGGTCATGGGGTCGTCAGAGCGGTGGGCAGCCACAATTTCCAGGGGGTTCCGGATCGTGGTGCGGTCAAGCAGGTAATCAAGGGAAACATTAAATAAATCAGCGATTTTGTGGAGGGTTTTTTGGTCGGGGAAGCGTTCGTTATTCTCGTAGTTGCTGATGGTTTTCTGAGTTAGTTCTAATTTTTCCGCTAGATCTTTTTGGTATAAACCTTGTTCTTCACGTAAAGCCCGGAGTTTTGCGCCAAAAGACACTTAATCACCACCAAATTCCGCTTGCAGTCGATTATCAAAGCGAAGTGCTAAGGAAATGATGTTTTCCCTCTCTTTTATTTAATCGTAGGAATGACCGAAAAAGTTAATAGAGAATTGTCGAAAAGGTAACTTCTAATCGATTGGATCGTTAAAGCTTTTAAAAAGGATATAATGCAAAAAGCTTAAATAATAACAGAAAAGCGCTAAAAAAGTAACGGGAGGAGTGATCCGCATGGACGCCTATCAGATTCGGAATTTGAACTTGGCGGCAGCCGGGGATAAGAAAATTGAGTGGGTAAGCAAACATATGCCGATTCTGAACCAGATTCGGCAGCAATATACAGCAGATCAGCCGCTAGCCGGTCGCCGGGTGGCTGTTTCAGTGCATTTGGAGGCCAAGACTGCCTATTTTGCCCTTACACTGAAAGCATTAGGGGCTAAGGTAACGGTTACCGGCAGTAACCCTTTATCAACCCAAGACGATGTGGCTGCTGCTTTGGTGGGAAGGGAAGTTCCGGCTTTTGCTTGGCACGGGGCGAGTAAAGCAGAATATTTTGCCCATTTGACCGCGACGTTGGAGTCAAAACCGGAGTATATCATTGATGATGGCGGTGACTTAGTCCATCTCCTCCATACCGAAAAACGGGAATTGCTTCCCGGTGTCAAGGGCGGTTGTGAAGAGACGACCACCGGTGTGCACCGGCTACGGGCGATGGCGCAGCAAGACCAGTTGGCGTTTCCGATGGTGGCGGTCAATGATGCTTTATGTAAGCATCTCTTTGATAACCGTTATGGGACCGGTCAATCAACGTGGGATGGAATTATGCGCAGCACCAATCTGGTTATCGCCGGGAAAACGGTGGTCGTGGCCGGCTACGGTTGGTGTGGAAAGGGTGTAGCGCTCAGGGCCAAAGGCTTAGGCGCTAGGGTCATGATCTGTGAGGTTGACCCGATTAAGGCCTTAGAAGCGCTCATGGATGGTTATACTGTATTACCGTCTTTAGAAGCGGCCCGGGTGGGTGACCTTTTTATCACCGTGACCGGTTGTACAGATGTCTTTGGTGCGCCCCATTTTGCGGTGATGAAAGACGGGGCTTTACTGGCCAATGCCGGCCATTTTGATGTGGAGTTTAATAAAGCAGACTTAGAAGAAATGGCGGTTGAGATCAGTGAAGCACGGACGAAGATCACGGCTTATCATTTAAAAGACGGGCGGCGTTTGTATTTACTGGCTGAAGGGCGATTAGTTAATTTGGCAGCCGGGGACGGACATCCCGCTGAAATCATGGATCTTTCTTTTGCTTTGCAGATTTTATCCTTGCTCTACTTGGTGGGGCAAGATAAAGATGGCCCCATCCCGGCAGGAGTTTATAATGTTCCCGCGAAAATTGATCAAACAGTAGCCTGGTTGGCCTTGGAAGCTAGGGGGATACGGATTGACACTTTATCCGAAGCGCAAAAGAAGTATCTGAATAGCTGGTAAGGCAGGAAAGGAGATGACGGGATGTCAACGGTAGTGCTTCATTGCGAGTGGCTTTTGACCATGGTGGAAGGCACCGAGCCGATTCAGGATGCGTACATAAAAATTGTTGATGATAAGATTGCAGCGGTCGGCCCGTGGCAAGAGGGGGTAGCGGACGGCGCTGACGAAGTGGTAGATGCGCGGACCAAGTTGGTAATGCCTGGTCTGGTGAACACTCATACCCATGCGGCGATGGTTCTTTTCCGCAGTTTAGGGGATGATTATCCGCTATTTACCTGGTTAAAGGAGAAGATATGGCCCCTAGAGGCGAAGTTAACGGCAGAGGATGTTTATAACGGGACGAGACTGGCCATCAACGAAATGCTGCTCTCGGGGACGACAACCTTTGCGGATCAATACTTTTTTATGGATCGAGTGGCCGATGCGGTAGACGAAGCGGGGATCCGGGCGGTATTATCCCGAGGAATATTGGGTTCAGACGAAGAAGTTGAGAGAAAACTGGAAGAGGCCGTGGAGCAAGGGAAGAAGTGGAAAGGGAAAGCGGAAGGGAGAGTCACAGCGATGTTGGGGCCCCACTCGCCCTACACGCTAACACCGGCGGCCCTTCGGCAGATTGTGACCGCGGCTCGCCATTATCAGCTTTCACTCCATATCCATGTAGCCGAAACCAGGGACGAACTGGAAGAGATCGGCAAGGACTACGGAAAGCGGCCCGTGGCGTATCTGGTCGACCAGGGGGTCTTTTCCCGCCCGGTCCTTTTAGCCCATGGCGTCTGGTTGGATGAGGGTGAAATCTCCTTTTTAGCCAAACAAAAAGTAGCCATAGCCCATAACCCCTCCAGTAACCTTAAATTAGCCAGCGGAATCGCGCCCGTTGTCCAACTCCAAAAGGCTGGTGTCCAGGTTAGTCTCGGCACCGACGGGGCAGCCAGCAATAACCGGCTTGATATGTTTACTGAGCTACGGACGGCTTCCCTCCTTCATAAAGTAAGCAACCAAGATCCGACGGTGGTTCCGGCGGAGATGGCGTTACGGATGGCGACGATTAATGGCGCGCGGGCGTTGGGCTTGGGCGATCAGATCGGTAGTTTAGAGCCGGGAAAAAAAGCGGATTTAATTCTGATCGATCTCGAACGGAGCCATTTAACCCCATGCTTCAACCCGGTTTCGCTGATGGTCTACTCTGCCCGGGGCAGTGATGTGTCAGACGTAATGGTGAATGGCCAGTGGTTGGTTAAAGAGGGAAAACTCGTTAAATGGGATGAGCATGAGGTTTGTACTGCCGCCGCCCAGAGCGCCAAGGGCTTACTCGAGCGCTAGTAAAAGGTAAACTAGGCGAAAAACCGAGGAAGATGGGCAAAAAACGCAGAAACACGAAGAAACGTTCTGTTTAACCTTAATTATGGCTCATTTGCTAAATTGCAGTATTTCGGTTAATCTGTTAATATTTAAATACAAACCTTGGTGGGGATTCGTGTTCACAACAGGGTTTGGAGAGCGTCATTCTGACGCCAGGCGCCGGCTGAGGTGTGAAGCTCGCCCTGCCTCTGACCACGCCGGCAGTCGAGGTAGGCGAAACTTCTCGGGATTCTAGGTTCTATGGTAAATCTTTTCAGGATTCCAAGGTTTTCAAAGGTTGTATTACTTTTGCCACTGTAGAGTGGCACTTTTTTTTTGTCCCGATCACTAGACCATTCCTCAAAGGGACATACTAATCTCTTGATTCATTTCAGCGGGAGCAACTATCTTGCGGGGATATTAAATAGAAGGCGGGAAAGCTGTGGCAGGAGGAATAAACGATTGAACACGCAAAAGGTTGTTGTGGTCGGGGGTGGGCCCGCCGGAATGATGGCAGCCGGAACGGCCGGACGCCGGGGCTGTGCCGTGACTTTACTGGAGAAAAATATGAGACTCGGGCGTAAGCTCCTCATTACCGGAAAAGGCCGGTGTAATCTCACCAACATGATGGATGTCGAAGGAATAATCGCCAATATTCCGGTGAACGGCAAATTTTTATACAGTGCTCTCTACCGGTTTTCCAACCGGGAGGTGGTTGCTTTTTTTCAGGATTGGGGTCTCCCGACCAAGGTAGAACGGGGCGGACGGGTCTTTCCGGTTTCCGACCGTTCTGTTGATGTGGTGAGGGCGTTAGAAAAGTACATGGACCATTCTCAAGTCCAGGTGATGACCGGTGAAGCCACCGGAATTCTAGTGGACGGTAGTGCAGTTTCCGGCGTACAATTAAAAGACGGTCGGCGGATTCCGGCGGATCGGGTAATTATCGCCACGGGTGGTCGTTCCTATCCTTTAACTGGTTCTACCGGTGATGGCTATCGGTTTGCGGCTGTCCTTGGGCATACCATTACCCCTTTAAAACCAGCATTGGTTCCCTTAGAATCATCAACGCCCTGGATTCGGGAAGTGCAAGGACTTGCCCTAAAAAATGTAGCGATTAAAGTTTTAAATAATGCAGGGAAGACTATTTACACTGACTTTGGTGAGCTGCTCTTCACCCACTTTGGGGTCTCCGGTCCAATCATCCTTTCGGCTAGCACTCATCTGGAACAGGCGGACTCTTACCGGTTACTCATTGATTTGAAACCGGCCTTAACTCCGGAACAGTTAGATTTACGCTTGCAGCGGGATTTCATGAAGAATGGGCGGAAAGTTTTCCATAATGCCTTGACGGAGCTGCTCCCACGGACGCTGATTCCGGTCATGGTTGAATTGGCGGCGGTTGATCCGGACAAACCGGTCAACCAAATAAATAAAGTGGAACGGCAGCGGCTGGCCGCGCTCCTGAAAGAGTTGGCGCTTGACATTACCGGCCTGCGCCCGATCGCCGAAGCTATTGTTACCGCTGGGGGGGTGGCGATTAATGAAATCGACCCGACGACGATGGAATCCAAATTGGTGAAAGGCCTTTTCTTCGCCGGAGAGGTGATTGATGTTAATGCCTATACCGGTGGTTTTAATCTTCAAATTGCCTTTTCCACCGGTCATCTGGCGGGCAATAGTTGTTAAGTAAAAACGGGGGCAAGATGTGGTGAAATTTGGCGTTTTTGATATTTATCTTACGACAAAGTGGACACAGCGAAAGAGGAAAGGGAATTCGGGAGAAAAAGGAGGTCGACAAACCAACATATTGGGGTTATAATAAAACGCACCACAAAATATAGGGGTTTCGGCTGGGGTGCAGACTGGAAGATAGTTCAGAAGGAGGATAAAAGTGAGGTGCCCTTTTTGCCACGATCTGGAAAGTAAAGTAATTGACTCCCGTTCTTCTGAAGAAGGAGTAGCGATTCGGCGGCGACGGGAGTGTTTGGCTTGTGAACGTCGGTTTACAACCTATGAACGGATTGAAGAAGAGCCGCTCTTCATTATAAAAAAGGACGGGCGTCGGGAGCCCTTTAAACGGGAGAAGATCATTGCTGGTTTACGGAAAGCCTGTGAAAAGCGGCCTTTCTCCTTTGAAACCATCGATAGTATTGCTGATGAAGTCGAACAAGAGATTCGGAAACGGAATGAAAATGAAATACCAAGTGCCCTAATTGGTGAATTAATTATGGAACGGTTGAAAAACATTGATCAAGTTGCTTATGTACGTTTTGCTTCGGTTTATCGTCAGTTTAAAGACTTAGACATTTTCATGCGTGAACTTCAACACCTTCTAGGGACGAAAAATAAACAGGAATAGCAGGTGATTTGTAATGGCGAAAGTCCAAGCAGATTTGGAAAAGGAAATGGAGAAAGGACAAGTGGTTCATTTTCGGAACGTTTCCGCGCCTCCGGAGAGAGTCTTTCGTTCGGTCCAGAAGCGGGACGGTAGAATTGTCCCCTTTACCATCAATAAGATTACTGAGGCGATCTATAAGGCGGCACGAGCTGTTGGCGGCGAGGACAAACAACTAGCGGAGGAACTGGCCCAAGTCGTGGTGAAGTATGTGGCCAAGACCAAAACTGCCGGGATTCCTACCGTGGAAGAAGTGCAGGATGCGGTAGAGAAAGTATTAATTGAGACCGGACATGCGAAGACGGCCAAAGCGTACATACTGTACCGGGACCGGAGAACACGCTTGCGCGATACCAAATCCGAATTGATGGATGTGGTGGAAGATATACTAGTGGAAACAAACCGGGAAAATGCCAATGTCAGTAATTCGCCGTCGGCCAAAATGTTACAGATCGCTTCTGCGGCCAGTAAGAAATATTACCTTTATCGTTTGATCCCAGAGGAATTTTCCCAGGCTCATATTGAGGGGGATATCCATATTCATGATCTGGATTTTTACGGGAAGACTTTAACTTGTGTGCAGATTCCTTTAGGTCGGCTCCTAACGGAGGGTTTTAATACCGGCCATGGATATATTCGGCCGCCCAAACGGATTGCGTCGGCAGCGGCTTTGGCGGCGATTATTCTGCAAAGTTCGCAGAATGATATGCACGGCGGTCAATCCTTCGCCTTTTTTGACCAGGATATGGCCCCATTTGCCAAGGACAGTACAGAAGATGAAGTTTATCAGGCGATGGAAGCGTTGATATATAATCTAAATTCCATGCATAGTCGGGCCGGGGCGCAAGTGCCGTTCAGCAGTCTTAACTTGGGGACCGATACTTCACCGGAAGGACGGTTGGTCACCCGTTCGCTGCTCTTAGCCCACGAACGGGGGCTGGGTCGCGGGGAAACTCCGATCTTCCCCAATATTCTGTTCCGCCTCAAGAAGGGGATCAATTTTGAGCCGGGTGATCCCAACTATGACCTCTTTCAGCTGGCGATGCGGGTGGCGGCCCAACGGCTAAATCCCACCTTCAGCTTTATGGACTCGTCTTTCAATACCCAGTATGGTTCAGAAGTCGCCTATATGGGTTGCCGGACCAGGGTCATTGCGAACCGCCACGGCGAGGAAGTTTCTACCGGCCGGGGAAACCTTTCTTTTACCACGATTAACCTTCCCCGGATCGCCATCAAAGCCCAAGGCAATCTGGAGTACTTCTATAATGAACTGGACCGGGTTATTGTGTTGACTTGCCGTCAACTTTACCACCGTTATCGGATCCAAAGCAAACTGAAAGTGAAAGACATGCCCTTCCTAATGGGACAGCATCTCTACCTTGACTCGGAAAACCTTAAACCGGAGGACCCGATCGGCCCGATTATTAAGCACGGTACCCTTTCGGTCGGCTTTATTGGACTGGCGGAAGCGCTAACAGCGCTCCTCGGTGTTAACCATGGAGAAGACCTCGGCGCGCAGCAGTTGGGGCTAGAGATTGTTAGTTATATGCGCCAACGTATCGATGAAATGGCCGAAGAGTATGATTTGAACTATACGTTACTGGCCACGCCGGCGGAAGGTCTATCCGGGCGGTTTGTCGGGATTGACCGTAAAGTATTTGGCATGATTCCGGGAATTACCGATCGAGATTATTACACGAATAGCTTCCATGTCCCTGTCGGACAGGAGATCAGCTGTTTTGAGAAGATTAACCTGGAAGGCCCCTATCACCGGTTTACCAATGCGGGTCATATCAGCTACGTAGAATTTTCAGCGCCGCCAGCCGACAATTTAGAAGCTTTTGAGAAGATTATCCGGCATATGGCAACAGCTGATATGGGTTACGGCGGAATTAATTTTCCCATCGACGAGTGTCTGACTTGCGGGAATAGGGGGATTTTCGACGATGAATGTCCTTCCTGCCAGGCCACGAACATTCGGCGGGTGCGCCGGATCACCGGTTATTTATCTACCGTTGACCGGTTCAATGATGCGAAAAAGGCCGAACTCAAAGACCGCATAGCCCATTTTAAGAATTAGGTAGAAAGTTAGTGTAAAATTATTGTAGGT
>DOID01000125.1:11619-12149 GCA_003511465.1 Bacillota bacterium | reverse complement strand
GCCACTAAAGGCATCCGTGGATTGGCGCCAGTACACTGGTCATTAAAAGCAATATCCGCCATCTCCGCCACTTCCCGCTGGAATTCTTCCCGGCTAATCCCGGTTTCTTGCAAAGATAAAGGAATCCCAAATTCACCATTCAAGTTTCGAATCGCCTGAATGAGGCTGGTTACCCCCTCTTCAGTTGTGGCGGCTGGTAACCCAAGGAAGCGCGCAATTTCTGCATATCTTTCCGGAGCCTGATAGAATTCGTACTGGGGAAAGGCCGCAAATTTGCTGGGCTTGGCCGCATTGTATTGAATTACATACGGCAGTAAAATCGCATTGGCTCGCCCGTGGGGAAGATGAAACTTCCCGCCGAGGATATGCGCCATACTGTGGTTTAAGCCCAAAAAGGCGTTGGTAAAGGCCATCCCGGCCAGACATGAAGCATTATGCATTTTTTCCCGCGCCTCTTTATGCTTTCCATCTTGGTAGGCCAGGGGAAGATATTCGAAAACTAATTTAATCGCCTTTTCCGCCAGCGCATC
>DOID01000125.1:9414-11514 GCA_003511465.1 Bacillota bacterium | reverse complement strand
ACATCCATCCCGGTATCGGCTGTTACCGATTTCGGCACCGTTAGCACCAACTCCGGATCCAAGATGGCGATATCCGGGGTTAATTCATAGTCCGTTAAGGGATATTTAATCTTTTTCTGCTTATCGGTAATCACGGCAAAGGCGGTTACTTCTGATCCCGTTCCCGAAGTCGTAGGAATAGCGACAAAAGTTGCTTTCCGGCCTAAGGTTGGGAAAGGAAAAGTCCGTTTACGGATATCAGCAAACTTAAGGCGCAGGTGTCCAAAGTCCGTTTCCGGGCACTCGTAGAAGAGCCACATTCCTTTCGCCGCATCAATAGCCGATCCGCCACCCAAAGCGATGATTACGTCGGGCTCAAAATCCTGCATTAACCGGCAGCCCTTTTCCACGGTCTCCACGGAAGGATCCGGCTCCACCTCGGAAAAGATCTGGTAGTCCATCCCAGTCTTTTTCAGGTGATACAGCACCTTATCCACATAATCCAATTTAACCATCAACGGATCGGTAACGATCACAGCGTTTTTCCCTTTAAGCTTGGCTAGATATTGCAATGAGCCATACTCAAAGTATACTTTGGGCGGGACTTTAAACCATTTCATCCGCTCTTTCCGCAACGCCACCCGTTTAATGTTAATCAAGTTCCCGATACTAACATTATCGGTCGTTGAGTTCTTACCCATCGAACCGCAGCCTAAGGTGAGGGACGGGGTATTAGTATTATATAGATCCCCAATCGCGCCGTGGGTCGATGGCGAATTCACCAGTAAGCGGCCAGCCCTAACCCGCTGGGCAAAATCATTAATCACCTCCCGGTTGTTGGAATGGATCACTGCCGAATGTCCCAACCCGCCAAATTCGGTCATCTCTTCACAACGTTTGATCCCTTCCTGGTAGTCGCTGACGATATAACAGGCCAAAATCGGACTTAGTTTTTCTCTGGAAAGAGGGAATTCCGGGCCGACTCCCTCCAGCTCCGCTACTAAAATCTTCGTTTCCGCTGGAACCATTAACCCAGCCAACTCCGCAATCTTTACCGCCGACTGTCCGACCACCGCCGGACTCATTCCCTGTCTTTTTTCATCAATCGCTACTTTGGAAAGGGCGGCGATCTCAGCAGGATTTAAGAAATAACAGCCATTTTCGGCCATTAACTTTTTAACCTCCGCCTCCACTTCCCGGTCGATGATCACAGCCTGCTCAGAAGCACAGATCATCCCATTGTCAAAGGTTTTACTCAAAATCAAATCAGTTACAGCCTGCCGCAAATTGGCACTTTTTTCAATATAACAAGGGACATTCCCGGGACCAACCCCCAAGGCCGGTTTCCCACTGGAGTAGGCAGCTTCCACCATACCGGCACCACCGGTCGCCAAAATTAAGCTGATCCCTTGATTTTTCATCAACAAGTTGGTTGCTTCCAACGAAGGTTGCTCAATCCAACCGATACAATCGGCCGGGGCTCCGGTCGCCACTGCTGCCGCAAGCATGACCTTGGCAGCGGCAATACTGGACTTTAGCGCCTGCGGGTGAAAGCTGAAGATAATCGGGTTTCCGGTTTTTAAGGCAATCAGACTCTTAAACATCGTCGTGGAAGTGGGATTAGTCACTGGAGTGACCCCGGCGATCACGCCGATCGGTTCCGCAATCTTCATATACCCTTCTTCCTCATTCTCTTCAATCAGACCAACGGTTTTTGCGTGCTTAATATCATTATAAATATATTCGGTGGCAAATAGATTTTTGGTGATCTTATCCTCATAGACCCCTTTCCCCGTTTCCTCCCAGGCTAATCTCGCCAGTTCTACATGGTTCTCCACTCCAGCTAAGGCCATCGCCCGTACGATGGTGTCAATTTGTTCCTGATTATAAGTCTTCAGTTTTCGCTTGGCCTCCGTCGCTCTGGCCACCAATTCATCGATTATCCTGGCGACCGTTGGTTCCGGAGCATCCTTTTTTTCCAAAACAGTCAACGCTCTGCTCTTTCCCATCTCTAAAGCCCCCATTCTTTATCTAATATTTCCGATGGATTGCAACTTAAATGAGCAATGTTCGTTACTTTCATTAACATAGTATGTTAAAAAAATAACGATCTCTTGTCTT
>DOID01000125.1:6722-9324 GCA_003511465.1 Bacillota bacterium | reverse complement strand
CTTCAATTATACTCGATCTTCGCTAAAAGTAAAATTACAGAATTGAAAACAGATGATGAAAGTAAGATAATTATTCGCTAGAAAACCAAACGACCCCCTGTTCACTTAGACAGGAGGTCGCTGCGATCAACTTTTTAACTGAGAGATTTGCGTAAACCAGGCAGGAGGGCGATTTTAAACGGATTCAACCGTTTTTACTTCAGGGATCTCTTCTTTTAAAACCCGTTCAATCCCATTTTTTAAGGTCATCATTGACATGGGACAACCGGCACAATGTCCTTGAAGCTGAACCCGGACGATCCCGTCATCCGTAACTTCCACCAGTTTCACATCACCGCCGTCCGCTTGTAAGGAAGGGCGGACTTTTTCCAAAGCTGCTTGTACTCGTGCTTTCACAATTCTTTCCTCCTCATTCTTCATAGGGCTTTTTACGTTGTCCAAAAAGCTTTCGTAAGGCTTATATGTGGTTATTATAACCTGAAATCCATGGCCTGTCATGGATTTATTTAAAAAGTCTTAATCTTAGAATGTCCGGCCGGACAAAGGGAAATTCCTTGATGGCTGCAATCGCTTTAAACATGGCTTGCTCCGAAGCTTCGTGGGTTAGCAGAACAATCGGTACATAATCCCCAGCGCCGTGGGTCTCCAGTTGCACCACGGAAGAAATAGAGATCCCATATTGCCCTAAAGCGCCGGCGATTTGGGTGAGAATCCCCGGCTGATCCAGGGTGAAGAGGCGGAGATAAAATCGATTGGCGATCTCCTTGATGGTAAAGAGGGAAACTTTCTTCTCCGGCTTAATCCTGGGTGTAACAGCCACTTCCGACCCTGCCGCCAGGAGATGGGAGAGATCAGCCAGGTCGCTCACGATGGCGCTGGCCGTCGGCAATTGACCCGCCCCCGGACCATAAAACATCGTATCCCCGACATAATCACCGGTGACGAAGATCGCGTTCAACTCGTTATTGACCGCCGCCAACAGGTGATCCCCAGGCACCAAGGTGGGATGAACCCGCAGATCCAACTTTTCTCCATCGGAACGGTAAATCGCCAGTAATTTAATGACATAACCGAAGCTTTTGGCAAAATTAATATCTAACGTCGTCAGCTCGGTAATCCCTTCCACCGGAATCGCGTTAAAATCAACGAAGCCACCGGCGGCCAAGGAAGCCAAGATCGTTAGTTTATGGGCAGCATCGCCCCCGCCCACATCCAGAGTGGGGTCGGCTTCGGCAAACCCTTTGGCTTGCGCTTCTTGGAGCGCCGCATCAAAGCCCATTCCTTCTTGGTGCATCCGGGTTAGGATATAATTGGAAGTCCCGTTAATGATCCCGTACATACTCTTAATCTTGTTGGCCACTAACCCTTCCCGCAAACTCTTGATAATCGGGATTCCCCCACCCACACTGGCTTCAAAACGCAGCTCCACACCATTTCCCTTTGCTTCTTTAAAGAGCGCTTCTCCCTTCAACGCGATCAGCGCCTTATTGGCGGTCACCACATGTTTACCAGCGGCCAGCGCTTGCCGGACCATGGAGCAAGCCGGCTCGATCCCGCCAATCGTCTCGACCACAATCTCGATCTCCGGGTCAGCCACCAGTTCGTCAAAGTTGGTCGTTGTTTTCACTCCCGCTAGATCCACCCCCCGGTCCCGTTCCCAATCCAGATCAACCACAGTTTTTAGATGGAAATTTTTGCCGGTCCGTTCGCTAAGTAATTGGCTTTGGTTTAAAAGAATCTTGGCAACACCAGTTCCGACAACGCCCATCCCCAAAATCCCAACCGTAATTTTTTCCCCCAATCTCATCACCTTACCCCCCTTTTTCAATAAAAAAACCCCCATCCCATAAAGGACGGAGGGTTCCGCGGTTCCACCTTTTTTCACCGGCTTGTTGGCCCAGGAAAGAATCCAGCTGCCGACACACCGATACACTTAATTGGCGATAACGGTTCCACCGGACTGCTCCTCACAGCCGCTCCGGGGTGGTCTTCCCCACGGTTCCTCCCAGGTGGCTTTCAGCTTGTAGCCTCCCGTCTCTGCCAAAGGATTTCCAGGGTACTCTTCCCTTCCTCACGTTCGAACAATTATATTTATAAAAGTATACCATTGGCCATGGGGAAAGTCAAACACCTATCTTCGCTCCTCCATATTCCGACATAATTCGCAATCGCGGCAAAATGTCACCCGGTCGGTAAAGACATTAAGGATGGTGTTGACGATATTGGTCTTCTCGGAACGGTGGAGGATAATACGCTCGGGAGAAAGGGTGATTAAGGCGCTTAGCAATAAATCCTCATACTTTAAACCCTCGTCTTTCAGGTCGCCCAGTACTTTTAAGAGATACTCCTGTTCCAGGGGTTTTTCTTCTTCATCTAGCAGACGGAATTTTTCTTTGGAGTAGAAAAGAACATGGACCTCAAGGATCTTTGGTTCTTGGATCTCCACAAAATACCTGAGCAACTTAATAAATTCCTGGTATTCTTTATCGGCCAGCAATTGATCGATGGCCTCTTCCAGGTTTTCCTTGAGTTCGAAGAAATAATCCTTTAAGCGAAAACGGAAGAAACCTTCTAAAAAAATGGCGTTATTCTCACTTAAGAA
>DOID01000125.1:3605-6518 GCA_003511465.1 Bacillota bacterium | reverse complement strand
CTCCGCTTCAGCGGAAGAAAGATAGGGATGATCGATCCGGATCATCCGCCGCAGCAAATTCTGGGAAACTTGGCCTAAAAGCAATTTGGTTACGACTAAAACAAGATTTTGTCGAAAAGTCGCTTCCTCTTTTTTATTTGTCCTCTTCTCCACTTTGTCGATGGTGAAATTAATAAATTTGAATTTTCCCATCTTTTGTTCTTCGATCTCTAGCTTCATACCTTCTTGTTCCCAACGGGCAATCTCTTGCTCTAAGTTTGACCTTAAATCAAAGAGGGACCCGGTACCGATCTGAATCGTGGACAACAGTCTCCCCCCCTCGTAAGAGTATTATATGAGGAAAAGAAGTGAGGATATACAGTCCACTTAAAGTAAATGTCCCTGCGTTTTCCCTGAAGTTATGTCAAGTTCAAGCCTGCTCCCCTTTAGCCAAAAGCGTGCTCCCATTTATAGATGAACCCGCTAGAAGATGGCAGCAAAAATCCGCCGAAATGGCCGGTGGTTTTGATCGTGGTGGGATCGCAAATGTTATTTTCACCCTCCGGTGGCAGGTCGTTAATCCCATCAATATCCGCTAGTTTAACCCAATAGCCAGCGAGGGGAAACTCCAGATCCACCGTCACCGCATAAGGTTCAAAGTTTAGCAGGACAACCATCCGTTCCCAAGGCTCCCCATTGGGATTGGTCGTCCACCCGATCACATTTTTACCACAACCAGATTTCTCTCCCAGCCAGGGGCCTAAAAGCCAATCAAACTTCCCCTCCTGCTGGGGATGGTACCCGGAAACCCGGAGGCCCGGATATCGGCGACGCAGACGGATTAAACCGGCTGCCCACTGGTAATAGTGGTTTTTTTTCAAAAAATCAAGCCAGTTCAGATCGACGCGGTTCCGTGGGCGTTCCACCCCAAATTCCTGTCCCATGTAGATCATGGGTTGACCCAAGGCTACCATCGTCGCAAACAGCCCTAGACGGGCTTTGCGTTCCTTTGCCGGTCCCCAGATTAAACCATCGCCTCTGGTCGCCACTTCAAAGGGGATACTATTCTCATCATGGCTTTCCGAATAGTTAATTACGTTATTGGTGTGGGCGGCGTAAAAGTCTTTACTAAAGTAGAAAATACTTCCCAGATAAGTCGGGGAGTTATCCGTCCAATCCCGAAAGACCCCCTCGCGTAGCAATGCCTTGATCTTATCGTGAAAGGCGTCGCACCACTGGGCATACCCATTATACCCGTGCAAGTTTAGACCAGCCTCATTGGGCAAGTTCTCGGCAATGAGAATACAATCAGGTTTAAAGCCTTGATCCTTGATTTCATAGGCTAGCCGATGGAGAAAAGTATGGTCCATCCAATGACTATGAGTGGCGTCAAATCGAAAGCCGTCGATATGGTATTCCCGGATAAACATTTTACAGGCATCGATCAACATATTCTGGACTTCTTCCTTCTCCGTGGCCACCCGGTTCCCCCAGGGGGTTGAGCCGGAAAAGTAAAATCCCCCCGGAGTACCATCTTGGATCAACTCCCATAAAGGATTAAAATAATTGGACGTATGATTAAAAACCTGATCAACAATGACGGCTAAACCGTGTTGGTGGGCGGTATCAACGAGGGCGCGGAACTCCTCGCAGGTCCCAAAATCCCGTTCAATCGTCATAAAGCCACTAGGGTCGTAACCCAGGCGATTATCGGTTAAGGCGGTCGGCGCTTCGGAAGTAGGCATTATGGCCAGCGCTGTAACGCCTATTTTTTGAAAATAACCTTCTTTGATCCGCTCTATCGTTCCGCTGAAGGTTCCGGCAATCTCGACCGGCAGATCCGGATCTTGGCCGGTAAATCCATAAACGTTAAATTCATACAGAATTAAACAGTCCACCGGGGTCGTCGTCCAACTTTGATCCTGCCATTGGTAAGCAGAGGGATTAATCACCAAACAATCATTCCGGTTGTAGTCACCACCATAGCGGCGAGCATAGGGGTCTTGCGCCATTTTAACCGGTTTTTGGTTTTCATTAAGCGGAACCCCGCCCACAATGACAAATTGGTAGGCGTTCTTCTGCACATCAACAGGATCGGGTAATGGTGTACGCAGAAGCCAAATATTGGGCTGTCCATGATAGCCCAGATATAACTGCATGGGGAGAAATTTCTCCGGCTGCGGCTGTTCATGGTAAGGAGACTGCCAATCATTAAAGTTCCCAACCAAATAAACCTGGGCCGCACGGGGATGATAAAAGCCAAAAAGGGTGGTTCCATCTGTTAAATAAGTAGCCCCTAACATTGATACGACGCCCTGACCGCTGACATCGGTATCCGGTAAGAACTGATTCTCCCCCAAAAGCGGAAAAACTTCGGGCCAAAGCTCCTGGGTGGAACCGGTTACGGTAGCCGGTTTTTGCGGATAAACCTCATTGTGGCCACTGACCGTCCAAACTTCCACACCTAAATGTTGCCCGTAGCAACGCTCGTGCCGCTCCCATTTTACTTGGTTAAAGCAGCGCTCCCCGAATCGAAAGCAAAAATAGTTCCTGTTCAGCTGTAGGGTGAAAACAGCGCCATAATCATCCCAGGATGATACTGGATAATCCTGAAAGGACTCATTATGCCCTGGATACCACAGGTGTAAAAAGGGATCTTTCATATCCAGACTGTACGGGGCATGGATCTTCACCAGGTGCATTTTTCTCGACTCCTTTCATCGACAACAGCAAAGGAGAATTATCTTCAGTATGCCCCGAACAGCACATGCTCAATATGAGCAAAAAGCCCGATCAAAAAGACCGCTTATCCCTGATCGCTAAGGTAGAATGGTGCATCAGCCAATAAATGAAAAAACCCCATAGTGGAAAGAAAAAAGTGACGGAAGCCCACAATGACGGTGAGAGATTGAGCTGATCCAGCCCGTGTTTTTT
>DOID01000125.1:2712-3299 GCA_003511465.1 Bacillota bacterium | reverse complement strand
CCCTTTATCAATTCCCCGCTTTTCTTCTATACCATTCATTTTTAATATTATTTTAGAAGGAGGCCGCTTCATGAATAAGGATCGAAAGGTTCCTGCTGTCGCTTATTTTTGTATGGAGTTTGGTCTAGACCCTAATTTCCCGATTTATTCGGGAGGCTTAGGGATCCTAGCCGGCGATCACCTCAAAGCCGCCCACGATGAAGGTTACCCCGTGGTTGGCGTCGGCATTTTATGGCGTAAAGGTTATACTTCCCAGTATATTGGGGAGAATGGTTATCCTTATGATGTCGCACAGGCGTATAATTATGATTTTCTGAAGGATACCGGTGTCAAAGTAGAGGTCACCATTAAACAGCAGCCTGTAACCTGTAAAGTCTGGTTGGCTGATCATTTTAACAATGTGCCGCTTTACCTTTTAGATGCCGATCTCCCGGAGAATAAGGAGCCGTGGCTAACCCACTCCTTGTACCGCGGCAGCAGCGATGACCGGATCGCCCAAGAAATCATGCTCGGCGTCGGCGGTATCCGGGCTTTACGCGCTCTTGGACTCCCGATCGATGTGTTCCATTTCAATGAAGGCCATGCGG
>DOID01000125.1:0-2529 GCA_003511465.1 Bacillota bacterium | reverse complement strand
ACGCCGGTACCGGCCGGCAATGAAGCCCATCATCATGGTGCCCTTTCCTATGTTGGCGCTTATAATGGCCTTTCTTACGAACAAATGAAACGCCTCGGCGGCGACCCTTTCAACATGACCGTAGCCGGACTCCGGCTCTCAACCCTGACCAATGGTGTTTCCGCCCTACACGGCGAAACCGCTCAGTCCATGTGGGAACAGGTTACCACCAGTTCGCCCATTATTTCCATTACCAATGGGGTTCATGAAGGGACCTGGCAGGCCCGGAATATAGCCCAAGCCGTGGCGGCGCAACCGGAAACTTTATACCGAGCCCACCAGGAGAATAAAGCGCAATTACGCGCTGAGATCCAACGCCGGACAGGCCACTGTTTAAACCCCGACTCCTTGTTAATCGGGTTTGCGCGGCGTGCCGCCACCTATAAGCGGGGCGATCTAATCTTCCGGAACCGGGAAGAACTCATGCCCCTGCTGGAAAGCGGCCGGATTCAACTGGTCTTTGCCGGGAAAGCCCATCCGCAGGATGATGGGGGGAAAAAAATGGTCGCCAACATTGTGGCTTTAGCCAAACAACTACCGGGAAAGGTGATCTTCCTTGAGAACTACGACATGACTTTAGGACAACTCCTCACCCGCGGTTGTGATGTTTGGCTGAACAATCCCCAGCGGCCGCTGGAAGCCAGCGGTACCTCGGGGATGAAAGCAGGAATGAATGGTGTCTTAAACTTCAGTACCTTGGACGGCTGGTGGGTGGAAGGTTGCCAACATGGAATCAATGGTTGGCAGTTCGGAGACGGTTATGTCGGCCCCGACCAGGATACCCATGATTTAAACGCCTTATACCGGGTCTTAAAAGGCGAGATTCTTCCCACCTACGAGCAAGATAAAGCAAAATGGGCTCAAATGATGCAAGCCAGTATTCAAACTTGTACTCGCGATTTTTCGGCCCGGCGCATGATAAATGAGTACTATGACCGTCTGTATCGACCTTTGGTCGAAGCTGGACGAAAAATATCGTAAAGGCCGCTTACGCGGCTTTTTTTCTATGCTGCTCCCGTCAAAAATTGGTACGCATTTCCTTTCCACCCCTGGAGAAAATATTACCGGGAGGTGTGATGATGAAGAGCACCACCACCAGTTGGGTTGTGACTGGCTTGGGTGCAGTGGTCTCCGGGCTCGGGGCAACCATGCGCCAGAGCCGCCTGGGAACCGGAATTCTCGGTTTCGGGCTGGCCCATATTGTCCTTGGCGTAGTGGATATGATCCGCCCATTGCCTAACAAGTAACATTTCCCCAAAAAACAAAGTGGCCTGCCACTCGCCACTTTGTTTTTACTTATTGTTTTTACCCCAGTTTCTCCCGGAGGAAAGGAACCAACTCGTCTACGGCAATCCGGGTTTGATCCATGGTATCCCGCTCCCGCACCGTCACGGTCCGTTCCTCCGGAGACTGAAAATCAACAGTAACGCAGAATGGAGTCCCGACTTCATCCTGGCGGCGGTAGCGGCGGCCAATCGACTTGGCATCATCGTACTCGGTGTTCCAGTGACGCCGTAGCTCCTGACCAAGCTCCTTGGCCATGGCAATTAAAGGCTCTTTCCGAGAAAGCGGAAGCATGGCTACTTTAATGGGGGCTAATTCCGGACGAAAACGCAGTACGACGCGGGTTTCGTCCTTATCCGGCTCCTCATGATAAGCATCGATTAAGAAGGCAAGAGTTGCCCGGTCTGCCCCAGCCGAGGGTTCGATCACATAAGGAGTATAATGCTCATTGGTTTCATGGTCGAAATAGTCCAGTTTATTACCACTGTATTCCGAATGCCGTTTGAGGTCGAAATCGGTACGATTGGCAATCCCCTCCAGTTCGGACCAACCCATTGGGAAGAAATACTCAATATCGATACAGGCTTTAGCGTAATGCGCCAACTCCTCCGGGTCGTGGGGACGGAGACGCAGACGCTCCGGGGATAGTCCCATCTCTTTATACCAGTTATATCTTTCTTCAATCCAGTGTTGATAATATTCCTCATCCGTACCGGGTTTCACAAAATATTCGATCTCCATCTGTTCGAATTCTCTGGTCCGAAAGGTGAAGTTACCAGGGGTGATCTCATTCCGGAAGGATTTACCGATCTGCCCAACCCCGAAGGGTAGTTTCTTCCGGGTCGTGGTCAGTACATTTTGAAAATTGACAAAGATCCCCTGCGCGGTTTCGGGCCTAAGGTATACTTGGGCTCCCTGATCCTCTACCGGCCCCATAAAGGTTTTAAACATCAGATTAAAATTCCGAGCTTCGGTTAATTCCCCACCACATTCCGGGCAATTCGGGGTCGTCAGATGATCGGCACGGAACCGTTGTTTGCATTTTTTGCAGTCCACCAGGGGATCGGTGAATCCCTCTAAATGACCACTGGCTTCCCAGACTTTCGGATGCATCAAGATACTTGAGTCTTGTCCGACCATGTCCTCCCGCCCCTGGATCATCCGGCGCCACCAGGCTTGTTTTACATTATTCTTCAGTTCAACCCC
>DOID01000142.1:21954-34189 GCA_003511465.1 Bacillota bacterium | reverse complement strand
AAAAAGCTTAAATAACAGCTTTGTAAGGATGATTATGATGGTACTACAGAATAAATTCCGCAAAATCTGGATTCGTCTGCAGCGCTATTTTAAGGTTCACCACCTCACCAGTGGGGTCTTTTTCTTATCGGCATGGGTGCTTTACGCTTGGGTTAAAAGAACTCACCCTAGCTTTTCCTCCCCTAATTTCCTTTTTGTCTTCGTCTTTATCATCGGCAGTCTACTGGTGAAAGAATACCTTTACCGGCGGCAACCTTTTCGTCAAAACCGACTATTTTGGGTGGTAGATCTACTTGATGTGGTCGCCGTCTCTTTGGTTTATTACCTGGGTTTCCTCCCCGTTAATAATCTCTTAGTCCTTTACTTTTTCCTGATTTTCCTCTCCGTCAGGGAGTACATTCCTGGAGAAACCTTATACCTTACCATCCTGTCCCTTTGCGGTTTCGCGCTTAATGCTGTTCTGCTTTGGTCGAACTACCGGTTCTTAGGGACTACTTTCATCTCGGCTACTGCTTTTCACCGGTTCTCCGTTTCCGCCACCGTCATTGGCTTGGTTTTAGCCGGAATTTTCACCTTTTTTTATGCCCGATCTGACCGGCGTTTAGCCCATCATCTCCAGCGGATGCTGGACGAGAAAGAAGTAGTTCTGAAAGAAACTTATCTGACCCAAACTAGCCTAGAAGAGAAGTATGCCTTCTCCTATACCTTGACCCTGATCCAACAATTCCTCCTCGAAGAAATGGACGAAACCAAGCTCCTGACCCGGATTACCGACATCATCCAAGGCGTTTTAGGGAGTTATAGCTGTGCCATCTTCACTCAGGAGCAGAACAATTCCTATCGCCTCTCGACTTTCTCCGGAAAAGAACTGCCCGCATCCCTAGTAGAGATCGTCAAAGCAGAAGACAGTCTGGTCGCACAGACGATTAAGAGTCAGACCATCCATAATGAAGAGGCGATTTCCCCCGCTGAACAGGATTTCTGGCAGCAGCACGGCATTACCTCCGTCATTACCGTGCCCCTTTCGACCAAAAATAACAATATAGGCGTCATCATGGCGATCAGTACCCAAAAGTTCTCTTTTAACCGCGAACAACAAGAACAGTTAATGATCATTGCCAATCAGGTCAGCTTAGCGCTGGAAAATACGCTGCTTCATAAAGAAACTCAGTTAATGGCCTGGCATGACTCGCTGACCGGCTTGTATAACAGAAACTATCTGGATATTTTTCTCTCTGTCCTGAAAGACAATAATGAAAAGCAGATCGGTTGTATGATTTTCGATCTAGATCTGTTCAAGATTGTGAACGACACCTATGGTCACATCACTGGTGACGTTGTTCTTCAAGAATTTGCGACTATTATGTCCAAATACACAGCGCCGGGGCGTATTGCGGTCCGTTACGGAGGCGAAGAATTCCTAATGCTCGGCCTGAATTATCAGGTTGAAGATCTGTTCGCCCTCGCCGAGGAGATTAGGAAAGAACTGGCCGCCTTTATCTTCCGAACCAAAGAGGGGGAGGAGTTTTCGCTGACGGTTAGCTGCGGGATTGCCGTTTCCTCTGGCGAAAACACCACTTTCAAACAAGTTTTCGCCCAAGCAGATGCGGCACTCTACCGAGCAAAGAACTCCGGACGAAACAAAGTAATCATCTATGGTCTAACGTAATACGCCCGTCCTGATAACGAACTAAACAGGGACGGGTCTCGCTTTGGGCGCAATAATCAAGATCAGCGCTAAACCCAATGTCGATGAGGCGCTTGGCATGTTGGGACTGGCGTAAAACATCAGCAAGCTTAGCCTTGGGACCGCTCAGCAAATACCGATAAGTAATTAAACCAAGCTTGGCTCCATCAGTCAATTCGGCCTCTACCCCACCGGCCAGAAGCTGTTCGGTCATCAACCCAGCGCAGAGCAAGTCTTCAAGCCCCGGCTCCCCATTACTCCCCGCGCAAAAAAAGACCACCTCCGAATTTGTGGCCAAATAGGAACTGGTCCGCTCGGCATTTAGAAAAGAGCCGATCAGAATCTCGACGGCGTTATTTGCTTCAAGCAGCGCTTGCGTGCCATTGGAAGTAGTAAGAATAATCTGACGGCCTTCCACCGCTTCCGCTGTATATTCCAAGGGGGAATTTCCCAGATCAAAACCGGGAATTTTTAGGCCGTGCCGTTCACCCCCAGTTAAACAATCGGAACCTAGCTGTCGTCGGAGTAAAGCCGCCGCTCCTGCGTCGGCCACCGGATAAAGGGCAGGACACCCATTGGTCAAAGCGGTAACAATGGTACTACTAGCGCGTAAAACATCAATAACAACCACGGTTTTCCCATAAAATTCCCGCCGCCTCTTACTGCCGGCGGCGATCACTAAATCTATTTTCATGCTGTTATTCCACTCCATCTTCATGCTAAAAACTTCCTGTCTTTTGGAAGGCCACAGCTTACCTCGGACAAACGAAAGGCGGTAGCCAGCGTGAGCGACTCTAACGATAGGATGTGGTCAAATGCTCAATTTCGCGTGGAAGCAAACGCCAATAAGGCCCGGAAAATTCACCGGGCAACGTAAAGGTGTGCAAATTTTCCTGTAAATCAAGATCTTTAAAGAATAGGTATAACCCGGCAAGCTCGATAATTTCTAAATCGGTACGCACATATTCGTTACCGATCGCCAAAGCTTTCGGGAGGTTTGCCAGTACCCGCCGGATGGTCGCCCCTTCCTTTAGCTTGTGCACCAGGGCGGCCATAAATTGTTGTTGCCGCTGCGTACGGGTAATATCACCGAGGGGGTCCCGGCGGTAGCGGACATAACCTAAAGCCTGATCCCCTTTGAGCGTCTGTCGACCGGGTTGTAGATCAATCCGCAGGCCGGCCGCTTGGTCTTCGTAAAGCATCCGTTTGTCTACGGTCACTTCAACCCCGCCAACCAGATCGACAATTTCCTCAAAACTTTGGAAATTAAGCATCAGATACCGGTCAACCGGCATCTCCATGATCTTTTCCACCAAATCCTTGGTTAAATCATAGCCTCCGTAAACGTGAGCCATATTAATCCGTTCCATCCCAAAACCGGGAATCTCAACCAGACTGTCGCGGGGAATCGAAAAAAGTCCAACCCGTCCCTGATCCGGCCTGACGGCCAGAAAAAGCATGGTGTCGGTCCGGGGCAGTTCTAATTCACCCTGGGCATCAAGGTTAGGCTCATCAACCCCCAGCAACAATACATTGAGCGGGTTGCTTAAAACCTTCCCGATCCCCGACTCCCAACGTTGCATCGTTAGATAAAGAGTCAAGTGCCCCAGAAAGAGCACCACAACCGCCGCCACCAATACCTTTTGGGTCAGACGGGGCCTTGCTTTTAAGGAACCAATGAAAGGTTGCAACGGAACCCCTCCTTTTTCTCCTTAGCCCCTTAATTCTTCTCCTCCACCGGGGGCTTCTCCTGCTGGAAGCTCCCCCGGATCCGGCTTGTTAATTTTATTCGTTGTCTGCAGTCGGCTCCTCTTTTTCCACCGGGACAGCGGGTTCCCCCTCATCTGATGACGGCCTGGCCTCCTCAGAGACTGCCGGCTTTTCCTGATCCGTCCCCGCCAGCAATGCTTCGAAATCGGCCCTTTCCAGGGTCTCCTTTTCCAGCAAGGCTTGGGTGATCCGGTCCAACTGATCTCGGTGGGTAGTGACAATCTCCTCGGCCCGCTGGTAGGATCGGTCAATCAGCGACCGCATCTCCCGGTCAATACTGGCCGCTACTTGCTCACTGTAGTTCTTATCACGAGAGATATCCCGGCCCAGGAAAACTTGGTCTTCATGGCCATGCCCGAAGGTCATCGGCCCCAGTTCTTCACTCATCCCGTATTCGGTAATCATGGTCCGGACTAACTTGGTCGCCCGCTCAATATCATTTCGCGCGCCGGTACTGATCTCCTGTAAAGCAATAGCTTCGGCAACCCGACCGCCCAGTAAAAACACAACGTTCTCCATTAATTCGGTCCGGGTCGCGTAGTTTTTATCTTCTAGGGGTAAGGCTAAGGTATAACCGCCGGCTCGTCCTCGCGGGATAATCGAAACCTTATGAATCGGATCAACCGTCGGCATATAGTGTCCGACTAAAGCATGGCCTGCTTCATGGAACGCCGTCAGTTCCCGCTCCTTCTCACTCATAATCCGGCTCTTTCGTTCTGGCCC
Organism: Bacillota bacterium; assembly: GCA_003511465.1. Classification (GTDB taxonomy): domain Bacteria; phylum Bacillota; class UBA4882; order UBA10575; family UBA10575; genus Capillibacterium. The sequence continues at coordinate 30,009 of DOID01000142.1, read as the reverse complement.
GGCAATCACCCGTTCGATCGCTTCCTCACAATCATCCATGGTAATCATTTTCTGGTTTTTACGGGCAGCAAGAAGCGCTGCTTCGTTCAGAGTATTCGCCAGATCGGCACCAGTAAACCCAGGGGTCCTGCGGGCAAGCACTTTGAAATCAACTTTTGGATCCAATTGTTTCCCTTTCGCATGGACGCGGAGAATCTCCTCCCGCCCTTTAATATCGGGAATATCTAAGACCACCTGCCGGTCAAACCGACCAGGGCGAAGTAACGCCGGATCCAGAACATCCGGGCGGTTCGTCGCGGCTAAAATGATAATCCCGATGTTCGCTTCAAACCCGTCCATCTCCACGAGAAGTTGATTGAGGGTCTGCTCTCGTTCATCATGTCCACCGCCAAGTCCCGCACCCCGTTGCCGCCCGACAGCGTCAATCTCATCAATAAAAACGATACAAGGCGCATTCTTCTTGGCATTTTCAAACAAGTCCCGGACGCGGGATGCGCCTACCCCGACAAACATCTCCACAAAATCGGAGCCGCTGATACTGAAGAATGGCACCCCGGCTTCACCGGCAACCGCCTTCGAAAGCAAAGTTTTTCCGGTTCCCGGTTGCCCAACCAACAAAACACCCTTGGGGATCCGCGCTCCCAATTCGGTAAAACGCCGCGGTTGTTTCAGGAAATCCACGATTTCCTCTAATTCTTCTTTGGCTTCATCGGCACCGGCCACGTCCTCGAAAGTGACCTTGGTCTTCCCTTCGGCGGTATAAAGTCGGGCCCGGTTTTTACCGAAGGACATCGCTTTATTCCCCGAATTTTGCATCTGATTAAGCAAGAAAAACCATAAACCGACAAAAATCAAAATCGGTAATAGGTTTGGAAGGATCATTGACCACCATGGTTCGGTTTTTTGTTCGTAAAGTCGTTCCACACCAGCCCGGCTCAGAGGAACTTCATATACTTCCGGTGCTAACGTAGGGCTGGGACCGCGGGCCACAAAATCCCTTACCTCTTTCCCATCAACCGAATATTTCCCCTCAATCTGGCCGTCGGTGAAAACCGTAACTTTTAAAACATCACCTTGTTCCACCCTTGTTAGAAACTGGTCCCAGGTCCAAGTCTCGACCGTCTGATTGACCCCGAAAAAAGTCCATAAGACAAATAAAGAAATAGAAACCAAAACTAAATAGAATACTAACTCCCTAGCAAACCGCAAAAGTTAACCCCCTCTCGAGGTGAAAAATGTCATAATTGAAATTATACCATAACCTCATCTTTTCGACAACTCTACCTATTTCTTCTCCGGTAGTGAAGATACAGCACTCGTCCGGTCTGAGGGGAAATCATCCCCTGGCGACCGGGGCGTAAGCCGAGCACTCCCAATACACGGCTATCCCCATCGACCAGTAGAGGGTAAGCTCCCCGCTCATCAGGGGGGATCTTGGCATCGATCAGCACGTCCTTCACTTTCTTACTGCCATCAAGGCCCAGTATGGCCAAACGGTCTCCCGGCTGACGCGGACGAAGGGTTAGCGGAAAAGAACACCGGTCGGCATCAAGATAAAATTCAAAGGGTGAAACTTCCTCCCAGTGCAAAGGGAGTTCATTTCGGGTCAGCCACTTACTTTCAACCGTTCCCAGGTTGGCCGGTAATACGGTCGTCCCTGGAACCACCAGGACTACTGCCGTCCAGTTCACCCCGTCCTGCTCTCCTATTACTGCTGTAGCCGGACCGATCCACAAAGCCTGCTCCCGCTTCCAGGCGAGCATACCGCCAGGCAGATTAATTCTTTTCCCCTCCGGGGCTTCCAGCAAGGCCAAAACCGCCTCGGAGTGGACAAATTCCAGACAACAATGGGCTGGCGACAATGAAAAAAAGAGCCGACGAAAAAGCAACCTTTGGACCGCAGGTGGTAATTCTCGCCAGAGGGCAATCGTCAGTAGATAGCCCCCATCCCGATTTGGGGTTAGTCTCCCGCCGCTTTGGACTAATCCCCCGCGTTGCAAGGCCGCATTGACCGGTTCTTCCAGGACTGCTTTCCATTCCCGACAGATCACGGCGGTCTCCCATAACCTTCCTCGAAGTCCCGGTTGATATTCCTCTTCGAGGAAAGGGAGTAATTCATGACGTACACGGTTGCGGAAGTAGACTGTTTTTTGGTTCGACGCATCTTCCGCCCATTCTAAGTTCCTCTGGCGGGCGTAAGCCGCAATCTCTCCGCGCCCAACTTCCAACAACGGCCGCACATAGCGGTCTCGTACCGGAGGAATCCCGGCCAAACCCGCAGGGCCAGCCCCGGTCAGAAAACGCATCAAAACCGTCTCAGCCTGGTCATCGGCATGATGCCCTAGGGCGATTTTGGTGATACCCAGTCGATCGGCGGTCGCGGCCATCAAGCGGTACCGCACATCACGGGCCGCCTCCTGTAAGGAACTTTTACCTTTACTGTTCAGCCAATCTTCTGCCAGCCGTTCCGTATGACAAGGTAAAGAATTAGTCGAAGCGTATTCGGCTACCAGAACCGCTTCATCCTCCGCTTCCGGTCGCAAACGGTGGTTCAAATGGAAAACAGCCAAACCCAATCGGAGGGGGAGCCGCATGAGAACCGCCAGGAGAACCATGGAATCCACACCACCTGAAACCGCGACCAATACTTTATCGCCCACCGATAACATCCGGTAGCGTTGAATGGTGGCTAAAACTTTCTCCTCAAAGGCTTCCATTCCTTCACCTTCATTTATTGAAACGTTAATTGCTTAAAATAAGTTTCGCAATAACTGTCAATTTTCCTGTTTAAATTTTGTTAACCAGAAGTACTCCCCAGCGCTGCTACCTAGAAAATAGCCCATGTTGTGGCTTCAATTTCCATCATTTCATGTGTGCGGGCGGTAGCTAGGGTGGGTGACTACCTGCAAAACCATGATCGTTAAATCATCATTAATTTCTCCGTCGGACTCAATTTTAGCCAACTCCAGTAGATATTCACAGAGGGACTGAGCGGCACTGGTCTCCGTCCTTTTCAAGGCCTTTAGGATCCAATCCTCGCCCCCTTTAGTCCCCAAAGTTGCTGCCCCATCGCTAACCAGCACAATTAGATCCCCGTCGTCTAAAAAGTCCCGGTAATACTCGGGGTCAATTTGGGGCACAATCCCAACCGGCAGTGCAGTTGAGCGAATCACCTGTACTTCCCGTCCTTTTTTTACATAGGTCGGTGCCGAACCGACTTTAAACAGTTCTACTTCTCCACTGAGCCGGTTAAAAAGCAAGAGGTCAAGGGTGGCAAATTCCTCCTCCGGAGTAGCCAGTAGTAAAATGGAGTTTAGATTCTCTAAGGCAAAGTTTTTTTCAAACCCCGCCACTAACATCCCTTCAATCAGCTTGACCGCCGCCTGACTGATCCGGGCAGCGGTTGTTCCCACGCCCATACCGTCACTGAGCAAGCTTAAAAATAGATGATCACCAATCAGCCTTGTCTCTTGCGAATCCCCCGACACGCGGTTTCCTTGCTTCGGCAGTTGCACTACGGCAGAACAAATCCCATACGCCGGTTCTGACATCAGACAGAAGGAACAATAACCATCCCTTCTTCGGCCACAAGCTTCGTCCGTCACCGCTAACTGCCGACCAAGGGCTTTAGCGAGGATGGGGGCAACGATCAATCGGCATTCTTGCCTCCCGGAACAGGCCTTCTTCTCCACTAGCAGGCGGTGATCGCCTTGTTTCCCTCCACCAGAAACGATTTTGACCTCACCGCGGCTGACTCCGGCTTTACGCAAAACCTTACTCAACTTTTGCGCTCTTTCCACCACTTCATCCTGGCTCGCTACGCTAGTCTCCGCCATCTGCATTAGCACTGCGGCGACCCCGGTTAAGCGGTCCGCTAAAAACCACTTTGCCTCGGTATAACGCCGGTGCCAGTACTGGCCGGTCCGCTCTTGTTTCATAGTCAGATTGACCGTGGTGAGCAAGGCTTCCGGTTTCAAACATTCCTGTGCTAAATACCCCTTCAGGTGAGACTTTCCGACGGTAACCCCTCCTTCGGCCCATCCCATCAGAACAAACAGTTCCCGGTAGGTTTGGTAAAACCTTTCTTGCCAACAAAGATCATATTTTACACAAGAGAGACAGTTTTGGTCGGCGATCGCTTGTAGGAGCGCCAGGATCTCTTCATGACGTGAATTGGTCTTTTCATTAGGAACCGGCTGGAAAGTTTGGCCCAACTCTTGAAAGAAATCCCCTAGTCTAGACAGGCGTGATGATCCTTCTGTCCATAAAAGGCGGGTGCCGCAGTCCGCTGCCGGTGCCACCGCCCACGACCACCATCCTTTCGCCGCTTCCCTCTGCTTTTTTGAGCCCTTGATCCCCCAGATCGCAGCCAGCTGTTCTAACCTGGGTGCCAAAAGCCAAGCCAGTATTCCAACAGCAACTATTTCTGCCGCAAGAGGAACAGCTAACCCTTGTCCACCCTGCCAATAAATAAAGACCAAGCCTGAACCGGTGGCCAACAGCAATATAACCAACACCTTCAGCGTTAACCGCTTCCGGCTTTTTAGATAAAAGGATAGAAAGAGGGGAGCCAAACTTAAGGTTCGGTAAAATATCACCGCTGCTGTCCGGCCCCCTGCTCTATATAGAGCGATACCAAGCAGGACAAGCCCACCGGGAAGACCGGCCAACTCCCATGCCCCAACAAAGGCCAACCCTCCAGGTGTTAAAGCGTAGGGAAGCTTAACCCCTGATAATAGCATCGTTAAGGCCACACCACCGAGCATAAATAAACTTGCTCGCACCTGGCCTGTTCCCTTCAGCTTCCCTTTTTTCCTCATGACAACACCTGCTCTCGTCTGTCTGTCAACCGTCTATCAACTTTTCGCATCCAATCCATACCAACTATCCCATTATAGCAGCGAAGCACCTTTATTTATGTCGAGATCCGGACGATCAAAAATACTGCTTTTTCTGGGATTTTCCCCTTCTTCCTTCACCAGGAAGTGGCCGCAGCGCCAAGGGCAACAATAAGGTAAAGGCAAAATAACCGGATAAGGGATATACCTTCGTAATCAACCGAGCAAAACCAAACTGGCTAACCAAGGCGGCCATTAGCAAAATAAACAATAATTTACCCAGATAGAGGCGATCCTTTTCTAAATTAAAACGTGCGCTTAAACCATAAGCGTTAGCAACCAAACTAGTGAATAATTCCCCCCAGAGCACAAAGGAGTAAAAGACCGGCCACCCCCATCTCCAGTTTTTGGTGAGAAAGAGGACCGGTAAATCAACCGCGGCAAAATTATAGTTTTTAAGCACCGTGTGAAAGAGGAAGGCCAGGATCCCTAAGGTAAGTCCGCCGACCACTCCCCCCCATCGGAGCACCACCGGATCCGGTTCCAACCGGTAGAGGGTAACTAACACCGGAAGCGCCAACATAAGGTTGTAGGCGCTGTACTGCAAAGCGGCCAGGAACCAACCCCCAGACACCGACGGGGCCGCGTCAAGTGGGGCTGTGATCCCTTGCCCCCATAAGTTCAGCAGCAAGCCGGTCAAACACAGCAAAGGCACCACGAGGGAGTTGACGCCCTTGAGCCCGGCTAAAGGTTGAACTAGAACCAACAAGGTTAAAAAAACTGCGCCCCATAATCCAAGACTCCGTCCCCAGCCAAAAGCGGCGGTTACCGCGCCGGACCCGGCCAACATAATCCCGATCAGTAGAAAGAGGAAAACCGTCATCACCAAATCACAAAACCTACCGTATCCCTTACCCACTAATGCGCCAAAAAAATCCCGGTAGGATTCGGCTTTCAGCCTTCTGGCCCATTCCATGGCTTTCGGGCCCAACCAGGCAAAGACGATTACGGAGCAAAGTAACCCTACGGCACCCCGCTCCTGAAAACGGGAGAAGAAAAACCAGATCTCTTGTCCTGAAGCAAAGCCCGCGCCCACTACCGTCCCGATATAGATAAAGGCGATCAGCAGCACACGGACCAGACGATCCATGCTAATTCCTCCTCATCAACCGCCGCCACCAGATGTCCCGCACGATCCGTTCCCGTGGATATAATTCCACCCAGTCCACCTCCTGGCCTTTGTAGTAATAACTAAGCTTACCGACGGTGGTACCGGCCCGCACCGGAGGGATCAATGCGCTATAGTCCAAGCTTAACCGGCATTGGGCCTCCCCCTCTTTCCCGGCGGGGATCACCACCATAAAATCGCGGCGCGGGTAAAGCTCGACTTGAGCGGGGTTTCCCTGTCGCACGGGAACTTCGACTACCGGGCGATCGACTTTCGCCAGAAGTTTCAAGGAAAAGCGGTTAAACCCGTATTCCAGCAAACGTGCTGCTTCACCCCAGCGGTCAGGACTGTTCAGCACCACGGCAATAAACCGCCGACCGTCCCGGGTCGCCGAGGCAACCAAACAATAACCGGCTTTATTGGTCGTACCGGTCTTGACCCCATCCGCCCCGGCAAAGGACCAAAGCAATCGGTTGGTATTCCGTACCTGTCTGGTTTTGGCCCCTTCGTACCATTCCACCGCTTCTTCCCGCGTCCCCACAATCCGGGTAAACTCCGGGTTGCAAAATCCATACCGACTGATCAGAGCTAAGTCAAAAGCAGTAGTATAATGGTTTGGTGCACTTAAGCCGTGGGGGTTAGTAAAGTTGCTATTTAAGGCACCGATTTCTTTTGCTTTCCCATTCATTAGGTTGGCAAAGGCCTTCTCCGATCCCCCAATATGTTCCGCCAAAGCCACGCTTCCATCGTTTCCGGATCTTAGCATCACCCCTTCCAGTAACTCCGACAAGGAAATCTTCTCCCCGGCCTGCAGCCATAAGCTGGAACCTCCGGTTCGCGCCGCCTTGGGGCTAATCGTCACCACATCGCTGGGGTTGCCCTTTTCCAAGGTCACAACAGCGGTCATAATCTTTGTGGTGCTGGCCGGAGCTTTTCGTTGGTGTTCATTTTTGGCGTAAAGAATCATCCCACTAACCGTTTCCACCAAAATAGCGGCACCCGCATTAATCCGCGGCGGCTGCTGGCCTTCTTCCGGTAGGTAGATCAGGGGAGGATAACGCTCCACCCGTTGATACTTACCTCCAACGGGTAATTCCAACTGCGACCAAAGGATCCAGAACAGACAAAGCAGTAGAACACCGCCACTGCATAACCAACGCCAGAACTGCTGGATAGAAAAGTCTCTTTTTTTCATGAAAACACCTCTTCTATCCTCAATTTTTATGCGTCTTGCCCAGCTAAAATGCGGGTAATCACAGATAAAAAAAAGGACCCTAGTGGGTCCAATCGTCTCTAATTACTTGTTCGTTTCGTCTTAAAGGTCGAGACAGATCAAAGTGGCCGGCTAAGGTCTCCACCGGTTCCCCCTCGATCAAGATCCGGACGGCTTCCACCTCCGGGAATTTAGTCAGCGTGTTTACCACCGACCAAACAACCAACGCCTCACCCCAAGAACCCCGATCAATACGCACCGCGTCCTGGGAAAGATCCACCACCGCAAGTCCATTGCTCATTTCCAAGCTGCGCACGGTGGTCTTTCCGGGGAGCACCGGTTGTAAATCCTCTGTCCCCGGGCCTTTGATTAACTCCCGTAAGGCCGCCTGCTCTGGTTCAGTGGTAGGCGAAATCGTCCGCACCTCTGGCACCAACAGACTTTCTCCACTCTCTTCGCTAATGAAATAAAGCGCAACCTTCCATGGTTCACTCCCCACCAAACCTTCCGTCTCCGCCAACACCGTCGCCAATTCACTTTGAGTTTCCCGTAGCCGCGCTTGTTGGGTGAAGAGACCATACCCGCAAAGAACCAGTACTAAAACAACTCCGCAGGCAAAGGCGGCCAGCGGTAACTTCCATTCTTGTTTAAACATATACTCGCCTCCGCTCCTTCCTAGAAAATAGCCCTAGTTGTTCGCTTTACAAAACCTTTGCCAACAATAAGAACTAAATCCAACTGATCTTCTTTAAAAAACTTACGATCTAAACTAACCTCATCTCAAGATCCGGCGCTTTTACCCTAGCGCGCCGGGGAGCATCCTTGCCGGATTGTTG
>DOID01000142.1:20709-21883 GCA_003511465.1 Bacillota bacterium | reverse complement strand
AGCGCGCCGGGGAGCATCCTTGCCGGATTGTTGGCAGCCAAGCTTCATTGATTTGACTCGCGGTGTTAGCTGCAAGCAGGGCTAGGCGCGAAGGAGGACGGAACGCAGATAATACTCAATGTATATCGAGTACCGACCGGACTGAGCAACGACGCCATGCGCCGCAGATCACTCCGCCTGCCAACAATCCGGCAAATACAGCTTGCTGCTAGATTTTCATCATTTCATGTGCGCTTGCGGTAGCTAGTGTGAGCGACTAATATCGGGCAAAAAGCCCAATATCCCAGCGGGCATCCGTATCCTGGCCAAAAACAAGCCCGGCTTGGACCTGGTCCCAATCTTTATAAACCGTGGTTTTATGGGAAAACGCACCCTCTACCCCGACATATGGTTGCAGGCGAATTTGGAAATTATGGGGTAACCGCCAATTTAGATCCAACTCCACAAAAAGCTCGGGTTCATGGTCGGCGTGCCATTGGTACAGTCCCTGGGCCCCAGCCAATAAATAATGGTTATACCCGATTCCAATCTCCAGTCCCACTAAATAATCGAGATATTTATTCCCGTCATGCACCGGAATCATCTTGGTAACCTCGGAGATAAAGCGGAGATTTTGGTTTAAGGGTAAAGCAGTCTCCCCACCGACGAGGTACTGCTCACCGGTGAGGTCGTATCCCACCTGCAAATCCACGCCGTCGACCGGTTCCAGTAGAATACGTCCGAGCCAGCGGTTCCCCGCGAATTCTTTATTGTCCAGATTTTGGTACGCCAAGTCAACACCGAGAAAGTCATTAAACTGATAACCAACCTGGAGCTGAGCCTCATCCCGCAAAGAATAAGAAGCCGACCAGGACCAAGGCGTCGCAGCAGCCGCCGGTAAACCGATACTAAAAATCATTCCCACCAGCAAGCAACCGATCAGCGCTAATTGGCATTTATAATACTTTTTACTCATCGCGATCCCTCCTAATACATCTCTTCAATTCTGGAAAAAGCCCTTAATTCCTTTTTCCTACAACTTTTAATTAATGGGATCGCTGGTCACTTTTAGCTTTTTCCGTTGTCACCACGCAAAAGCTTTGATCATCTAAAAAACCCGGATGATCCGGGTTATTGGGCTTTTTGCGTTGTTATTTGATCCAACTATCCCAATACAATATATTGATAGCCTAAT
>DOID01000142.1:9429-20580 GCA_003511465.1 Bacillota bacterium | reverse complement strand
GCTTTATTGAAGTTGTTGGTTTTGGTAGGGGAACTGGGTTTGGTAGTTACTGAACTGTTGATAGGCTTGGTCCACATTTTGTTTGGCGGCGGAGTTTAAGGCGTACCACCCTTTTTTAAACATCAGGTTATAAGCTTCCCGTGCCGTCTGGTGGGTATCGTTTAAGATCGCCATTGTCGCTTGGTGCAAATTATCATGACTCGCTTCTCGGACGAGGACATTGAAGCTATCAGTCAGGTATTTCTGGGTCGCCAGCACATCATTGAGGATATCCCGGTCATTAAATTCGGGACCTTTTACTTTCGGCACCCCAACCGAAGGATTCTTAATTTTGCTCTGGTTTTGTTGCCCCATGTTTTGTTGGTTATTCACGAGAGTCCCTCCTAATACAAAGTCTTGTCGCCGTTAACCTCACTGAGCAAACGGAGATAATGTTGCTGATGCATCTGTCCGGCCTTGCTTACCAGGTTACTGATCTCCTGATCCTGGCACATCCCGGCATAATGGTTACACTTTTTCATCGCCAGCAGTTCCCAGGACAAAGCATCCTTTAAGTAGGAAAGATCCTTATCTGTGACGTACTCCGGGGGAGTATTCATCGTACCAACCATTTGGCTTCCAAGCTGGGATTGTTGTCCTGCTGTACCTGGATTCATCTGTTGATTCTGATTCATGGGCGAAAACACTCCTTTCAACCCTATTTTCCCCAATAAAAAGAAGACCATGCCGCTATCCGCCAGGAAATACCTGGGTCCGGTTGGTCTTCTTTTTTAATTTTTCCACTCACTTGCCCCAGCTTGCCTGCATGAGCACTACCATTGCTCTAACCCAGCGCGGATCAGGCGCTCGCCTTCACGTAAGGCTTCCTCTAATTTGGCAGCGTTTTTTCCGCCGGCCTGGGCTAACTCGGGTCGACCGCCCCCGCCGCCTCCGGTAATAGTGGCTACTTGCTTCACCAAATTCCCTGCCTGGATCTTGGCCGTTAAATCCTTACTGACTCCGGCGACAATATTTACCTTTTCGCCTTGGGCCGCACCGAGCAGGATCACCCCGGAACCGAATTTATCCTTAAAACGGTCAACGTTCTCCCGGAGCAATTCCATCGAAGCTTCTGTCATCGTGGCGACCAGATAGGAATGGCCGCCGATCTCCTGTACCCCGGTAAAGAGTTCTTCCCCTTCTGCGAGGGCAGTTTGGCGTTTAATCGCCTCCAGCTCCTTCTGGTGTTTCGTCTCCGCCTCCACTAAGGCGCTGACTTTCTCTTTGAGCTGGCTTGGTTCGGTCTGAAGGAGCGTAGCCAATTCTTGGAGCTGGTTTTTCTCCTGTTCAGCTAATTGCAGCGCTTCCCAACCAGTGATCGCTTCAATCCGACGGACACCCGTGGCCACACTGCCTTCGGCCATAATCCTGAAGGCCATGATCTCTGCGGTATTACGTACATGAGTACCACCGCACAGTTCCATGCTGTAGTCGCCAATCCTAACCGTACGGACCCGATCCCCATACTTTTCACCAAAGAAGGCCAGCGCTCCTTGGTCCAATGCCGATTGGTAGTCGATTTCGCTGATCTCTACCGGTAAAGCGTCAAATATTTGCTGGTTTACTTCCCTTTCTACCTGTCGAAGCTGATCTTCTTCCACCCGTTGGTAATGGGTGAAGTCAAAACGCAAACGCTCCGGCGAGACTAAAGAACCAGCCTGGTGGAGATGGGTACCCAGTTGGCGACGGAGGGCGGCTTGTAATAAATGGGTGGCCGTATGGTTTGCTGCCGCCATCTTCCGCTTCGGAGCAGTAACTTTGAGCGTGTAGCTCGTGGCCTGCCGGGGAAAGTCACCCTTCTTCTCGACCAAATGCACGATTTTGTCCTGTTCCTTTTGGGTATCAACAACGATGAACTCGGCGTAAGCCCCAGGTGTCACTTCCACTCGGATCAGCCCGCTATCGCCAACTTGTCCGCCACCGGCCGCGTAAAAAGGCGTCTCGGCAAAAACCAGCCGCCAATATTCATCGTCGGCCGAGATCATCCTTAAGTCGGACGTCGCATCCAAGCGGTCACCAATGAATCGCGAATGGGAGCCGGAAGAAACCGTCTCCCAACGGACTTCTTGCTCCGTACCGCTGAAATGTCCGCCGGAGCGGGCCCGCTCCCGTTGCTCTTCCATCAAACGGTTAAACTCATCGATCTCAACCTCAAGTCCCTCTTCCTCAGCCATCAACTCCGTTAGATCCAGCGGGAACCCATAAGTATCATATAATTTAAAAGCGGCGGTACCGGGGATGATTTTTTTACCTTCTTCCCGTAAACTCCGGCTCAAATCGGCAAACAACTCTAGCCCCTTATCCAGAGTACGGCCAAAAGCTTCCTCCTCCGCCAGGATCACCCGGGCACAATGGTCCGCTTGCTCCTTAATTTCCGGATAAGCCTCCCCCATCTCCCGAACTACCACCGGAACTAAACGGTGGAGCAAAGGCCCCTCGGCCCCCAAATTGCGCGCGAAACGGGCCGCCCGCCTAAGAATGCGGCGTAAGACATAACCCCGACCCTCGTTGGAAGGAAGTACCCCGTCGGCAATGGAAAAGGTTAAAGCCCTAATATGGTCGGCAATGACCTGTGACGCCACCTGGGCCTCTTCTTGCTTTTGGCTTACACCCGTCAGGGCCAGAATCTCCTTGATAATCGGCCTAAACAGATCCGTATCATAATTGGATTTTTTTCCTTGCAAAACAGCGACGATTCGTTCAAACCCCATACCCGTATCCACGTGTTTCGCCGGAAGATCTTCCAGTGTACCATCGGCCTTACGATTGTTTTGAATGAAAACTAGGTTCCACAGTTCCACATAACGGCCGCAATCACCATTCACTTGGCACTGGTGTCCGGGCACATGCCCTCGATCGCAGCAACCTGCACCCATATCAAAATGGATTTCCGAACAAGGGCCGCAGGGACCGGTCTCCCCCATCTCCCAAAAATTCTCCCGATCACCGAAACTTAGGATCCGGTCGGCCGGTAGCTCCGTCAATTCCCGCCACAAAGCTGCCGCTTCCTCGTCGGTATGGTGGACTGTGGCATAAAGCCGGTCAACAGGTAAACCCCAAACCTCCGTTAAGAGTTCCCAGGCCCACTGAATCGCTTCTTTTTTATAATAATCCCCGAAGGACCAGTTCCCGAGCATCTCAAAGAAAGTATGATGGTAAGTATCCCGCCCAACTTCATCCAGGTCATTATGTTTACCGCTCACGCGCAGAACCTTCTGGGAGTTCACCGCCCGCTGATAGGGTCTGGTTCCGGTGCCAAGAAAAACATCTTTAAACTGATTCATCCCCGCATTGGTAAACAACAGGGTCGGATCATTCGCCGGAAGCAACGGTGAACTGCGGACAAAAGTATGTCCTCGCTCGGTAAAAAACCGCACAAAATCGCTACGGATTTCGTTGGCTGATTTCATCTTATCTCGCTCCTTATCTACGCTTGTTGCGTGGCAAAGTAAAGACTTGGTGATTGCTTTTATTTTAGTCTTTACGATCAGATCATTTATGATTTATTCTACAAAAAAAGGGCCTCCCCTGCAAGGGGTAGGCCCGAAGAGTTTATTTTCCGGCCCGATATTTGAAAAAGTCCAAGGCCACTTCCGGAAAGAGAATATAGGAGAGGACATCCTCTTCTTGTTGGTAATAATGTTGGTCGATGGCGAGGAGTTCTTTCCGCGCCGTTTCCAACTGCGGAGCCAACTCATCCGCCGGCCGGGAGGTGATGGGCTTTTCATCCCCGATGATTAACTTCTGTACTTCGGGATCGATCGGACCCGGCGGACGACCGTAGAACCCACGTACATAGTCTTTGATCTCCTTGGGTAGCACGCCGTAGCGTTTCCCGGTGAGGACATTGAGCACCGACTGGGTGCCCACGATCTGACTGGTCGGGGTCACTAACGGCGGATAACCAAGTTCAGCACGGGTGCGCGGCACTTCGGCCAGCACTTCCTCGTAACGATCGAGGGCGTTTTGTCCCTTTAACTGGTTAACCAGATTGGAAATCATCCCCCCCGGGATCTGGTAGGAGAGAACTGCTGTATCAACCGTACGCGGCGAGTCTAACTCTCTATACTTTTGGCTAATCTCTTTAAAATGTTGGTTGATCGGCGACAACGCTTCTAGATCAAGACCCGTATCATAGGGTGTGCCTTGAAGGGCAGCTACAATCGACTCGGTGGGTGGTTGGGAAGTCCCCAACGCCAGTGCCGAAAGGGCAGTGTCAACCACATCAGCCCCTGCTTCAATCGCCTTCAAATAGGTCATCGAGGCCAAACCACTGGTATAGTGGCAATGGAGCTGAACCGGGAGCCCAACCTCGGCTTTGAGGCGCTTAACCAGTTCCTCTGCGGCGTATGGCATCAAAAGTCCAGCCATATCCTTAATACAGATCGAATCGCAACCCAGCTCTTTCATTTCTTTACCCAGTTTTACAAAAGCATCAACACTATGAACCGGACTGATTGTATAAGAGATCGCCCCTTGGACATGGGCACCGGTCTCTTTACAAGCCTTAATCGCCGTCTCCATATTCCGCAGATCATTAAGGGCATCGAAAATTCGGAAAATATCGATCCCATTCTCTCTGGCTTTAAAACAGAACGCCCGGAGCACATCATCAGGGTAATGCCTGTAGCCAAGGATGTTCTGCCCCCTGAGTAACATCTGAAGCGGAGTCTTTCGAATCACTGCTTTTAAGCGGCGAAGACGAACCCAGGGATCCTCCTTCAAAAAACGTAAACAAGTATCAAAAGTCGCGCCCCCCCAGGCTTCTAAAGAATGATAGCCAATTTCATCAATGGCTTCGGCTACCGCCATCATCTCATCGGTATTCATCCGCGTTGCCCAGAGCGACTGGTGCGCATCACGGTAAATTGTTTCGGTGATTCCCACTTTCTGTGCCATTAATATTTCACCTCTCTAAACTATAAGAATCTATTTTAGGAACGAAACCATCTTCGCCACAACTTTTAACCAAAACGGGCCAGTAGGATCCCAGCCGCTACTGCTGAGCCAATCACACCAGCTACATTAGGACCCATGGCATGCATCAACAGGTAATTCCCGGGGTTTTCCTCGGCTCCGACCTTCTGAACCACGCGGGCTGCCATCGGCACCGCTGAGACCCCAGCTGCCCCAATCAGAGGGTTAATTTTCCCGCCGCTTAGTTTACACATGATCCGACCGAACAGTAAGCCGCCGATGGTACTAAAGACAAAAGCTGCCAATCCTAAGACAATAATGCCGAGGGTTTGGGCCGTCAGAAATTGTTCGGCGCTGGTTTTCGCCCCTACCGTCAAGCCAAGGAAGATCGTGACAATATTAATCAGTTCATTCTCTGCTGTCTTGGACAAGCGTTCAGTAACACCGGAAACCCGTAATAGATTACCAAACATCAACATCCCCAACAGCGGAGCAGCCGATGGCAAGATCAAGGAGCCGACGGTTACCACCGCGATGGGAAAGAGAACCAGTTCCTTCTTGGAGACCGGACGCAGTTGTTCCATGACAATCTGCCGTTCTTTCTTCGGGACAACCAACCGCATGAGCGGTGGTTGAATAAAGGGAATTAAGGCCATATAGGAATAGGCGGCGATGGCAATCGGGCCCAAAAGTTCCGGTTTCAACCGACTGGTTAGAAAGATCGCCGTCGGACCATCGGCACCGCCGATTATCCCGATGGATGCGGCCGCCCTTAAATCAAACCCTAAAGCGATTGCTCCAATTAGGGCAGCGAAGATTCCCAACTGAGCCGCTGCCCCCAACAGAATACTTCTGGGGTTGGCCAGTAATGGCCCGAAATCGGTCATCGCACCGATCCCAAGAAATATAAGGGGCGGATAAATCCCTAATTCTATGCCCTGGTACAGATAGTACAGTAACCCCCCCGCCTGAACGGTACCATTCGCCAGCGTCGTCGGCCCATCCATCAAACCAGCCAGTGGCAGGTTGGTTAAGAGCGCGCCAAAGGCGATCGGCAATAACAATAAGGGCTCATATTTTTTCACGATTGCTAAATAGATTAAAAAGAAGGCAACAATAATCATGACCAGTTGTCCGGGGGTCATTGCCACAAACCCACTGGACAAAATGATCGCTTTAATATTCTCCAGCATTACTCGACCCCCCTAAACGCTGAGGGACAATAAGGCATCACCCGTATTTACTGCATCTTTCGGCTTGACAAAAATTTGGCCAACCGTTCCATCATGCGGTGCAACAATCTCATTCTCCATTTTCAAAGCTTCTAGCGTTAATAACACTTGACCTTTACTAACCCTGTCCCCTGTTTTGACATTGATCTGCATAATCGTACCACCCAAGGGAGCCGGTACTGCTTGTTCACCAGCACCAAGTTCCGCCGCCGCACTTTGGGCCGGAGCGGGAGTAGGAGCAGGTCCTGCTTGCGCTACCGGGGCAACTGACGCTGCGCTCGTCACACCCATATTCCCTGCTGCAACCTCTTCCACACTAACTTCATAGACCTTTCCGTTAACCGTCACTTTAAAATGCTGCATCTTTCAACATCCTTCCCGTTTTTTGTTTATAATTCCATCCGCAATCTTAAAAACTGTTACCCTATCGTCCCGCGGCAGCTAGGGCGCTGGCGATCGCGGCTACCGCCATTTGCTCCTCTTCCGTACCATTGACCTGAGGCACGTTAATCCTGACCACTCCTTGATGATTTGGCGGGAGCGCTTTCCCAACAGCTGCCATTACGGCCACCAATTCATCTGTAGAAAGTGCGGACGCCGCTCCGGCGGCCACCATCTGTTGCGGAGCAGACGCAACTTTCGACGTTGACTCTGCTCCGAACAGCCAAGAGATAGCCTTCATAATGTACATCAAAAACAGGAGAACCAAGAAAACCACGAAAAGTCCGGTAAAAAGTAGCTCGATCCCAACTGACATATTTTCCACTTTGGTGTTCCCCCCCCCTAATTTTATAAGACAAGGAATTAACCGGTAAAATACCGGTTAATGCGCATTTAGCCTGTCTAAAAACTGGTTTCTGTCAAGATTCTGACGATGCTTGGTTAAATGAGCAAATTCCCCCATTTGTTCTAAATCATACTAAAAGTCAAGGTTAAAATCAATATTTTCTCTGTTACAGTTTGGTTTTAATTCATAATTAGCTTTCCACATTGGCAGGTATTTAGCAAGATTTCACGAAAAATAGAGATGATTGCGCGAAAGGAGGTTTTTCTTGAAATGGGAATTTTAAGCCTGAGCAAGAACCCTGCTGCCACCCCTCAGGTCCTTAGTACCCCGGTAGTAACGAAACGGGATTGGCGAGTATTTATTAACCTTCCTTGGCTCCTTTATAAAAATGATCCCTATTGGGTCCCACCCCTTCGCTCCGAAATGTGGGATACCGTCAATCCACAAAAAAACCCCTTGATGAAACTGGGGCCCTACCAATATTTCATCGCCTGGCAGAACGGGCAGCCGGTTGGCCGCATCGGCACGGGAGTCGATGAGAAGTTAAACCGGGAAAAAAACAAAAAAGAAGGTTATATCACCCTCTTCGAATCGATCGATGATTATGAAGTTGCTAAAGAACTATTTGATACCGCCCTAGGTTGGTTAAGAGAACGGGGGATCGAATCCGTAACCGGTCCGCAATCACCGTCCAACGGTGACGATTATCGGGGGCTGTTAATCAAAGGATTCGATTCCGAACCGGTCTTATTAAATACCTATAATCCCCCTTACTACGTGGAATTTTTTGACCGTTACGGGTTCACCAAATGCTTTGACCGCTTCGCCTTTTACTATGACTTGTCGAAACCGGTCACCGAGCGCTTCGAAGAATCCGTTGCCCTGCTAAAGACCCGTTACCAGTTTTCCACCCGTAATCTTGACCTGAAAAACCTCGACCAGGAACTGGTCGGTATTGAGAAATTGTTGGTTCGTTCCTGGCCGGAAGATTGGCCTGATATGGTCCCCCCCGGCATGGAAGAGCTCAAGGATGAGGTTGGAAAGCTGCTCCCGGTTGCCGACCGCGATCTACTGGTCGTGGCCGTCGACGCTCAAGAAGAAATTGTCGGCTTGGCGGTAGCTCTTCCCGACTACAATCAAGTATTCAAGCGTTTAAACGGACGGCTCTTCCCCATCGGTTTTCTTAAATTCCTCTGGTACAAGAGGAAGATCGACGGTGGCCGCAGCCTGATTCTAATGGTTGACCCCGCTTACCACAAAAAAGGTGTCTCGGCGGCTATGTATCTGCATATGTTCCAAAGCGCCCTCCAGAAAGGGTATAAGTATGGAGAAGGCTCTACCGTTCACGAGTTTAATACGAAGATGGTCAACGATGCGATCCGCGCCGGGGGCGACCTTTACAAAATCTACCGGATCTACCAGAAGGCATTATAATTATTTTATGATCGTTGCTAATCGTTCAGGCTTTGGTAACTTGGTTTTAAAACTATTCATTTAATATAGTAGTTAAGTCGAAGTAAAATCTTTTACTTTGTCACCCCTCCTTTTTTCCTTTGTAGATAGCCTCTGCTATAAATTGCAGAGGCTTTTACTTTTCCTTTAATTCGTTCCAGGCGGCAGCCACTACTGCTTCCGGATCAGGACTCACCCCATCCGCCTTCCCCTTTTGCCAATATACTAAAAACTCAATATTCCCTTCCGGACCCAAAACCGGTGAATGGGTAAGACCGGCACAGCCCAAACCCGCCTCCCGCCCCAGGGCGATCGTCTTCGCCAGGACTTCCCGGTGGATAGCCGCCGAACGTACCACACCTTTCTTCCCCACTTGACTACGGCCAGCTTCAAATTGGGGTTTAATTAAGGAAATAATCTCCCCGTCATCGGTGAGTAAGGCCGTAAACACCGGTAGCACCTTCCCTAGGGAAATAAAGGAAAGGTCCGCCGTCAACAGGCTGGGTCGGATTGGCAGTTGAGCGGGGGTCAAATAACGGACATTGGTCTTCTCCATCACTACCACGCGCGGATCCTGACGGAGTTTCCAAGCCAACTGTCCATAGCCCACGTCTACAGCGATGACCAGCTTTGCCCCTTCTTGTAACAAGCAATCGGTAAAACCTCCGGTGGAAGCACCGGCATCTAAACAGACCCGCTCCGCCACGGTTACCGGAAAAACGTCCAACGCCCGTCGCAACTTAAACCCGCCACGACTCACATAGGGTAAACCAGCGGCGATCGCCACCATGCCATCGACAGGGACCTGCGTGCCCGGCTTATCAACCACCTTCTGATCTACTTTGACTTGCCCGGCCATAATTAGCGCCTGTGCCTTCGTCCGGCTTTCCGCCAGTCCCTTCCGGACCAGTAAGAGATCGATCCGCTCAGTTTCCATCCTTTCGGCTCATCCTTTCCCCGTAGCTAGATAGTCAACAGCGCTCAAGGCCGCTACCAAACCTTCCCCGACGGCGTTCGCAATCTGCCAGGGTTTACCTGTACAGTCGCCGGCGGCAAAAATTCCCGGAACGTCGGTCTGCTGCTGCCGGTCAACCTTGATGAACCCGTTTTCCAAGCTTAAACCAGGCATTAAGCGGTCCAGAGGAAGACTGGCCCGTTCAACAAAGACCCCTTCCACCTCGTACTGGCCAGCGGAAGTTTCTACTGCGGTTAGCTTGTCCTCACCATGAAACCGCAGGGGTCGCCCCGAGACTACTGTAATTCGCGGATCCAAGGCCGTGTACTCCCCTTTGTAGCGGGGAAGATAGTACACCTCGGCACAAATGTCAGCCAAGAAATTTGCTTCCTTCTCCCCCTCCTCCAGTTCGGAGAGGAAAAAAACCTTTTTCCCCCGGAAAAACATCCCGTCACAGGTGGCGCAGTAACTGATTCCTTTACCGACTAATCTTTCCTCCCCCGGAATCGATGCTTTTTGCGGTGTCCCGGTGGCAATAATCACTGCTTTTGCCGTATAAAGCTCAGTTTTCCCCATGGCCTGAAAAACGCCCTCCTCCGACCAGAGGTTCTGAATTTCATCCTCTTTCAGCTCTACCCCTTCCGCCACCGCATGTTCCCGATATTTGGCAGCCAGTTCCGCCCCGCTTATTTGTGGAATCCCCAAATAATTGTCGACCCGGTGGGCTTGGCGCAATTTGTTACTAACCGCTTCTTTTCCCACCAGTAAAACCTGTTTGTTCCTGCGCCGTCCGTTCACCGCCGCTGATAGACCGGCTGGTCCGCCACCGATAATTAAAAGATCATACATTTTGCTCCCCCTCCTTTTCTTCCCTGCTTCGTTCTTTCTATTTTAACAAAGATCCTCTCCCCTGACAGCAGGGTTTTAGCCGCAAAGGCATAATTTAAAAATGAAAGGAACAAGCTTTGAGCAACTAATTTCCTGTGAAAGAAGAGATTACAATGGGTAAAACCGTCATCATCACCGGAGCCGCCCGAGGCATCGGCCGAGCCTGTGCCGAGCTTTTTGCCGCCCACGGCTATCAGGTATTACTTAATTACCATCATTCTATGACCGCCGCTGAAGAACTCCGTCGACAGTTACAAAGCCGAGGCTACAGCGTCGAGCTTTACCAAGCCGATATCCGCTGCCGATCACAGGTCGACCTGATGGTTGAATACTGTCTTGCCACCTTCGGCTCCATTGATCTTCTGATCAATAATGCTGGGATCGCCCAATCTAGATTATTTATCGACCTAACCCCTGAGGAATGGGCTGCCATGATCGACACGAACCTCACCGGGGTCTTCCACTGTACTCAGAGTGTCCTCCGGCAGATCCTCCCCCGTAAGCAGGGCAAGATCATCAACATCGCCTCCATCTGGGGCCAGGTCGGCGCTTCCTGCGAAGTCCACTACTCAGCAGCCAAAGCCGGGATCATCGGTTTCACCAAAGCCCTAGCCAAAGAGGTCGGTCCTTCCAACATCCAAGTCAATTGCATCGCTCCGGGGGTCATTGACACCCCAATGCTTGATCCCTTTACGGCGGAAGAAAAAGCCGCCCTGAAGGCGCAAACCCCCTTGGAACGCTTCGGTACCCCCGCAGAGATCGCCGCTTGTGCCCTTTTCCTTGCTTCGGAGGCGGCTAATTTCATCACCGGCCAAGTGATTGGCGTGAACGGCGGGTTTGTGGTTTAGCCGCAATTCTTCAATCCGCTCTAAATGAAATTT
>DOID01000142.1:8762-9310 GCA_003511465.1 Bacillota bacterium | reverse complement strand
TTTTTCATAAACAACAACCCCATCTTGATTAGCAGTATGATAAATCAAATACGGATCATCTTTTAATTTCTCATAGCTATCCAAATCTGCGACAATTATATCTACTGGTGCACCAATGCTATCGAAATTTAAATATATTCTCTGCGCTAGCTCACGTGGCTTTGTAACATTCTTTTTTAGTACCAACAAATCATAATCGCTCTCATCAGTGAAACTACCACTGGCATGCGAACCAAAGAGTACTATACGGTCGGGTTCTGCTACTTGAACAATGGATCTAATTGCCCTATCCAAAGAAGTCTCCATTTAATCCACCTCCAAATAAATCTCGCTAATTTTTAAATTAGCTTTCTTCCAGTTAACTCCTGCTCTTTATTATCCCATAATCGTTATTAATTAATAAGTACACCCTAGGCCGAACTTAAAAAATAAAAAGCCCCCATTAGCAGGAGCTTTACATTTTAAACTTAATGGCGCGCCCGGAGGGATTCGAACCCCCGACCTTCAGATTCGAAGTCTGCCACTCTATCCAACTGAGCTACGGGCGC
>DOID01000142.1:6720-8466 GCA_003511465.1 Bacillota bacterium | reverse complement strand
AACATCATTTGCACCTCCCACCTAATTCTCTCTATAAACTATGCATTCGCCCGCTAACTTGAGTTAGGCAAAAAGTGCTTTCTTAGGAACCGCGCTCCTTTAGTTCTCGCTCAATTCTAACAAACGGCTCCGCAGTCGGTCTTTAGCCCGTTCGGCCGCTTTAATGACATAAGGATCCTTTTCTTTCGTCGTCGACCATGTTTTCTTCGTATTAATCAAACGAATAGCTTGCCCGAAAGTGCGGTCTTCGTCCTTTTTTTCTTCCATTACGCTCACCCCCCTATTATTTTATACCTGAGCCGTCCATGGGGTTATTAACTAATTGAAAATAGGCAACCAGCTCGTTCCAGGTGACCCCAGCCGCTTGTGCTTTTCCGCCGAAGATTTCACAGAGAATCAGCAGAAAATGTTCATCGATGGCGGATAATCCACCTTCGTCAGCATAAAGGTAAAAGTAGAGGGCATAATCAGGCCGAAATCTCAGTTTCAACCCAAAGGTTTCCGCCACTGCCCCATCCGGTATGACCAGCTTGGATAGGAGCGGGTGCTGTAGCACAAAGAGCTTTTCTCCTTCTTGGAGGGTTATGCTAAGCCGCTCCTTGGGAAAAGACTCCAAGATCGTGGCCACCAAGTCCCGCAGCCAAACCCCTGGGTTTCCTTCTTGCACCGCGTAGAACCGGAGCCAACGGTGGATGATCGACCAGCGGAATGATTCTTGTTGAATCAATTCTTCAACTTCCGCCCCGATGATCTCAGCACTCGCTCGGGTGATTTCTTCCTCCTGTTCTCTAGTCCACTGGACTCCTTCTTTACCCACCCGGAACAAGGGGAAAAATAGGCAGATCATGATGAGCACCACCCCAATCGCTACCAAAACAACCCGCGCCAGTGCAACGAGGGTAAAGGATTGAACGAGCTGTGGAATAAAGCCGGGGGGCTGTGCTGTATCGGCCATGGGCACGGTCAATTCATCCCAGGAGGTAAATAGGATCACCAGCATTAAAGGGAGAAAAATTGACCACCACAGGTATAGCGGGTTCTTACTAACCCACCGATGAAAAGCGATGAGCCCTCCTTTCATCCCCCTCCTCCCCCTTTAGGGTTTTTTGCGTTGTCATTTGATCAAACTATTCCGGCACAATATATTGATAGCCCAACTCAAGTCAAACACTATATATTGTGCCGGAATCTTCTTTAACGGATACAACGCAAAAAGCTTCTTTAATTTATAGCATATGAGAACCCCACCGCAGTTTATGTCTAATCTATTGACACGTGATCCCGGATAAAATAAATAGCCCCGGTAAGGGCTATTTGAGGGGGGGAAGCGCATGAATTGTCTACAGTACAGCTTTTTGCTTCGATAACGCAAAAAAACAGTTAAAATGGTTTAACGATTGCGATACCTGATAATGAGAAACTCCCGAATTAAAGAGAGGTTGTTAAAAAGTCGAATACTAAAGGCCACCACCGCTCCCAAATAAATATCGATCCCCAACGCATTACCAAAATACGCCAAGGCTACCGCCACAATTGCGTTGGCGAAAAAACTAACGATGAATTTTGAAAAGATAAAGTCCCCTTCCAACTCGGCGCGCATCCCGCCAAAGATCGCATCTATGGTCGCTAGAATAGCCAAGGCCGTATAGCTTTTATAAGAAATCGGAATCTCCCAGGGTAAAAGCAGTCCCACCGCTACCCCAAGGCTAACCCCGATTACTGGAATCAGTAACATTACGGTTCCTC
>DOID01000142.1:4805-6467 GCA_003511465.1 Bacillota bacterium | reverse complement strand
GGTACGACCTCTGCATAGTTATAAACAGAACTTCCCTTATAGGGTGGGAGGTACAGGCTATCTTGAACTTTAATCCAAATCCCCAGTTCGAAGGGGAGGATTTGAGATTCAATAAAACCACCGGGAATCATTAGGGCTGCCTTCAGGGTTCCGGGATCGCCAATGGCGCGGATGGTATAAGGAGGAGCTAGTTTCTTCGTCCCGACTAGAATCGTCGTTCCGGCACAACTAAAGCCGGTCTGGGCCACTAAGCGCACTCCGTTAATGGCGACCGCTTCTGCGCCGGCCGCCCACAACTCATTAACCAACAGCTCCAATTGGTCATAATGGACAATAAACAGGTTCGGGTCCTCATAACTCTTGAGCGGGCGTTCCACATCGGTCAGGGTAATCTCAACGCCTGGGCCCCGGAGGGGTGTAACCCCAGCGGCCATTTGGAGGCTTTTTACCTCTTCATCCCGGTTATAGCCTTGGATTTGCTGCCGTAAACTTTTTAATTCCGTTTCTTTCTTGTCCAGATCGGTTTGCATCCGGTTCCACTTGATCCCTAACTCACTAACCGTTTTAAACTGCGGCAAGTAGGTTTTGACATTGGTTTCCGTCCGAAACTGGAAGACAAGAAGCATCCCCAGCAGCATCGAAGCCAGACCCACACCGATTTTCCAGCTATGATTCCCCATTCTGTATCCGCCTTCTTTAAAAGCACTTACTTTACCGTAATAATTCACCGTAAAATTAAAAAATCCTTTCAAAACCATAGAAGACATAAAAAAAAGAATCCCTACGGATTCTCCTGCCCAACCCATCCTAAGCATTGCCCTAACGCGTCGATTTCTTGCTCCCCACTAAAGCTCGTTTCAAAGCATCCAAATGCTCCAGGGTTTGCCCGGCGCCCTTCACGACACAAGCCATCGGATCGCTAGCCAGTTTCACTTCCATACTAAGTTCCCTGGCAACCAACTGGTCTAGGCCGGCCAGCAAAGCGCCGCCGCCGGTCATCACAATCTCCTGGTGCATAATGTCGGCAACTAGTTCCGGCGGGGTTTTCTCCACCACCTGCCGAATGCCGTTGATGATGGCGGCAATCGGTTCTTTGAGCGCCGCGCGGATCTCACCGGCATTGACAATCACGTTTTTTGGCAGCCCGCTTACTTGGTCCCGCCCGCGCGCTTCCCCGGTCCGCTGTTCCTCGTCGGGCAAAGGATAGGCTGATCCCAATTCAATTTTAAGTTCTTCCGCGCTCCGCTCACCGATAGACAGGTTATACTGCCGCCGAATGAACCGGATGATCCCGGCGTCCATGGCATCTCCCCCGACTCGAACCGATAAACCGGCCACGACACCGCCGAGGGAAATCACCGCCACATCGGTAGTACCGCTCCCGATGTTAATCACCATATTGCCGACCGCCTCGTGCACCGGAAGTCCGGCACCAATTGCCGCAGCTACCGGTTCCTCGATCAGGAAGGCTTCCCCGGCACCCGCGCTGAGCGTCGCGTCGAGTACCGCCCGGCGCTCCACCCCGGTAATGCCGGTCGGGATACTGACGACTACCCGTGGTTTAAAGCCAAACCGTCGTTTTAAGGCCTTTTTGAACAGATGGCGGATCAACTCTTTTGTCAGCTCATAATTGGCGATTACACCCTCCTTAAGCGGCCGCAG
>DOID01000142.1:4434-4563 GCA_003511465.1 Bacillota bacterium | reverse complement strand
TTTTTCTCGTAGACCAAACTATTGGCGGTTCCCAGATCAAGGCCTAGATCTTTCGCTAAATAATGCTTTATCCTTAAGCCCATCAGTCAACATCCTTTAATCAGCAGTCTTCATGGAAGTCGTCGCTCG
>DOID01000142.1:362-4239 GCA_003511465.1 Bacillota bacterium | reverse complement strand
CGGTATTGCCCTAAAGCCAGATCGCCTAAACGTAATGGCCCCAGCGCTACCCTTTCCAGCTCTAACACGGGATGCCCAACCGCCGCGCACATCCGGCGAACTTGCCGTTTACGCCCTTCCCGTAGGCTAATGCTAAGGATAGCATTCCCCGCTTTAACCTTGATTATATTCACCGCGGCCGGATGCGTAAGACCATCCTCCAGGAGAATGCCCTGCCGAAGCTGGGTTAAGACTGCTGTTTCCGGCACGCCCCTGACTAAAGTTTGGTATACCTTTTCAACCTGAAACTTCGGGTGGGTAAGGGTGTAGGCCAGCTCACCGTCGTTGGTTAATAGCAGAAGGCCGGTGGTATTGTAATCCAACCGGCCAACAGGAAAGACCCGGGGAAAACCCTCCGGCAAGAGCGCCAAGACCGTCCGGCGGCCTTGGGGATCCCGATTGCCGGTGATGTACCCCTGGGGTTTATTCACCATTAAATAGATCCCTTCCGTTTCCAAGACAATTGGCCGTCCGGCCACTGTCACCCGGTCGCTTCCGGGTTCAACTTTAGTGCCCAACTCCCGCACCACTTGCCCATTGACCGCAACCAAGCCGCCGGCGATCAGCTCCTCCGCTTTCCGCCGGGAAGCCACCCCGCAGCGGGCCAGATACTTCTGGAGTCGTTCCATCCGCTTAGCCCTTACCCCTTTCTTCCTGGTACTTCGTGAGCGTAAAATGGAAACAACTACCCTTCCCCAATTCACTTTCGACCCAGACTCTACCGTCATGTCGTTCGATAATGTGCTTAACGATGGATAAACCCAGACCGGTACCGCCCATCTCACGGGAACGGGCCTTGTCCACTCGGTAAAAACGCTCAAAGATCCGGGGAATACTGTCTTTCGGAATCCCAATCCCGGTATCACAGATGATAAACTCCTGCTGGTCCCCGCTGTTATACTCCTGAACTTTAATATGCCCACCGGCGGTGGAATATTTAAGCGCGTTTTCAATCAAGTTAACTAACACTTCCCGGATCTGATCCTCATCAGCCCAGACCGGAGTAGGTCCCAATTCCACCGATAAGGAAATGTTTTTCTCCGTCAAACGTTCTTGCAAAGTGAGCCGCACGTCTTCCACCAAGGGTGCCAGGTAAAGTTTGTTCCGCGACAGCTCCGCTTGGCCAGATTCAATCTGAGAGAGATCCAACAGATCTGAGATCAAACGGTTAAACCGTTCTGTCTCCTGGTACATAATGGTAAGAAACCGTTTCGTCGTCTCTCTGCTCTCCAGTCCGCCATCGAGCAGGGTTTCGATAAAACCTTTAATCGAAGTCAAGGGGGTACGTAGTTCATGAGAAACATTAGCCACAAAATCGGTACGGATGGTCTCCAACCGACGCACCCGGGTAATGTCACGCACCATCGCTAAAACACCCTGGACCTCTTCATCCTCCCCGTAACGGATGGGGATAATCTCTACTTTAAGGTAGGATTTGGGTGGTAAATCCAACTGAAACTCCCGACTTTGCGGTTGTCCGGTCACAAAAACCTGGTGGAACATTTCCACCAGTTCAAATTCACGCCAAACTTCCCGTGGGTATTTACCCAGCGCCGATCCATGTTCGATCTGGAAAAGCCGCTCTGCGGTGGGATTTAAAAAGGAGATCCGACCGCTGGAATCAGTCGCGACCACCCCTTCCACCATACTGAAGAGAATAGACTCCACATCTTCCCGGCCCTTTTTCTCACGGTCGATCCGTTCTTCCTGTGCATTAAGATGATGGTAGACTTTTTTCAAAAACTTTTTGTAGGTAACATACTGGATTTCCGGGTCAAAGCTCCGCATTGTTTTCCAGAGCTTTTCCATGGGATCCAAATAGAAACGGATCAAAAGATACCCACCACCGACCACCCAAAGTAAAGCCAGGGCAGATAACCCCGGCCGATTAAGACTAATCCAAAAGGCTGGCAGCAACAGGAGCACAAAGCCAGCAATCATTTGGAAACGAAGACGTTGCATTGTTTTTAAGCCTCCCGGATTCGATAACCGACGCCACGGACCGTTTCCAACCAGTAAGGTTGAGCCGGATTATCCTCGATCTTCTGGCGTAAGCGGCGCACATGCACGTCCACAGTACGGGTATCCCCAAAGAACTCGTATCCCCACAGATTCTCCAGGAGGTATTCCCGGGAAAAAGCCCGTCCCGGATGGGACATGAGCAAATGTAACAGATCAAACTCCTTGGGTGTCAGTTCAATTTCGTTCTCGTTGACCAATACTTTATGCTGACGGAGATCCATCTTAATCGGTCCTAAGACCATCATTTCATTCTCTTCCACTTCGGAGAAGTTCTTATCCGCCCGGCGCAGGACGGCCCGAATCCGCGCAATCAATTCCCGTGGGGAGAAAGGTTTCGTGACATAATCATCTGCCCCCGACTCTAGCCCCAGCACACGGTCGGCCTCTTCCGCTTTGGCGGTGAGAATAATAATGGGGATATCACGGGTTAATTTATTCTGACGGGTCCGGCGGCAGATCTCCATCCCGTCGATCCCTGGTAGCATCAGATCAAGCAGAATAATATCCGGATGCTCAGCTTGGATCTTTTCCCAACCTTCTTCTCCGGTTTGTGCCTTTGACACCAACCAACCCTCTTTTTCCAAATTGTAGGCGACTAATTCGATAATATTCGGTTCATCTTCGATAATCAAAACCCGTTCTTTCGACATTCCGCTTCCCTCCGCTTAAATCTTTACTCCTTTTTACAGTTTATAACACCAAGCTTTTACTGTCAACCTTTATTGCTCTGGCATGGCTTTTTCCGTTTTCAAAAAAAAAAGAGGGGGTCCCCTCTTTTACTTAATCGCGATGGTAGCCAGTTGAAACCATTTCGCCCATTCCACCCAAGCCTTTTTTTCCAATTCTTCCTTCCGTTCCCGCAAGTCCTCCAAAGCCTTCCACCGCAGACGGATTGGTTCCGCCTCCTTTGCGGTCCGGTCGTCCATAGTCAGGTGACAAACCGGAGGGAAAAGGACACACCACCAATTCCGTCCCTGTCCTTGACCTAAAACCACCCGTAGAGCCTGGTATTTCCCAGCCGGGAGCACTCCGAAATCATAGTGCCTTTCGGGGAAACCAAACTCGCCTACTTCTACCGCCGCCCGGTAGGGAAAACCATGGCGCTTAAGTTCATCCTCAGCGGCTACCACTAAGTCGTCTTGGTGAGCGCGGAGGACCGCGAGTCCTTCTGTCCGGTCATTGATATCCCTCAGCAAAACCGCTGTTTCCGCTAAGATGCGGTCCCGCACGAGCAATTTAACCTCTTGATCCTCTGCCCGGTCACTGTTGGCCATCACGTGTAGGCGGATTAAATTTCCGGGGCTAAAGGCGACTGCCGTCTCAGCCGAAGATAAAGCTGAATTACCCGTTAAAGTCAGGATCAGCCCACCGATCATGACCAGAATTAAAGCCGTTACGATGCGTGTTTTCACTGCGCTCACTCCTTCGTCCGTTCCTCGCCGATATAACGCCGGATATTTTTTAAAGCTGTCTTTTCTAACCGCGAGACCTGGGCTTGAGAAATCCCAATCTCCTCGGCCACTTCCATCTGGGTCCGTCCGTCAAAAAAGCGCATTTTTAGGATCTCCTTCTCCCGGTCATTTAAGCGGGACATCGCTTCCCGGATCGAGATTCCCTCCAACCATTGATTATCGACGTCTTTATCATCACTGATCTGGTCCATTACAAAAATCGGATCGCCTCCATCATGGTAGATGGGCTCAAAGAGAGAAATTGGATCCTGAATCGCATCTAAGGCGAAAACCACTTCCTCCCGCTGGATATTCAAACTCGTAGCAATCTCCCCCACCGTTGGCTCCTGTCCGTTTTTACTGGT
>DOID01000142.1:0-143 GCA_003511465.1 Bacillota bacterium | reverse complement strand
ATCATCGGAACCGCGTAGGTTGAAAACTTGACGTTTTGTGACAAGTCAAAATTATCGATGGCCTTCATCAAACCGATACAACCGACCTGAAAAAGGTCATCCACGTTTTCACCCCGGTTGTTAAAACGTTGGATCACGCTCAG
>DOID01000109.1:10929-19091 GCA_003511465.1 Bacillota bacterium | reverse complement strand
ACTTCGTCCCCGTCTTGGTCAGCGATGAGAACCTTGATCCCCAGTACTGTACTTTGGACGGAGAAGAGATGGCGGAGACGAACGGAAGAAATGGTTACGCCCTGGCTATTATGGAGATAATCTTCAAACATTTCCAGTGAAGTAAAGGGTTGTTCTCGTTGCCGGACAGCCAGATCGGAAAACTCCCGCTGTTCGTCCGCGGGCATTAACAAGCGTAAATAGGACGGTTCAATAAAATTCGGGTTAAGGCTGCCTTCCGCAGTTAAAAGTCGTTCTAGCTGTTCTAGCGGTGGAAGTTCCGGAAGTTGCAACTGGCTTAATAAAGTATCCAAGTGATCATTATAGAATTGTCCCCATTGGTCATTGAACCCTTCCAGCACCGTCTCCACCGCCAGGGGAGACAGCTTTAATCCTGCCCGCATCAGGAGGGAAACAAAGACTTCCCCATCGAGTAAATAATAGTTGGCCGGTCCAAACACCGTCAAGCTAGAGCTGGGGAAAAGCCTACGGTCACCATCGGTCAAGAGCTGTTCCAATTCCTCCGGGGTCAATACATAATTGTTCCGGATCGGTGTGGCAATTCGGACGGAGAGGTCCACGGGACGGAAACACCACTCTACAAGTCGTTCATGAACTTGTGGCACATGACGAAAATAGGCTTGCCAATAAGCAACCGGCAGATTATTTGGGTTAAAACGACTGCCTTCATCCCGGATTTCTACGGTGGCTTGGTATCCCGATGCCAAGGCGGCGATTTTTTCTTTTGAAATCTTGAAATGCTCCGGCGCATCATAGTAATCGGTATTTTGCAACAGGTGATCCATAGCCAACGCTGTTAGATCCTCCGCCATTTGACTCAAAATCATTTCTTGCTCGAAACTGGTGATTAAGATCCGATTTAATTTTACCTTTTCGCTAACAAAAGACAACACAGCGCTGAGGAAAAGACAAAGCCCAAAAATATAAACGAGCGCACTCCCCTGTTGGCCAATTCCTGCTTTTTTCATCATTCCCATCCGTACTTCTGCCCGATCCGAAGCGGAATCACCACCGGTACCAGGTCATATTCATCGCCGCTTTCGAAGCGAAGACCGGTGATCAACCGGACCAGGCGGGGGTAATCTTTTTCATCCCAAACACTACGCCAAACACCGGAGGTTTCATCCAAATAAGCGAAATAGGGGTTAACCAATCGGTTGGCGAGAATAACGGTTTCCTCTTTTTCTTGCGGTTCGATGGCAAGCGCATCCCGTTCATAATAGAAGGATGTTAGCTGCAATTCTCCACCCTGCAGCAGATATTCGGTTTGCGCCAGCCCTTCTTCTGATTGAGTAAGGACGGTAAAACCCCGTTCATCACCGGTAAAG
This sequence comes from Bacillota bacterium, assembly GCA_003511465.1. GTDB lineage: Bacteria > Bacillota > UBA4882 > UBA10575 > UBA10575 > Capillibacterium. The sequence goes on along the minus strand of DOID01000109.1, from coordinate 17,724 downwards.
GGCGGGAAATTACCATCAAAAAAAGGATAGTGATAGACATTGTCCAGCGTCGCCGCCAATCTTCGATAAAGCAGACGTTGCATCCTGCTCTGTTCCGCGGTGGTATTGGTGCGGAATAAAAAACGGTCCATGTTAAACAGCGCAGGAGAAAGCAGCAGTAAAAGGAGTCCGGTTAGGGTCAACGCCAAAAGGACCTCTAGTAAGGTAAAGCCAATCTCCCCGTACCTCTTTTTAGTCTGCTTGCAGTCGTGTGTGACTAAGCCGAAGTTGACGTTCATGATTTAAATCCTTCCATTTTACCGTTAAGGTCTGTACCTTTAAAGTTCCTTTTTCCTCCTCTTCCCACTGCCAAGCGTAATTAGACCACGGCTCGGCAAACTTGCCTTCGACGCCTAGCTCTGCTTGGTAAATGACCTCCTGCAACTTGCCGTATCCCAGAAGATAGGCATTGACCCGCTGCTGCATCCGGAGTTCAGCTTGACGAATTTGCGCCAAACCCGGAATAAACCAACTCAAGAAGAGGGATAACAAAACAAAAGCCGCCAACACCTCAAAGAGGGTAAAACCTGCTTCCGAAGACCATTGCTTCGTTTGGAAAAATTTCAACTCGACATCACACTCTGTTTTTTAAGCTTTTTGGTCACTTTCGTTCAATAACCGGTTCTCCCCGGTCACTAAAAGTCACTTCGTAATTCACGTCCTGACTAGACCGGAACGTTAAAACGGTACTGACCATGTTACGGGCGGAAAAATCGATTTTGGTTTCCGTTGCAATGACCAAACCCGATAACTGCCGCTTTAACTCCGTACCGCCCACCTCAATCCGGTAATATGCTTGCCCCGGTTCAAAGCTGATCACTGGCGCTTCATCGCCGCCTAAGGCTTGGGCCCTAAGAACCAATAGGTCGTCCTCCAGTTGGTCTAAGCTTAGCTTGATTAACAAACGTTGATGAAGCGTGCCACTTACCGGAAAGACTAAACTGACCACAAGCAGGATCAGCGTCAGAACCACCATTACTTCTAGAAGGGTAAAACCGGTTTCCCGCTTATTGCTCCATGATTCCTTCAGTAACATGGGTATCTTCCCTCCAAAGGTGGAGATCAGCATTAATCCCGGTCCCGCCTTCCAAACGGTCGGCGCCTAAGGAGTATAGATCATAGCGCTCTCGGTTGATCTCCCCCGGATTTCGGTAAATATATGCTGTTCCCCACGGATCTGCAGGGATCGATCCGTTAATATACGGCCCATTCCACAGCCTTTCCTTTCCGTTCGGCGCTTGCCAGAGCGCATTCAACCCTTCCTCGGTGGAAGGATACGACCCGAAGTCGAGTCGGTAATCATCCAAACAATTACGAAAGATCGCCATCTGGGCCTGGGCAGCCTTTACCCTGCCTTGATCCAGTCTGTTCCAAACCGAGGAACCAACCAAAGCATAGAGCAGAGCGATCAAAAAGAAGACGGCGATGATTTCTAAAAGGGTAAACCCTGCTTCATCCTGGAACTTTATATGTTTTCTCCTACCCACTTTCTTTCCTCCTTACACTATATGATCAATCTAGTAACGGGACATTGATGATGGGGAACAAGATGGCTACAATAATCAAGAAAACCAACCCGGTTAAAATTAATATTAGCACTGGCCCGAGGAGGGCCATGAGGTTTTTCAGCTCCGAACGGGTTTCCTGTTCATAAAAATGGGCTAGATGCGCCAGCATCTCATCAAGGTTGCCCGCCTCTTCCCCAATCATCACCATCTGTTTAACCAAAGCCGGCCACTGGGCTTGTCGTCCAAAACACCGAGCCAAGCTCCCACCTTTTCGTACCTCAAGCTCTGCTTCGTGTAATAGTTCACTTAAGACCAGATTATCCAGTACCCCCTGGAGAATAGCCATGCCTTCCACCAGTTGAACTCCACTCCGCAACAATAAACTTAACATCTGCGCAAAACGTGCAATACTAAGTCGTAAACGAATACTACCCACTACCGGAATGGCCAGTTGAAATTGATCCCAGACCCTTTTGGCTTTGGTTGACTGTAAACCGGAGCAATACCAGAAGATAAAGCCAACCACCCCCATGATGATGAACAGACTCAGGTAGGGTAGGATGTCGCTCAAAACTAAAACAAGCCGGGTGATGCGCGGTAGTTCCTGACCGGAACGGGCAAATAACTGCGCGAAACTGGGCACCACTACTCGGATCATGACAAAGGTAGCGATGGCACTGACTAGAGTGACCAGGACCGGATAAATCAAACTATTGGTCAATTCGCTTTTGAGTTCATGCTCTTCTTCTAAAGAAGTGGATAGCCGTTTTAGCACCTCCGGTAAAAGGCCAATCTTTTCTCCTGCTTTCACCAAAGTAACATAGAAGCGGCCAAAAACAGCTTCATAACGTTCTAAGGCCTGAGAAAAAGAGGCCCCTTCCTGGACCATCTTTTTGAGATCGAAGGCAATCTGCGCGAGCCGTGTTTTCCCTAAGATCGTAGCCACCAAACTAATGGCTTGGTCAATTTGTAATCCTGAACCTAACAGACCAGCTAATTGGCGGGTAAAAGCCATCAGCTCAGTTTTTTTTACTTTTTTCCCAATAATCCGCGTATGGTCTATTTTTTCGTGGATTTTTATAATAAAGAGGCCTTCCGCTTTTAACTCCCGGATGACATCGGCTTTACTTTCCCCGCTACGGGTTCCGGTCTGGATTTTCCCAGACCGGTCAGCCGCTTGATATGAAAATAAATGTGTCATTTTCCCTCTCCATTCACGTTACCCGTAGCACTTCAGAAATGGTAGTAATTCCGGCTTTAACTTTAGCAAGGCCATCTTGGCGGAGGGTAATCATCCCTTCCTTAATTGCTTGTTTTTTAATAACCGAGCTGGGTACCCTGTCCATGACTAAACCCTCAAGCTCTTCACTGTTAATCAACAATTCAAAGAGTCCGGTCTGGCCTTTATAGCCGATGAAGTTACACTTTTCACAGCCTTTCCCATGATAGAAAACCGTCGGAACTTTTGCCGCTTCCCCTATTAGCTCCAGTTCCACTCCAGTTGGTTGCTGCTCTTCTTTACAAACAGGGCAGATCTTTCGTACCAACCGCTGGGCCAACACTCCCCGCACCGTAGATGCCACTAAATATTCTTCCATCCCCATATCGATGAGGCGCGTAAACGTACCGGCTGCGTCATTGGTATGGACGGTTGAGAATACCAAATGACCGGTCAAGGCCGATTGAATGGCCACTTCCGCCGTTTCCCGGTCCCGGATCTCACCGACCAGGATAATATCGGGATCATGCCGGACAATCGTCCGTACGCCTTGGGCAAAACCAAAATCCAGCTTTGGTTTAACCGGAATTTGATTCACGCCGTCAAGCTCATATTCGACCGGATCTTCAATCGTAATGATCTTCCGATCCGCCTGATTCAGACGGGAGAGGACCGCATAAAGGGTCGTCGTTTTCCCGCTTCCTGTTGGCCCGGATACTAAAATCATCCCATGGGTCAGCCGGATTAGCCGCTGAAAACGGTCTAAACCCTCTCTTTCCAGCCCTAAGTCTTCCATTTTCAAAGAAAGGTTTTGCCGGTTGAGAATCCTCACCACAACTGCTTCGCCATGCATGGTAGGGGCGACTGCTACCCGTAAATCCAAATTGCGACCGGCATACACAAAACTAATTCTTCCGTCTTGCGGCAACCGCTTTTCGGTAATATCCATCCCAGCAATCAGTTTTAACCGGGAAACTACGGCCGGATATAGGGTAGCCGGCGGCGCTTTGTATTCATAAAGCACCCCGTCGATCCGATATCTCAACCTTACACCAACGCTAAAGGGTTCTAAATGAATATCACTGGCGTTTAAACGAACCCCCTCGTTGATCAGAAAATTTACCATCCGTACGATGGGGGCTTCATTTACCAATTTATTCGGATCCTCACCAAGCCCCTCGGGACTGGGATAGGACAACCCCTCAAGTTCCGTCGCGCTTATTTCTTCGAGGATCGCAGTGACTGTATGGAGGTGTTCATGGTAAAACCGTTCTAATGCTTTATCGATCTGTTGATTGGTAGTGACCGCCCACCGAATAATCGTCTTTAATTCTCGGCTTAACTTCTCCTGAAGATCGCGGTTCAAAGGATCGGTTCCCGCCACCTTAACCCAATTGGCCCCCTTCTCGACGGGGATAACGCGGTACTGCTGGGCCAGCTTCGCGGAGATCGTCCCTAAGACCTCGGGGGGGATCCCGATCTCGGCAGGGGCTACATATTCTAAATTTAACTGCTTTGCCAAGGCTTTTTGGAGCTCCTCCTCCGGAACCAGGCCTTGTTCCACCAAGATCTGTCCCAAGTATTTACCGTTCATCCGTTGTTGTTTGAGGGCATCATGGAGTTGTTCCGGCGTGATCAAACCTTCCCGGATTAAAATTTCACCTAAAAAGCCGGAAACTGACTCTTTCATTTATTCACCTAATTCCTGCAGATACTTAATAACATAAATTTCTGCTATTTGCCGAAATTTCCTGCTTAAATAATTTCTATAACTATGAAAGTCATATTTAGGGCAAAAAGAGGACAACAAACGTCCCAAAGGCCAAAAACGGCGCAAAGGGAATTGGTTGATGGCGTTGGAGGAGCCCGCGCCAAACTAGAGGACATAAAATCAAGATACCAGTCAGACTACTAAAGAAAAGCGCACGCATCACATCATGTCCGCCTAAGAAGATTCCCAGCACCAGCAGTAATTTTAGATCCCCGATCCCGATCCCCTGCGGGTATAGCAAGTAAATCAGTAACATGACACTACCGGCAATGCCGACGCCAAGTAGGGCGGAGATAATTTCACCCTGACTTAGGCGGTAGATTAGTCCACCCAGGAACAAAGGATAGGTTAACCGGTTGGGAATTAGGTAGGTTTTCAAATCAATGGCGGCGATCACAATTAAGCCATAGCCAAGAATTAAGCGCCATATTGCCGCAGGCACCAAACCAAAGCGAAACGCCCAGGCCAGAGTAAAGAGGCCGGTAAGGAGTTCAATCACTAAATATGAAAAGTGGATCGGTTGCTGACAGTAACGGCATTTTCCTTTTAGCCAGAGATAACTAATGATCGGAATTAGATCATAACCCGCTAACCGCTGGCGGCAAGCGGGACAGGAAGAAGGTGGCCAAATGATCGACTGCTGAAGAGGAAGCCGATAAATCAGCACATTTAAAAAACTACCGATACAAGCAGCGACAATAAATATGAACAGAAACAGGCTGTATTCAAGCATCTAACTACAGATCCCTTCTTTCACTGAACGGGAATTTTACCAATCTTCCCCTCTTCTTCTTTATGTTTACGGATAACCCTGCCCGTGTGCATAAATAAGTTCCGCCTTATTCTTTAAATTCCGTTGATTTTATTGATTGATAACATATTGATGTTATGTTATTATGCAATTGGATTTTATGTTAAGTGTTTTTGTTTGTAGTAATTCGTTTTTGCACGAAAACTTGTGTGTTTATTTCACAAACGTTTGTGGTGAAAGGGGGTGCCGTCGCCCACTACTAAAGCGATAAGAACGAGCGAATTTAAAACAAGTTAAAAGGAGGAATGAATAGTGAAGGCTAAAATAATGCGCGTGTTTCTGACGATGCTAGTTTGTTTGGTGTTTGTCGTCAACGTACTGGGACAGACAACAATCACGCAAAATCAAACTGGCACCATTGACGGTTATAACTATGAACTATGGAAAGACTCCGGAAACACCAGTATGACTCTAACTGGTGGTGGTACCTTCAGTTGCTCGTGGAGCAATATCAACAATGCCTTATTCCGTATCGGCAGGAAATTTGACTCCACCAAGACTCACCAACAACTTGGAAACATATCAATAAACTACGGTGCCAACTACCAACCCAACGGCAATTCCTACTTGTGTGTCTATGGATGGACAAAGAACCCCCTCGTCGAATACTACATCGTCGAAAGTTGGGGAAGCTGGCGGCCGCCCGGAGCTTCATCGATGGGCACCATCACCGTTGACGGGGGTACCTACGATGTATACCGGACCACACGCGTCAACCAACCTTCCATTGAAGGGACAAAAACTTTCGACCAATACTGGAGTGTCCGGACCTCGAAACGCACGAGCGGAACCATCTCTGTTAGCCAACACTTTAATGCGTGGGAAAGTAGAGGCTTACGGATGGGAAATATGTATGAAGTCACCCTTTGCGTAGAGGGTTACCAAAGTAGTGGAAATGCTACAGTCCATACTAATACGATTAGTATCGGTGGCACTCCTCCGCCCCCCGATGATGATAACGGAGGAGGTCAAAGCACAATGGTTCAATGCGAAAATATGACCCGAGGTGGTACCTACGCGGGGCGAATTTACTCGCCTTTCTCCGGAGTAGCTTTATATGCCAATGGCGATTATTGCAAATATACCCAGTACTTTGCCAACGGCACCCATAGCTTCTCCCTCCGTGGTTGTTCCAATAATTCCAATATGGCCCGGGTTGATTTACGAATCGGCGGACAGCACAAGGGGACCTTCTACTACGGTGGAAGCTATCCCGCAGTCTATACCCTAAACAATATCAGCCACGGAACCGGAAATCAAGAGATCGAGCTGATCGTAACCGCTGACAACGGGTCCTGGGATGCTTACCTGGATTATTTGGAGATTAAGTAAAACCCAAAGCGGTAAGCGCCCCTATTATCTTTTACTTCTCTAATCCCATTACTCCTTTAAAAATTCCCCGGTGGGCTGGGCACCCACAGGGGAAATATCCCCTAACATCTATAAG
>DOID01000109.1:9389-10735 GCA_003511465.1 Bacillota bacterium | reverse complement strand
GTTTGATTATGAGAAGTTCCCGGGGACCCTCTCTTCGTGTCACTTACTCACTGTCACTCGTCTCCTGCGGGTCTAATGAAGAAATGATTTCATCGAGTTGTTGCTCTTCATTTAAGTCAATAATCTTTTCCAAATCCAGGATTAAAATTAGACGGTCTTCGAGCTTACCCATGGCCCGTAAATATTGAGTTTTTCCCTCCGCCGTAAACTCGGCTCGCTGTTGGAGTTTATCCTTCGATAAATTTTTGAGGTCGGAAACACGATCAACGGTCATCCCAAACATCCGGCCGGAATGCTCAATAACAATAATTACCATCGCATCAGAATTATTGTGATCATCAATTCCAAACCGTTGTCGCATATTAAAGACCGGAATTACCTCTCCGCGGAAATCGATTACTCCCTCTACAAACGTAGGAGTGTGAGGGATTTTCGTCGGCTTGCTATATCTAATAATCTCTTGCACGCGTAAAACATCTAGTCCAAACTCCTCATCGCCAACGTTGAAAATGATGAGCTGTTCCTCTTTTTCCGCGCCGATTAACTGAAGGTTCATAGTTTCTAGTGTATTATCCGAATTTGCCATCGCTTGCCTCCTCCTTTCTAGAAACGATCCAGACTGTCTTGTTTAAAGTTTTCCGCTCTGTCCCCCTTTGCAAGGCCATATTTTTGAGCGGCTGCTCCTTTTTTGAATTTACCATGGAAACTCTTCGGTTCTTCCTTTTTCCTTCCGAACGTCTCTTGTTCTGCCACTTTGAACTGGGCAACATTGTCGAGTAGGCTCTCCGCCTCAGCATCCAATTCTTCACTGGTCGCGCTAATCTCTTCAACCATGGCAGCGTTCTCCTGCGTCACCTGATTAAGCTGTTCAATCGATGATTGGATCTGTTCGGCGGCGCTAGACTGTTCACGCATGGCTGATGCCACCTCTACAATTACGTCGGAAGTTTTTTTCGTATTCTCCACAATCCGTTTGAGCATGTCATCAGACTTTTTAATCATAATGTTCCCACGATCGACCCGGCGGACGCTTTCGCCGATCAGATCTTCAATCTCTTTTGCCGATTCAGCGGTTCGACCGGCCAAATTTCTCACTTCCGCCGCGACCACAGCAAAGCCCCGACCTTGTTCTCCGGCACGGGCGGCCTCGACGGCGGCATTGAGCGCCAAAAGATTGGTTTGGAAGGCAATGTCATTGACTACCTGAATAATCTCGGCAATCTGTTTACTACTTGTCGAAATCTCTTCCATCGCATCAATCGTTTCTTTAATTGACTGATCGCCCTCATTCACTGCTTCTAAAGTAATTTGCGCAACTTGATTGGCTTGATCGGTATTGCCTGCTA
>DOID01000109.1:8541-9260 GCA_003511465.1 Bacillota bacterium | reverse complement strand
TTCCATGGTGGCCGAGATTTCTTCCAAAGAGGAAGCCTGCTCTTGAGTACGTTGGGAAAGATCCTGATTACCAGAGGCAATCTGCGAGGAGGCCGTCTGGACGCTTTCCGCCGATCCCACCACAGTGGTAAGCGAATCTCGCAAGTCATGCACTGTAACGTTTAGTTCGTTAGCCATTTCGCCAATCTCATCCTGCCGAGCGGTGGCAAATTTGACTGTAAAGTCACCAGCAGCCACCAATTTTAATTTCTCATTAATCCCTAAAAATGGCTTGGTAATCGATCGGGCAAAGAAAACACCGATCAAAGCCACCACTACGGAAATGGCGATCGCTAGGAAGATTGCAAATTGTTGTAGTCTTCCAACCACGCCAAAGGCTTCATCATAGTCGACCTTTATGTTGAAACCAACCGTTTGTTCACCAAGGGTAAAGGTGCTGGTATTTCCGATCACTTTATTGCCTTGCATATCCTGGTAGACAAAAACACGCTGAAAATTTAGATCACGAGCGGAAACCGCTCGAGCTGCTTCTTCAGCGGCCACCGTATTGATCCTGGTCTTCAAAACCTCCATTCCCTGCGAAAACCGGGGGACAGTTAGTAACGTCTGCTTAGCGTCAACTAAATAAGCATCGGCAGTTTTTCCAATCAACTCGAGTTCGCCAGTTAACATTTCGCTAATCTGAGCGACATTCAAAAAGAAGTTGATAACGCCATTAA
>DOID01000109.1:7998-8306 GCA_003511465.1 Bacillota bacterium | reverse complement strand
CTTGACCACTAAGATTATCATTTAAACGTTTGCTATCGGAGGCACTAATCACTGTTCCTTCCCGATTGATTACCGTTGAAAACTGGAAACCGTACTGAGACACTAGTTTTTGTAAAAACGGAGTCAGTACTTCCTTATTCCTGGTTTCCCACAGAAATGGGGTCCTCAATTCATCAGAATTCCATCCTGCCATGGATTGATCATCATAGTAATAATTAAGGCTTTCATATACATCCCTAGTGCCCGCGACCATCGCTGCCACATCCCTTTGTGACCCAAACCAATTTGTTAGAATAGTCTGCTGTTGG
>DOID01000109.1:5312-7721 GCA_003511465.1 Bacillota bacterium | reverse complement strand
ATCAATTCATCTTATAAACCATTTCTCACCTTGTTTAACCAACTTGTAACTAGTCTGTATGGGATTATTCTAATAATTGTTCTGAGAAATTAAATAGTTTGTCAACACCCACCTTTACAGAGATTTCAATATTTTTAAAACATGGTCCTTATTAAAGGGTTTTACAATAAAGTTTTTCGCCCCTGCCATCACAGATTCCCTGACATAGCTTTCCTGGCCCATCGCGGAAACAATAATGACGGTAGCATTAGGATCAATCTTTATCAGTTCTTTCAACGCTGTTAACCCATCCATTTCCGGCATGGTGATGTCAAGAGTAACGATGTCAGGTCTTAATTCTTTGTACTTTTCCAGCGCAACTCGTCCGTTTTCGGCTTCACCGACGACCTCAAAGTCACCGCTTTCCTCCATGATTTTGCGTAAAGACATCCGCATAAAAGCAGCATCATCCACAATCAGTATCCTTTTCATTATTATTTTAAACCTCCTTATCAAAAAGTTAAAGGTGAGCCTTCCTGTTCAGTGCTGACCACTTCGTGCGGTATGAAGATTCACCTATATCGACACTATAATATAATTATCGACATTTCTTTTAAAAGCAATAGGCTTAGGATCAAAATTATTGTTTTTAACTCAGTAGTAATGGATCTAAGGCCACAAATAAGGACCCAGCTACCATCATGATAACAGGGTCCTTATGTTTTTTGAAGAGCGTACTTGCGAGCCTTACTTAATAGTCGCCGGCTCCAAGGCCAAGACTTTCTTCAATTTTGTAAAACGGGGCAGGCTATTTTCCAACGGAGGCGATGATTCCCCCTGGATCAAAGGTAAAGCATAATCAATAAACGGTTGCTTCATCCCATTGCCGGCCTCATTAATCCATTCCCGCGGCACCTTTTTTTCCTTGTTGGCTACTTCACTGAGATTAACCAACTTGATCTCGCACTTATACCCTGATCCGGGCGCTCGTTCAAACGCCACCATATAATCGGTTTTTCCTTCAACCGCATACTTAACCGCCATCTGACCCGCCAAGACCGCTTCGTTAACGTCAGTACGAGACCCCAGATGCGCAGCGCACCTTTGTAGAAGACTAAATTCGATTCCCCGAATTTTCGCATCAATCTTTTCGCGAAGGATGTTGACCAAAGTGGAAGCGAGGCCGCCTAACTGCACGTGGCCAAAGGAATCCTTATAGGCAAGATCGGCACCATACTCGGAAATATACCTTCCGTCCTGATCTTTAATGCCTTCAGAAACCGCAACAATGACATTTTTTTGCTTTTCGTAGACAGCATTAACTTCAGCAACAAATTTATCCACATTAAAAGGTAGTTCAGGAAGGTAAATTAGATCAGGCCCACAGCCGGCATTCGTAGCCAACGCAGCGGAGGCCGTCAACCAACCGGCATTTCTCCCCATAATTTCCAAGATGGTAATCTGACCCTGATCATAAACCCGGGCGTCTTGATAAACTTCCATAATCGAAGTGGCAATATACTTGGCCGCACTCCCGTAGCCGGGACAATGGTCGGTTCCCCATAAATCATTGTCGATCGTCTTGGGGACACCCATGACCCGACATTCGTAACCTGCTTGCTGCATGTACTTACTGACTTTATTACAGGTATCCATCGAATCATTTCCGCCGTTATAGAAGAAGTATCTGATGTTGTGTTTTTTAAAGACTTCCAGAATCCGTTGATAATCGGTCTCATCATCTTCCGCCTTTTTGAGTTTATAACGGACCGAACCAAGGGCGGAGGATGGAGTAGTTTTTAAAAGTTCTAGTTCATAGGGGTCTTCCTTGCTCATATCATAAAATTTTTCCTCAAGAATCCCTTTAATACCATGGGCTGCGCCATAGACTGCCGTAATCGAACCCTGTTTTAATGCTTCTTGAAATACCCCGGCCGCACTAGCATTAATTACAGCCGTTGGTCCACCGGATTGCCCGAAAATTGCTGCTCCTTTTAATTCACTCATCCAACTACACTCCCTCTATCATCTTTCATTCATAAAAATAACCCACTCATCCTTAGAATCTCACAATTACAATTCCTTAACCAGAAGCCAAGTCAGATCTTTCGTGGGTAAAATATTTATCTTTGTTATGTTTGGGTATTCATTTCCCGTAGCCAAAAGCACATTTTTTCCTAGACTAATATACGTCATTGCTACTGGTTTTTCCTCTCGTTTAACGGATTGGTTCCTTTATCTTAATCTAATTTTAAGATTCCGGCTTTTCAACAAATTAAAGCTCTGCCACCTTCCGGTAACAGAGCAGAGTCTCAGTACATGATTATTATGGTAGCTGGTTGAGCGACTAGTTAAGAAATATCAGTCTGTCGATTCTTGCGGCTTTAATTTCTGTAATTTGACTTATGTAGCGCCGCTCTGAACGACCAG
>DOID01000109.1:0-5228 GCA_003511465.1 Bacillota bacterium | reverse complement strand
ATTTTAAGGTAGCTGGTTGAGCGACTAGTTAATGGCAGGAGGAACAGTGTCCTCCTCCGCAACTGCCGCACCCACATGAACTGCCGGAACCCTTGGTTCTGGAGTCACCGGTTACGGCAAAAGAAGACACCAGGCGGTTTGTATTTTTACCACCGCACTTCGGGCACGGAAGCGAATCCGTATTACACTTGCAAAGTTCCTCGAATTTATGCTTACATTCGGAGCAGCTAAATTCATAAATGGGCACCTTACTCACCTCGAATCAGGAGTTTCCTGGTTGAGCGACTATTTAATGATCGTAACCAAGTCACCGGTTTTGAGGCCAGCGGCATTTGCTTCATCAATATCTAGATGCAAATCTTTTTTGAAATTCGGGCTAACGCGTACTAAAACTTGGCCAAAAACAAGTCCACGCTTGCCTTCTACTTTTACTTGGATATAATCCTGATCCTTGAGCTCAAGGGTTTCGGCTTCTGAATCATGCAGATGGAGATGGCGCTGGGCGACAATTACCCCTTCCTTAATCTCAATCCGGCCTTTGGGGCCTTCAATGATCAGTCCAGGCGTATCTTTTAGATTTCCGGAGTCGCGGACCGGGGTATTTACCCCTAAGGTAAATGAGTCGGTTAAGGAGATCTCAACCTGAGTTTGCGAACGCACCGGTCCTAAAATTCTAACCTTCGGGATGGAGCGTTTGGGTCCAATTAGGTCGACGGTTTCTTCTGCCGCAAACTGGCCGGGTTGGGAGAGGTCTTTTTTGATTGTCAGATTATAGCCTGTCCCAAAAAGGGTTTCCAGATCTGCTTGTGTGAGATGAACATGACGGTTAGAGACGCCTACAGGTACTTTGATCGACATTGCTATGTACTCCTTTCTCGAACACCTTTTTTTAGACTCAACTTTTCGCTTTCAATTTATACCAAGAAAAGTGAACCAATTTAAATCAGAAAAAAAACCGGTTGATCCGGTTCATATACTTTTTTTGGCAGGGGAGACAGGACTTGAACCCGCAGCCACCGGTTTTGGAGACCGACGCTCTACCAATTGAGCTACTCCCCTGTGCCATTCTACATCTTAAATTATAGCCGGATTTCTTCATGGTGTCAAGCTTTACAGCCGATGAGAAATCCGCACTCACAAATTGATCCCGATCACGCCACCAACAATCCCAAGTAAAATGGCTATACCCCCATTAATTAAGCCTTTGCTGATGTCTTGTTCCAATCCGCTTATCCGTCCCACAATAAAAAAGAGTAACCACACCACGACGGCAAGCAGGATCCCCATCAACCAGCCCTTAACCTTCGCCTTATAACCGGTTGCCAATGCGCCCAGCATGATGGCGGCATAAATTGAATATTGGTAGATGGTGTGTTCGTAGGCGCTCCAATCCCAACCCAGCCCATATGTTACCGCCAATAAAAGGATGGTAATCAGCAGTAAAGCAATGGCATATTTTAACCCGGAAAAAAGCGAGGTGATTACAAGGCGTAAATCGATCGCCGTCTCTTGTTTAACCACAGGTCCCACCTCCAGCCAACACTTTACTACATTTATATGAGTAAAGCACGGAAAGTATGTTTCAACCGGGAAATGGTAAGGGTCCACAAAATGTCCGGACTGATTTGTAGATAATTTCGTAGACGGCAATAAAAAACCAGCTCGGAAATTCCCTGAGCTGGTTGAATTTCTGGTCGGGCCGACAGGATTTGAACCTGCGACACCTAGACCCCCAGTCTAGTGCGCTACCAAACTGCGCTACGGCCCGATTATCCAAAGGCAATTTTTATTATAGCATTGGATTTCGGTTGTGTCAATGAATCCTTGCCCGCCAATTTTTTAAGCGCCTTGGATTCTTCGACTTTTCATCACATTCCCGAATTGATCAACGGTAATTTCCATGCGGTGAATGAAATCACCCAGTGAGGCTAATTTGGCCACACTTTCGAGATGCATGAAATCGTTAAGCGCACCATTTAACAATTCGTAAATATCTGTCAGTTCCTTTTCCCGTTTCCCAATCCGTGCCCGATCTTTTTCCCCTTGTTCAGCCAGGCTTTGGTTTTCGGCGACTAACCGGTCAATCTCGGCGAGAAACTTCTCTTCTTGTTTTAGATCCCGTTCAACGGCCAAGAGATGCTCAATGAAACCCCTTAAATCAAGTTGGTGCTTTTGGGCGTCCTCCAGGGAGTCAACCCGCTCTTCCAACTTTTGGATGGCTTCCGGTAAATAAGCCAGTTGATACAAGAAAGTAGATTTATGCTCTTCGCTTTCGGGGGTAAAACTATCTTCGAGGGTCGATTTTTTCTCCTTTTCCTTCTCAACAACCGTTGTTTTCTCAATCATTTCCTCCTTAGGAAGTTCCCGTTTGGTGTAAGTCTTCTCTTGTTTCATCTTCCTCGTACCGATGGACGGAATTTCTTTTCCGTTCAAAAGCGGCTCTTCGGGGATCTTCACTCCCGATCGCTTCAGGACATCCCGGCCCAAACTATTAATCATTTCCTCACTTAATTCCCTTTTTTGGACCAAACGATAAAAACGTAGTTTTAAAGCAGCCTCGCTGATTTTTTTCTGTAGTAATCGTTGCAACTCTACACAAGCTTCATTTCTCGTGCCGCCTAATACCTGGTGTTTCGCAAAGATTTCGAGAATTAATTGATCTTCATCATCCGCCAGTATTTCTTTGGGTGTCGTAGTTTGGTATTTAGCGCGCATCATCTTGTAATAATCCGTGTTCGAAACCCCTTTTTCTTTTAAAATCCGACAGAACTGGCTCCTTAAAGCCGAAATCTTTCTACCGAAACGCTGGGATAGTTCTTTGCGCAATTTTGGATTCCACCAGTTTTCGTAGATCATTTCGTTTTCATTCTCTGAGTAGCGTGGTTTTGATCTAGCCCCTTGATTAATGCTATGCTGATTAAAATCCTCTTTTGGCGCAAGCCCATTCATTTTCGCCATTTTATTCCCTCCAACATAATAATGGTTTTTCCATCCTTGGTAAACATAGGGTGGATTACAGTTTTATTATGTTCCGTTCTGAAAAGATTTATGCCAAAGAAGATAATTATTTTGTTGTCGGCTGCTACTATACTAACTTTCCCAAACCGTCGCAAACACCAAAAAACCCTGACCGTAATTGGTCAGGGTTAAACTTTAAAGCATTCAGGATCTTTAATGGAAACAACGGAAAATCTTTTAAAGGAATCGAAAACCGCCTTGATTAACCGCCACCGATAACCACTGCACTTTAATTCCCTGTTGCGCAAAGACGGAAACCATCCCCTCACCAACAGCTTGATGATTGGCGGCGGGCGTAAACGCAATGATCGTTGGGCCGGAACCACTAAGGGCCGCCCCTATGGCTCCCTGCTGGTACGCGGTCTTGATCACCTGGTGGAAACCGGGAATTAAAACCGCCCGTTGGTTCTGATGCAAAGCATCTTCCATCGCCGTCCGGAAAAGATCGAGCCGCTGGGCATAACAAGCCCCCACCAAAAGACCGGTCCGAGCCAGATTAAAGACGGCCTGTTCAAGGGAAACTTGCTGCGGTAGGATTTGCCGCGCCTGGGCAGTCACCACGCGGAGTTCCGGAACAGCAATCACGACTTGAAGCTCAGCGGGAAAAGGGATTCCCATCGACAAATAAGGCGTGTTTTCGTTCGTTACTGCTTCCTGAACAACCCCCACTAACCCGCCAAAAATGGCCGGCGCCACATTATCCGGATGCCCTTCAAGCTCGACCGCCAACGCCAAAAGATCGTCTTTAGTTAAAGGATCACCAAGATAATGATTAGCGGCAGCCAGACCGCCGACGATTGCCGCGGCGCTTGTTCCTAAGCCTCCTGCTTCGGGAATCCGGTTATCCAGATGGACAATGCCACCGTTTAAGGGTTGTCCTACTTCCTGAAATACCCGTTTAAGCGCTTGACAAACCAATAGATCAGCGCGCCCGGTCAGTTCAGCGGCACCATAACCTTCAGCGGTAACGCGCCAGTCCGTGGCCGGGGTGAAAGTCACCGTATCATATAAATCCAAGGCCAGACCGAGAAAATCAAACCCTGGTCCCAGATTAGCGCTGGTCGCCGGGGCCATTACCTGTACCATCTTCAAACTTTCACCGCCGATCACACTTCCAGGAAGACGCTGACGCCGCTTAAATCAAAGCCGGTTTAGGCGCAAACCCTGAAAGGCTTTTAATAAATTGGAGTACCATGCTCCATAGCATATTTGTGGTAAGCGTCTTTTAATTGCCGGGAATAGGTCCCCGGTTTACCATTGCCGATTTTCCGTCCGTCAACTTCCGAAACGGGAATCACTTCCGCCGCTGTTCCGGTCAGGAAACATTCATCGGCAACATAAATGTCATAGCGGGTCAAAGTCGTTTCAACAACCTCCAGCCCAAGTTCGGCCGCTAGCTTCATCACGACACCTCTGGTTACGCCTTTTAAAGCTCCAAAAGAAACCATGGGGGTGGCTAGGGTTTTGCCTTTAATGATAAAAATATTGTCACCGGTACATTCGGCTACGTAGCCTTCCTGGTTTAGCATGATGGCTTCCGCAGCGCCGCCCAGTTTTGCTTCGATCTTAGCGAGAATATTGTTCAGGTAATTCAGGGATTTGATCATTGGGTTGACTGATTCCGGTAGATTCCGCCGGGTCGGAACGGTAATAATTTTCAACCCTTGTTCGTAAAGCTCCTGGGGATACAGGCTAATCCGATCGGCGATAATGATCACAGTCGGCCGGACGCATTTTGCCGGATCCAACCCCAAGTCCCCGACCCCGCGGGTCACAACAGTCCGAATATAGGCGTCGGTCAATTCATTCTTCCGCAACGTCTCCAGGTGCGCCTGTTTCATCTCATCTTTGCTGATGGGAATTTCGAGGGCAATGGCTTTGGCCGAATCATACAATCGGTTAATATGAGCATCAAACTCAAACACCCGACCATTGTAAGCCCGTGTTCCTTCAAAGATCCCGTCCCCATACAAGAGTCCATGGTCGAAAACGGAAACTTTCGCTTGTTCCCGTGGATAAAATTGACCGTCGATGTAAATTTCCAAATTGATCTCCTCCTGTTTTCTTAATAATTGGTAAAATGTAGATCCCGTTTAAATTTTCCCTCATTTTATCATATAATACCCGCAGAAACAACGGTTCACCTTAACTTAACCAAACGGGTCATGAAAAAACCATCCGGTTCTTCCTGGCGCGGAAGGATTAAGAAC
>DOID01000172.1:957-2985 GCA_003511465.1 Bacillota bacterium | reverse complement strand
GGTCCTAAGGGGCCGCCCAGCGGCTTTTCTTTATAGCTATACGTAAAGAAGGGATCACTCGCGGTATAGGTAAACTGGTTAATCCGCGTATATTCAGTGTAAAATTTCACGCCACTGATCCCGAAGGGGCGGTTCCATTCGCCACCGGCTTGGTAGCCGACTTTCCAGGGTTTGCTGTCGGGCGCTGTGTTTTGCCAATCACCAGGGGATAAACCATCTGGGAGATAAGGCCGGGGGCGTTCATCGATCAGGTAACCACCATAAACTTTGAAGTTTGAACCGATGCGGAGCGTTAGATCAATTTCCGCCAGAATGTTGAGCCCGCCTTTAGCTTCGGGTAATTGCTCATGTTCAGCGATCAGTTGGTAGACGCCGACTGGGATTAAAGGCAGAGGTAGGTAATAGAAATAAGGAAGCCCTGTTTTGGCCAGGGCGGTTTCGCCAAAACCAAGGGTTAAGGGTCCCAGATCGTAGGTGGCTCTTTGGCCCAGCAGGAGGCGGGACTTGTCGTTAGTCGGGACCCAAGCATACAGCTTTTCATAGTTCAACCTTTTGGTCTGAAAGGAATAGGCGATTTTGTCCAGGCCTTGTGCGGTTAGTCCACCGCCTAAAGTGCCAAGCAGCGGGAAGTTGTACCGTCCCGGTCCGAAGGTAGTTATTTGCCGCCCAGCGGTCAGCTGAAAATTGCCCAAGCCAAGTTCAACCCCGCCTTCTTTCAGGCCATAGGAGGTTTGCTCCTGCTCTGTATAGACTGTATAGAGCCAGGGGGAAAGGAAACAAGTCAGCGGACTGAGGTTAAAGCGGTTATTGCTAAGTAGGGTCAACCCCTGGTTGTTTAATTGGAAAACCACATCACTAGCGGCTTGGGCCGGGGGAATGATTACCAGGCTCAGCATAATGAGGAAAAAGACCGAAAGAGATCGGGAGCAGAAAGCGAAACGACGATCCATTTAAAAACCCCTCCGTGTAAATTGCATAGTTTAGGCGATGTCATAAACAACATAAATTGCCAGTTGGATTTGGAATGATCGTGTAGTTACCATCATTCTATTTCTGGTCGCAGATCCAAACTCCTGCTCCCGAAAAGCGGAAATTAAAGATCCTTATCCTAAGGACGCTCCCTTCGGCATAAAGTGAGAAGGGGGTGTTTTTCTTGATTGAAGGGGTGATCATTAAAGACCTGAAGGTAATCCCGGATGAGCGGGGCCGCTTAATGGAGGTATTACGCTGCGATGATCCGACCTTCTGTGGTTTCGGTCAGGTGTACATCACCACCGCCTATCCGGGGGTGGTTAAAGCCTGGCATTACCATAAGAAACAGTATGATAATTTTGCCGTGCTCATCGGAATGCTGAAAGTGGCTTTGTTTGATGACCGGGAAGGTTCGCCAACCCGGGGGAAGGTGGACGAATTTTTCCTGGGGGTGCATAACCCGAAGCGTCTTCAGATTCCACCTGGGGTCTACCATGGTTTTAAATGCATCAGTGTAACGGAAGCGTTGGTTTTGAACTGCCCGACTGAACCTTATAACTACGCGGAGCCCGACGAATTCCGCCTGGCGCCCCACGCCCCGACGACACGGATGAAGATTCCTTATGACTGGGGTAGAAAAGACGGCTAGGAGGGATGGGCAGTGCGGATCATGGTAACAGGCGGGGCCGGTTTTATTGGTAGTAATTTTATCCGTTGGTTTCTCCGGCGTTATCCGGAAACGGACCTGATCAATATCGACCTTCTGACTTACGCTGGTAATGTCGCCAACATGAAGGATTTTAAAGCGTATCCCGGTTACCGGTTCGTCCATGCTGATATTAACGACCGGCGAAAGTTGGAACCCTTCTTCGCGGACGGGCTGGATGTGGTGATTAATTTTGCCGCCGAATCCCATGTGGATCGGAGCATTGATGCACCGGTGATTTTTGCCCGGACCAACATCGATGGGACCCTTAATTTACTAAGTTTAGCCCAGCGCTACGGAGTAAAAAGTTTCCTGCAGATCTCTACAGATGAAGTCTACGGTACCCTAGG
>DOID01000172.1:0-822 GCA_003511465.1 Bacillota bacterium | reverse complement strand
CGGAAGGACTCTTTACGGAAGAATGGCCTCTGGCGCCAAACAGTCCTTACGCGGCCAGTAAAGCGGGGGCTGATTTACTGGCTCTCGCCTTTCATGCCACCTACGGGTTGCCGGTGTTAATTACCCGCTGTGCCAATAATTATGGGCCCTACCAGTTTCCGGAGAAACTGATTCCGTTGGTGGTCATCAATGCTCTGAGGGAAGAGGTAATTCCGGTCTACGGTGATGGGTTACAGGTGCGGGACTGGATTCATGTGGAAGACCATTGCCATGCGGTGGAAAGGGTACTTTTCCACGGCCGTCCTGGCCAGGTCTATAATATCGGTGCCCGTGGTGAACAGACGAATCTGGAGGTGATCCGTGCCATCCTGCAATTGGTGGGCAAGCCGGAAAGCTTGATCCGGTTTGTTGCTGATCGGCCGGGTCACGACCGGCGGTATGGGTTGGCGGTGGATAAAATCCGCGGCGAAATCGGCTGGGAAGCGCAGATTGAATTCGGGGAGGGATTACGGCAAACAGTCGGCTGGTACCTGGAGCATCAGCCGTGGTGGCAAGGAATATTGTCGGGGGAATATAAAGATTTTTATCAACGAAATTATGGATTTCGTCTGGAAGGAAACTAAAGGACCGGCCGCTTAGGCCGGTTTTTTTGTCGCCATTTGTTACCTTATTTTACTAGAAATCCGGAGGGGTGGGGTATATCCGGGAAAAATAATGGCAATAATCTTGAGTAAGGAAGCGAAACGCAAGTGGAGGTCGAGAACATGATCCCTAATAAAGTGGAAATTTGTGGGGTAAACACCTCGAAACTTCCGGTCCTGA
>DOID01000011.1:5451-12737 GCA_003511465.1 Bacillota bacterium | reverse complement strand
GGCCCACCCGTATGTATAAAGTCAGTCGCTGGAAACCATTCGGCATAGATCCGCTTAATCACGCTTTGAATAGCGTCGGGGGTTGGTCCGATGGATTCGAAAACTGCCCACGTTGACGCTGGAATCTCTCTTTCTTCCAGTTGGTCTGGGTGGTCTGCTTTTGCACTTTCCACCCCAATAAAATAGGTGAGTTCTTTCAGATCATGATCATAATCCATACAGACACCCAAAAGGCTTGCACAAGTCAACGAAGCTTTTTCCGCCAACGTCTCCAGTTGACAGCAAAGTCCGTTCCTAGAGCATTCTTCCCAAAAAGCCGGTATTCTTTTGAAATTCTCCCCGTCCTGAGTAGTAACTCTAATCCCCTTGCCAATAATCTTGAAGGCCGGTGTTTCACTGATCCTGTACTCCATTTCCCTGTCCCCTTTCAATGAAATCTGAAAAGAGAGGCGTGAGCCCCAGTCTTTTCACTAAAGGCCATTATCAAAGTCTTCCTTGAACATAGCAACCAACTTACTTTGCCAATCAGAAATCGGTTGTAATTTTCCAAAGAAGAAACGCAGGACGGACGGCTCTTCAACAAAGGTCAAACCTTCGATCAATTTACGGTTTTCGTAGAGCCAAAGGATCCGGTCAATGGCATATTTAACTTGCGAAAGGGTAAACACCCGTCTGGGGAGCGCCAAGCGCACCAGTTCCATATCGGCAAATGTTTCCTGACCGGTCGCATCCCGCGCTTCCGAAAGGGTTCCGCGCTCCATTCCCCGTACACCACTGGCAATGTACAGCGCGGCCGCCAACGCCCCGGCCGGGTATTGACTTTGGGGAATATGGTCCACAAAGCGGCTGGCATCTAGGTGACAGCCCAAACCACCGGCGGGTGTGACAACGGGCACCCCATTTTTTTGCAGTTCATCTACCATATAGGCGATAAATTGCGGCCCTTGGTTAATCATTTCCTCATCCATGGTCTCGTCCAGCCCAACCGCCAGCGCCTCCATCTCCCGCACCGACATTCCACCATAGGTTAAAAAGCCTTCGTAAAGAGTGACCAATTCCCGCATGGCGTTATAGGCTTCGAAACTATTGGTACAAATCCCGCCGCCCCGGGCGCAGCCGAGCTTACGGGCAGAAAAATAAATAATATCCGAACAGTCAGCGATCAACCGGGTAATCTCCCCAATGGACATCTCCTGGTATGCTGCTTCCCGTTCTTTGATAAAGTAGAGATTATCTGCAAGCAAACTAGCATCTAAAACCAGCATAATTCCGAACTCATCACAAAGCCGCCGGACCGCCCGGAGGTTTTCCAAAGCGAAGGGTTGTCCCCCAATCAGGTTGGTCCCTGCTTCCATCCGAACAAAAGGAATCCGAGCTGCACCGTACCGCTCAAAGAGCGACCTTAATTTGTCCAGATCGATATTGCCCTTGAACGGGTAATCGCTGGTCACCTTAAGCCCTTCGTCAATCAGAACTTCCTCCACCGTGCCACCTTGTAAAACAATGTGCGCTTTGGTAGTGGTAAAATGATAATTCATCGGTACAATAGCGCCGGGTTTTACATAGGCATTGGCCAGGATATTTTCGCAAGCCCGCCCTTGGTGGGCAGGTAAGAAATATTCTTTGTCAAAGATCTCCTTGATTTTCTTTTCTACTTTGTAGAAAGTTTCTGACCCGGCATAACTGTCATCAGCCTCCATCATCGCCGCCAACTGTTTATCACTCATGGCGTTGACCCCGCTATCGGTCAATAGATCCAAAAAAACATCCCGGTTCTTTAGTAAAAAAGTATTGTTCCCAGCGGCCGTAATTGCTTCCACGCGTTGTTCAACAGGGTTTAGATTTAACTTTTGCACAATCCGCGTCTTGTGCATCTCCAAGGGAATCTGCTCACCGTTATAAAACCGTACTACTGTCATGCTTATCCTCCTGCTTTTTTATAATTATTTGCAGGTTCCTACCATCCTACCCTCCTGCAATATTTAAAATATATTATATAGAATATTCTGCGCAAAAGCAATTGCAATAATTCTTGCGGCTTCAATTTTCATGATTTCATGTGCGCGGGCGGTAGCCACTCCTTAAAAAACGACCGTAAGGCGGATAATAAACTCCCATTTAAGCGGGCTCTGTTGCCGCTCGCTATCTTTCCCCGCCCCAAAATTAGTGATCACAAGCTCCGGTGTAATGGTGTGATCGCCAAAATATTTAAGCTCAATAATACTGATTAGCACCGCATCTTGTAAAGATAAAACCTCCTTAATCTCCCATTGCCATCGACCAAAAAGTCCCGATTCTCTGCGCAGACCGGAAATTAGATATTCTTTCTCCCCGCAGTAGTACTCAAGGAAGGAGGTCAAGCTCTCACCTGAATACACGCCGCCGACGATAAGTTTACCGCTTTCCTCCGGGAACTGGATATTTGCACCACCATGGATACTGAGACCGTTTAAGAGATCCCAGGAAAATTCGGGTCCCCCTTGCCAACTGCGGTGCCCTCCATCCCAAAGGGAGGATAAAACCATCCCCCAATCACTGGTCGCCCCTATTTTTCCTGCGCGAAGCCAAACAGCACCGACCTGCGCATCCTCCTGCGCCCCACCGATCACTAGGCTATAGGGGGAAAGAACGATCCTACTTTCAAACCCCCAACCAGCAGCTTCCGGTGTCAATGGGTAATTTGGGGTAAAAGCCAAACCTTGCCCAAAAGTCCAATCTTGCTTGCCGATTTCCCAGAGCAGTGGCCCGGAAAAACCGCTCAGCGTCGCATGGTCCAACTCAAAAAGGGACTCATAAAAATAGCCGGTTGCTCCTAGTTCATATTGATACTTCCCCGTCAACCCGGACAAATTCAAGTTCAGAGTAGTCTTGTTTTCTGTTTCTTGATATGGATTATAGCAAGCAGGGATTTCTTCATTCAATTGGCGATAGATCAATTCACTGGTGATTTCCCCCTTAAAGCTGGGATTGCCCGCCAGCGTCCGACTGTTTGCTATCAATAAGCCGCCTCCGACCATCAATAAACATAATACTCCGCCGAGGATATGTTTAACTCCTCTCTTCCAGAAGATCCTCACCTGCCCCACCCCCCTATTCCTGGACAAGAAGGTGGAACTTACCCATCATCAACGGATCAAAGGCATTCTCCGGCAAGGCCTGGCCACGAATGGCCAGATAATTCACCACTGTTCGCTGGGCTTTCTCATAGAGAAGGTTCCTGATCTCCATCGTCGCTATTTCATGGCCATTGAGTGACCGGTAATTATGATACAGCAGTTCTTTTAATGGTTGCCCGTTCAGTGCCGACAAAACAATCTTTTCGACCACGACCCGGTCTTTCGCCACCCAGAGGCTGGCTTTCTGATAGGCTGTTCTTTTATCCACCGCCACCAGCTCCATTTGGTAGTGGGTAGCGGTCTCCTCCACCTTGACTACCTGATAATCATGGAGATAATCAATACCGACCGTCTCCGCAATGCCGGCTTCGCCGAACAACTTCTGCTGCGCTGAAATCCGCAAGGGGCGGTTCAAGCCTTGTTGATACATCCAGGTATTGGTATCAATCACTAAATATGATTGATTTGTCAAGCGTTCCGGCTGAGTGAAGGTTACCAGCTGTTTTTTGGTTTCGTGCAAATAAACGCGGACATGAGCCGTCTGCGTTTTCTGTCCGTCTAGGAAATCCACCTGTAAATCCAAGACAAAGGAACTGGTACCCAAACCCTGCCGTTCATAAATCTCCGTCAAGAGCAGTTGCGGATCTTGCGCTAATGTTAAACGGGAGAGGGATAATAAAACGGGCAGAACGCAGCATACTATTGCAATTTTTTCAATTCTTCCCTTCCTCATTAACCCCACTTTTTTCGCCTCCTTAAATAAATCCTCTTTCTGTTTGTTTGGAAATAAAGTTGGAACTACAAATGGCGTAGCACATCCACCACATTCAAACGCGCCGCCTTCACCGCCGGAATAAGCGCTGACAATACCGTGGCAACGACGACCAGAATAAAAGGGGTGATCCCGTTCGCCAGCGCCAGATCGATATAGATCAGCACCGGCTCACTAATTGAAGGCGGAGTATAAGTAAGATGAGCCGAGTTAATGAGATAACCGCCTAGCCACCCACCGACAATGCCAATCGCTCCCCCGATCAGACTTAAGAGCAACCCTTCCTGACTTAAGAGGGCGAAGACCTGATGGCGTAGGGTTCCAATTGCTCTAATAGTTCCGATCTCGTTCATCCGCTCAAAAAAGGCCATCGAGATCATCTCTAAAATACTAAAGAAAACCAAAATAAAGAGGACGGTAGAGATAAAAAAGAAGACAGTCTCGTATAGACTGCGCACCTGATGGTAGAAGGTGGCTAAATTGAGCCAACTTTTGATTTCTACAGCTAATCCTTCCGCCGCCAACCGCTCTTCTAACCAGGAGATGGTCGCCGCAGTCGCTTCCGTCTCCGCCAAGTTCACCACGATTTTATCTGCTCCATCGGTATTCAGCATGCTCTGAGCATAACTTAGGGGCAGCATAATATAGACATTGTCTGCGTCAGAATTTCCGACCGAAAAGGCCCCGCTTACTTGCAGATTACCGGCGTTATACGCCCCGTCTAAAGTAGTCGCCATCAGGGAAACCCACTCATCTTCTTCTAGCTTCAGCTTCTGCATGACACCTTTCCCGAGCAGGACCCGATCCACGTCACCCTCAAAAAGGTTGGTGCCGCTGACCAACGTAATATTCTGACTCTGGCTGCTCCCCGGTTCGATCCCAGACCCCGAAACAATCGTGCTGGCTTCTTCGGTGCCTATAATTCCGTAAACAGCCAATTCCGTAGAAATCCCGGTCACATCGGCATTTTCCCCTAAGATTGCTTTAATCTTTGCGATCTCTTCTCCACTCAAGAGCTGCCGTTCATGATCCGTATTCTCCCAGTAACCTGGTTTCGCGATCTGCAGATTGCCATATTGCATCACTGACATCATCGTCAAACCTTCAAAAGTACCGGTAATATAACCCTTCACTAAGAATAAGACCGTCACACTAATGAAGATAATTATGATACACAGCAGCGACCGGCGCTTGTTTCTGAGCACATTACGCCAAGCAATCTTCCACATTTTCCACGCCCACTTTCACGGTTAATACCCCGTCTTTGATCTGGTAAACCCGTTGTGCATATTGGTTCAAAGTCAAATCGTGACTGACCATCACGACCGCTACCCGGTATTTCTGATTGAGTTCCAACATTAAGCGGATAATTTTCCGTCCGGTCTCCGAATCCAGATTANNTATTGGTTCAAAGTCAAATCGTGACTGACCATGACTACGGCCACCCGGTATTTCCGATTGAGATCCAGCATTAAGCGGATAATTTTCAGTCCGGTCTCCGAATCCAGATTACCGGTGGGTTCATCGGCCAAGATTATTTCCGGTCGGGTCACCAGCGCCCGCGCCACCGCCACTCTCTGTTTTTGACCACCGGAAAGCTGGGAAGGCAAGCGCTTGATTAATTCGTCCAAACCCACCTGGGACAAAACCGCTTGGACTCTTTTCCGTCGTTCTTGATAGCCAACTTTTTGCAACAACAAAGGATACTCCACATTCTCCCCGACCGTTAAGACCGGAATCAACTCAAAGGACTGAAAGATCAGCCCAATTTTGTCCCGGCGGATCACTGTACGTTCCCGGTCGGATAAGCTGCCCAATGGATACTGGCCAAGATAAATTTCACCCGTGGTCGGCTGATCGACCCCGGAAAGGAGGTTGAGTAAAGTAGTCTTTCCGCTACCGGAAGGACCATTGATGATTAGAAAATCGCCGGCTTTAATCTCAAAATTAATCTTGCGGAGGGCATACACCTGTTCCGCCTCGGTCGCGTAGATCTTCTCCACCGCCTCCGCCCTTAAAATCACCATTGCTCTCACTTCCTTACTGCCATCTTTTGCTTAGAAAATACTAGTTTGTAGCCAGCGTGAGCGACTTCTTACTTTTAAGTATAAAGAAAGCACAGATTTTTCTCTTCCCCGCGGGGATGGAAATCTCTGTGCTAATCCGGAGGAAATCATCTCCCCCAAAAGGAGGAAATGAGACATCCATAAGGCTTAATATATATCACTTGCGCTCGTTCATCCATTCCTTGGCCCATGGACTTTGCGGGTAAATCGCCAACGCTTTCAAGAAATAGCCTTGGGCCTTATCTTCCTTTTTCAATTTTCGGTAAGCCACACCCAGCCAAAGATTGGAAAGAAATAGATCGTGCTCGTCAGTACTTCTCAAGGCTTTCTCCAGCGCCTTCACTCCCTTTTTCAGACTACCACCGGCAATCGCTGGCGCATTCAGGTAATATGTAGCCAGTGAAATAAAGGCGGGATAATTTTTTGAATCAAGACTGACCGCTGTATTCAGTAACTTTAGGGCTTGAGGACCTTTATTCGCTGTATAGAGCGCGCTTTTGTAGTCCATTAGCCGCATATATGCATCAGCGAGGAGCTGATGGGCTATACTGGAGCTTTTATTGGCTTCCAGCGCCTGCTCCGCCCAACGCTCACTCTCAGTAAAAGCCTGTTGAGCGCTGCGTCTGTCGCCTCTGGCTTCTTCTAATTCGGCGATCAGAAATTCAACCTTTGCCAGCCAGCAGTACTGCTCCGCACCGGCCGGCAACTGCAGAAAAAACGGCTTTGCCGCCAGTAAGGTCTCCTTGGCCTCGGCAAATGTGCCCTCCGCATTATAAAAAAGCTGTCGCCCCACTAAGTATTGGGCTACCCCCTGTTTCAATGGGTCCTCTTCGGCACCAGGTTCCATGCCGATCGCTGTCTGACCAAAGCAGAGCAGTAAACAGAGTATTAAAATAGCAGTAACCCTTCGGCCAAACCAATCCGCCTTTATGATCTTGTTCACTTCACTTTCTCCTCCTTTTTAATCCCAATACTGGTCATTCCTTTTAATTGGTCGCTTGAAAACTGACCGTAACCGTGGTTCCTTTTCCCCGGCTCGAAGTAATCGTAAGCTCACCACCAATCTCCGCCACCCGTTCCCGCATTCCTGATAATCCAAAGCAGCATTGACCGTAATCTTCGTGGAGAGCAAACCCCTGACCATCATCGCGGATGCGCAAGGTCCCCTTTCCCGGATGGGTAATCTCCATCTCCACCCGTACCAAGCGGGCCTTAGCATGTTTTACGATATTATTCAAAGCTTCCTGCGTCACCCGGTACAATCCAGTCTGAACGCTACTGCTTAAATTTTCCTCATTACCATTCAAGCAAGTCGTAATCCCCAATTTGTAA
>DOID01000011.1:5046-5356 GCA_003511465.1 Bacillota bacterium | reverse complement strand
CCCAATTTGTAACGAATACCATAGAGTCGGCTTAAACTCTCCAGCGCTTCATAGAACCCTTGCTCCCCAATGATCGGCCTTAACTCATAGATTAACAATCCCATCTCCTCTTGGGTCTCGGTAACCAACTCCCGTAGTTGCTTAGTCGACTTACGAAAAGCTTCCGGATCCTGCGTGCGTAAATACTCCAGCGTACTAAGGTGTAAACTGATGGCAAAAAGGTTTTGCGAGACCGAATCATGTAACTCGCGGGCTATCCGGTTTCTCTCCTTTAAAACCACGAGCTTTTGATTTTCCTGTTTCAGCCGAA
>DOID01000011.1:4257-4922 GCA_003511465.1 Bacillota bacterium | reverse complement strand
TTGATTTTCCTGTTTCAGCCGAATTCTTTCCTCTTTTTCATGGGCATATACGAAGAAGAAGGCAACCATCACGGCGGAAATTCCTGCGCCGATACTATATGCCAGTCGCTGGCGAAAGGGGATCCAGTGGTAAACTAGACTAATGACCAGATAAAAAAGGGGGACACTAACAGGAAAAGCAAGACCCGCGTTCAGTAGTTGCCAGCGCTTTAACTGCGGGAAGAGATCCTGGACTAGTGTTCCTACTAATTCATTGCTGACCGTCAAGATAAAGCCAATCCCCAAACCGAAACCGATAATAGAAGGCCAGGCGAAAACCGAGTGGGGAAATCCATGATTGATTAAGACCACTGCCGCAGAGATCCCGCTACCAATCAGACCGCCTTTGGCACCGTCTTTGCAGAGCGCACGCAGATCCAATTTCATTGGTGTTCCTCCGTGGATGCCACTGAATCATAGAGGTTTGGTTCTGCTTTCGAAAAAACTTCCTCCATAAACACGGTGGGTTTTAATTCGTAGATCATGAGTCTCATCTCGGCCTGAATCTCCGCCAGTATCTGCTTAAGCTGTGTAAAAACCTTCGGTAAATCCTGCGGTTGATGTTCATCTAAGTAATCGATCGTGTTAAGATGTAGATTTACACCGTACAAGCTCTGGGCGATCGA
>DOID01000011.1:0-4127 GCA_003511465.1 Bacillota bacterium | reverse complement strand
CAACTTCTTATTCTCCTCTTCCAAACGGAGTCTCTCTTCGATCTCCCAGCTATAAACGAAAAACAGCCCGATCAAGGCCGTGAAGATCCCCACCGCCAGACTATACGGAACCAGCTCAGCCCTTACTAAACCGAAAGGTTGGAAAATATATGCAATCCCATAAAAAACCCCAAAACCGATCGGATAATCCAATAAAACATGAAACGGCAGACAACTACCTAAACCGGGTGAAAACTTAAGAACCAGCTTTGTTAGATATTCAATCGTAAAAGTTAAGGTAAACCCAACGCCCATCCCAAAAGCGGCAATGCGCAGCCACTCGAAGAGTTTACACGTTTTTTCTGCCAAGATGACCTGAAAGATCAGACCAATGCCGATCCCAAAGGCCCCTCCTTTAACCGCATCTTTTACAATCCCTTTCGTACTCAAAGCCGTAACATTCATTTCTTAAGCAACCCTTCTTTCATTGCTTTGATCACCGCCTGAGTACGGTCATGCACTTCCAACTTCCGGAGAATACTACTGACATGAGTCTTAATCGTACTCGCCGCAACATATAACTCGCTGGCAATCTCTTTATTCGTACGTCCTTGCGTCATCAGCGTTAGTACTTCTATCTCCTTCATCGTTAGTTGTTCGCCCACCGCTTCACTGCGCCGCACGCGCTCCATTAATTTTTTTGCAATCCGAGGGTGTAAAATCGCCTCTCCCGACTGGGCGGCGCGAATCGCCTCAACCAATTTAACTGGAGAAGAATCCTTCAAGAGATAACTTAGGGCCCCCGCTTCTATGGCTTCCAGTACTTCATCTTCTTCGGAAAAACTGGAGAGGATAATTACTTTCGCCTGCGGGCAATACTCCTGGATTTTTTTGGTTAATTCGACGCCACCCATGCTGGGTAGATGCAGATCGACGACGACAATCTCCGGCTGCAATGCTTGAATCTCCACTAAAGCCGTTTCGCCACTTCCAGCCTCACCCACAAGTTCGATCCCCTGTTGGGTCCCGAGAAAAGTCTTCAACCCTTCCCGGACAAAGGGATGGTCATCGACAATATACACTCTGATCAAACCGTACACCCCCAATGCCTTAATTATACTTGAACTACGCTCCCATTGCATCTACCGGATTTCCGATCTAAGTGCGAAAAAAGTAGGAGCTAAAAGCTCCTACTTTTGGGGGAGAAAGCGATTCGTACTAGTCCAAATTAGTCCAAGTTTTAGACCCATTAATTTATACTTCCTTGACAAAAGGCTTTCCTTCCCCTAAAACCCCGTCGATCACCGGCATCCATTTCCGAATGGGGATCTGCTGTGGGCACTTAGCCTCACATGCACCGCATTGGATACAGCGTGCCGCCCTAATATCATAGTCGGAGGACTTCTGCACCTCGTAGGCGTATCTCCACCAGTCATACTGCCCACGGGCGGTGTCCAGCTTATCATAGATCAGGCTGTCATTATAATTGGCAAAGTTGGCCGGGATATCAACGTTCTGCGGGCACGGCATACAATAACGGCAATTGGTACAATTAATCGCTGTTAGCTCCCGGTAGGCGTCACGTACCCGTTCATAGCGGGTCAACTCCTCAGGAGTAAGCATTCCCACCCGGGAGGAATCGGCCAAGGCGACGTTCTCCTCCACTTGGGCCATGTTACTCATCCCGCTCAAGACGGTCGAAACCTCCGGTTGGTTCCAAAGCCATGCCAAAGCCCAATCAGCTGCGGTCCGTTTTTCCGGGCTCTCATCCCAGATCGCTTGCACCGACGGGGGTGGCGCGACCAGTTTACCCCCCAGCAGCGGCTCCATGACTACGACCGCTAGACCTTTGGCGGCGGCATACTTAAGTCCCTTCATGCCCGCTTGGTTCTCCACATCCATGTAATTGTATTGAATCTGACACATCGACCAGTCGTAAGCATCCACAATTTCCTGGAAGCTCTCATAATTGTCATGAAAAGAGAAACCCAAGTAACGGAAGCGGCCACTGGCAATGGCCCGCTCAGCCCATTCCAGCACATCCAGATCGTACAGTTTCCGCCAGGATTTCTTGTTCAGGGAATGCAGTAAATAAAAATCGACATAGTCCAGATCCAAGCGTTGCAACTGCTCGTCCAAATAGCGATCAAAGTCCGCCGGCGTCTGCACCAGCCAGCTGGGGAGTTTGGTGGCGACTTTGACTTTTCCGCGGCAACCTCCTTTCAAGGCCTGACCCAGAAAAACTTCACTTTGGCCATCGTGGTAAGTATAAGCGGTATCCACATAGTTCAAACCGTGTTCAATGGCGTAATGAAGCATCCGCTTAGCTTCGCCTTCATCGATCTGGCCGTCTTTCTGGGGGAAACGCATCGCGCCGAATCCCAAAGCGGAGACACGAAAGTCCAGATTACCGAAGGGTCGATATTGCATCGTTATATCACTCCAATACCTTTTTGATTCCACCCCAATCCCATGCTGATAGGGATTGTTAATCAGGATTATTTTATTGCTTCCAGTTTACCATATTTTCAGACGTGTGTTGAGTTGTTTATATACTCCAACGGGGGTGCTTTTTTCACTCTCTTTAAACCCCCTTCTTCAACCTGACTAAACATACCTCACAACTTTGTTCCCCGCTATAATAGTGAGCGAATAAACAACCAGATAAAGATGGCGCCTGTAATCATTTTTAGACCAGTGCCCAAAAGGAAACCAATAAAGGTAGCTAAGGCAGCGTTAAATGCTTTTTTAGAATGTCGCTGTCATAGATTAATTCACCGACAAAAGCGCCGATCAAAGGGCCGAGGATCATCCCGCGCGGTCCCGTGAATAAACCGATGAGCATACCCACGGTTGCGCCGCGGGATCCTGCTTTCGTTCCACCAGACCGTTTCGTAAACCAAATCGGCGCCACACTATCAAGGATGGTTACGAAAATAGTAACGAGCAGACAGATGATTAAGGTGTTTGTTGTAATCCCGCTCCGGGAAGAGAAATGGGTAACGAGTAACCCGACCCATGCTAAAGGAATCCCCGGCAAAACCGGAAGGAAGCTGCCAAAAAAGCCAATAAGCAGGGCTGCTCCAGCTAAAATTAGGCGGACAAGATCCCCATTCATCGGTAGATGCACCTTTCTCCTTTAAAATTATTAATCTCACTTACAAGACTACAGGCTTCGCCTTTATCTTCTATTTAGGATTCGCTATTCAACAAACCCTCTTTCCGGGTCAACTCATCAGCAATCAACTCCGCCTGTTTTAAAACCGTCTCTGTCGCCAGCATCTGCATATCAGGCGGGTAACCATACTGCCGCAAGAGCCGTTTAACCACCACTTTCAGCTTTGCTTTAACACTCTCCTTAATTGTCCAATCAATGGAGGCATTATCCCTCACCTTTTGGTAGAGGACCACCGCCAGTTCCCGCAGTTTCTCCTTGCCCATGACTTCCCGTGCGCTTTCATTATTGGCGATCGCGGTATAAAAAGCGTACTCATAATCGGATAACCCCATTTCCTGTGGTTCTTGATCCATAGCTTGAATCTCTTTACCCAGGTTGATTAGTTCATCGATCACTTCAGCAGCGGTAATGATCTTATTGTGATACTTCGTAATGGAGTTCTCCAGCATTTCCATTAAGGTCTTGCTTTGAATCAGATTCTTTTTTGTACGGGCCTTAATCTCATCATTGAGGAGTTTCTTCAGGACTTCCAGGGCAATGTTCTTGTGCTGCATATTCTTGACTTCCAGTAAAAACTCATCGGAGAGGATGGAGATGTCCGGCTTTTTGATCCCGGCGGCGTCAAAAACATCGATCACCTGTTCCGTGACGAGCGCTTGGTCGATCACTTGTTTGATCGCGGTCTCCATTTCGGCATCGGTAGTACCCGTACCGGTACTGTCGAACTTCACCAAGCGGGATTTGATCGCTTGGAAGAAAGCCACTTTATCTTTGACCTCCATCGCCTGTTCGTGGGGGATTGCCAGGGAGAAAGCCTGAGAAAGAGCGGTTACTTCGTTGATATATCGTTTCCGGCCGTTTTCCAAGCCGAGAATATGTTCCTCAGCAGCCAGGATGATCGAAAGCTTCTTTCCGGTGTCCGCGGCAAAATATTCCTCATAGGCAAAACCATGAAACATCTGCGAAACAA
>DOID01000112.1 GCA_003511465.1 Bacillota bacterium | reverse complement strand
AGATTACCGATCTCTTTCATATAATCCGCTTCGGTCGTACCGGCCGGTTTTAAGTATTTGGTTTCCAACCCAAGTTCTTCGCCAGCCCGAAGCACGCCTTCCCAAGTTCCCTGGTTAAAGGATTTGTCATCAATGGTTCCGGCATCGGTCACCATCCCAATCTTTAACTGTCCCATCTTTGTCACGCCGGTTTTATCCCCCACATTGACCAGGATCAGCACGGCCACCACTACGATGACCAGAACTACCAGGACTTTTTTAACCAATTTCAGAAGCCTCCTTCGTATTATTAGAGATCTATTCATCTACTATTTTAGATAATATTTGTGAAAGTTTCAAGGTGTGATCAGGATATTTTTTGCCTCAATCCCAAATAATGTCCTGTTTTCCCTTTACTATCGATTTGATATCAAGTATAATTGCATATAAATACTTGAGGGGTGATTTTTTATGAAGAGAAGTTTCTTTTTTCTGCTGATCTTCGTGTTGACTTTAAGCCTCCTTTCCTCCGTAGTGATCGCTGCCAAAAAGGATAACTCTTGGACGGACCTGCAGAAAAAGGGCGAATTTGTCCTCGGTTTGGATGATAGCTTTCCGCCGATGGGTTTTCGGGATGCCAACGGTCAAATCGTCGGTTTTGATATTGATGTGGCGAAAGCGGTCTGTGACCGACTCGGGATCAACCTAAAACTACAACCGATCAACTGGGATGCCAAAGAGCAAGAACTAAACACGAAAAACATCGATTGTATCTGGAATGGTTTAACCATTACACCCGAACGCCAAAGAAATCTGCTGTTTACTAAACCCTACATGGACAACCGGCAAGTACTGGTCGTCCGCGCCGACAGTGGTCTCGCTTCCCTATCTGCCTTATCTGGAAAAAAACTGGGCTTACAGGCCGGTTCCAGCGCCAAAGATGCTT
The DNA here is from genome assembly GCA_003511465.1 of Bacillota bacterium. Taxonomy (GTDB): domain Bacteria; phylum Bacillota; class UBA4882; order UBA10575; family UBA10575; genus Capillibacterium. The sequence continues at coordinate 1,938 of DOID01000112.1, read as the reverse complement.
TGAACAGCGCCCCCGCTTTTGAAGCGACATTGGCTGCTGTCATCGAATTTGACGAGAATATGACCGCGTTGATGGATCTGGAAATGGGTGGATTAGATGTGGTGCTTATGGATGAGATCGTCGCCCGCTACTATATCCAACAGCGTGCTAAAAACTTTTCTGTTTTGAATGAGGCCTTATCCCATGAAGAATACGGCATCGGGTTCCGGAAAAATGATCGACAACTAATGGAAAAGTTCCAGAAAACCTTGGAAGCCATGGCGAAAGACGGCACCCTGGCTGCCATTTCAGAGCAATGGTTTGGGGAGGACATCACCGTCGTTGCCAAATAATTAATTAGAGGATAATAGCGCTAATTAGATAATATGATTAAGGGTTATGAATACCGCTCGTCGGCACTCATAACCCTTTTCCAACGTTCATCGTTTGCCAAATGGAAACTTTCTTTAGTAGGGATCCCTGTCCATCACCGCGAATATATATGCACAACATCACAAAAACAAACAAAAAGGGGTTTTTCTAATGTTTCTCTTTGAACATGGCGCGCCGCTCCTAAAACAACTAAGTCTACTCGGCGCAGGGGCATTAACAACCCTCCGGATCTTTTTTTTAACCCTCCTTTTTTCCCTGCCTTTAGGATTGCTGATCGCCCTCGCCCGCATGGCACCACAGAAATGGTTGAACGCACCAGTCAAACTTTTTATCCTCGTAATGCGCGGAACCCCTTTAATCTTACAATTAATCTTTTTCTACTTTGCGCCCTTCTATATGTTACCCGAGGGGTTGAGATTTAACATCTCGCGGTTTCCCACCGCCATAATCGCCTTTTCCTTAAATTACGCCGCTTACTTCGCCGAGATTTACCGGGGCGGGATCGAATCAATTCCCCAGGGACAGTACGAAGCGGCCGCGGTCTTAGGTTTTACAAAAAGCCAGACCTTTTTCCGGATTATCCTGCCTCAGGTGATTAAAAGAATCCTCCCTCCGATCAGTAACGAGGTTATTACCCTTGTTAAAGACAGCGCCCTGGTTCAGGTCCTTGGCATCTCTGAGCTTTTCCGGGTCGCCAAAAACGAAGCTTCCCGGGTCTTCTCCACAACACCGCTTTTTATCGCCGGTCTGTTTTATCTCATTATGAACTGGATCGTAACGAAACTATTTGAAGCAGCAGAACGTAAACTAAGTTATTATCGGTAGGATAATGACAGACTATAATCTAATTAGGAGTGAACACCATGGAAATTCTGAAGGCGGAAAATCTCTTTAAAAGTTTTGTCGGTACCGAAGATGTGGTCTCCGGTGTTTCTTTCCAGATCAACGAGGGTGAAGTCGTCGCCGTAATCGGACCCTCCGGTTCGGGCAAGAGTACCCTCTTACGCTGCCTAACCTTACTGGAGAGGGTTGATCACGGGTCGATCTTCGTGGCCGGCAAGCCCATGGTTACTACCTCCCCCACCGGTCGGGTCACCTATGTTCCCGAGGAACAGCTAAGAAAGATCCGGTTACGCCTAGGCATGGTCTTTCAAAACTTTAACCTATTCCCCCACTTTTCCGTCCTCCGGAATATTACCGAAGCCCCCATCCGCGTGGCTGGGATGTCCCCGGCGGAAGCGGAGTCCGCCGCTCTTCAGCTCCTCGCCAAGATCGGTTTAAGCGATAAAGCTGAAGCCTACCCCTATCAGCTCTCCGGCGGCCAAAGCCAGCGGGTGGCGATTGCCCGTGCGATGGCCATGAAACCGGATATTCTCTTCTTTGACGAACCCACCTCGGCGCTGGATCCAGAGTTGACCGGGGAAGTGCTCAAAGTAATTCGTAATTTAGCAGCCGAACAGATGACGATGATGGTCGTCACCCACGAGATGAGTTTTGCCCGCGATGTGGCCGACCGGGTCATCTTTATGGATAAAGGGCAAATTGTCGAAGAGGGCAATCCAGATA
>DOID01000129.1:23073-29376 GCA_003511465.1 Bacillota bacterium | reverse complement strand
TCCATTCTTCTCCCCACCAGATGAGAAGCGACACTGACCACTCCGGCGCCGCCCACGGAGAGGATGGGTAAGGTCATACTATCATCGCCGCTATAGACCAGGAAATCTTTGGGTAAGACATGCACCATCTCGGCAGCCTGGTTCAGATCGCCGGCTGATTCCTTTAAGGCGACAATATTATCGATCTCCGCCAGCCTGCTCATGGTAGCGGGGGTAATATTGATCCCGGTCCGGCTTGGTATGTTGTAAATCATCACCGGTAAAGCCGTGGCCTCCGCCACCTTTTTGAAATGTTGGTATAACCCCTCTTGCGGCGGCCTGTTGTAGTAAGGGGACACGAGTAAAACACCGTCGATGCCGGTGCGCTCCGCCTCCTTCGTAAACTCCACGCTCGCTTTGGTATCATTCGTACCTGTCCCCGCCAGCACGGTAGCTTTGCCACCCACCGCTTCAACTACCGTTGAAAAAAGCTTCAGCTTCTCTTCCTTAGTTAAGGTTGGCGATTCCCCGGTTGTGCCGGCAATAACCAACCCGTCGGAACCATTCTCTACTAATTTTACGGCTAGGTTTTTGGCAGTTTGGTAATCCACCTCACCATCTTCATTAAAAGGTGTAACCATTGCCGTCAATATTCTCCCAAATTCCACCATTTGATTAACCTCCCTTTCTTCAGGGAATTTGTGTATTAAGACTTCGTCCCTTCCACTCATCCCTCCTTTGCTTCGCCTAAACCAAACTCTTCATGTAAGGCGGTAAGCGCCGTTGACATATCCTCTTTCTTAACCAAGCAGGCGATGTTCGTATGGGAATCGGTCGTTTGGAAGAGGGGTACTTTTGCCTTATATAAACCTTGGACCACCCGCGCCATCACCCCAGGCACCCCCCTGATTCCCGCTCCGACAATAGAAACTTTGGCAAACCCCTTCGCCGCTTTAAATTCCAAACCAGTCGCTTCCAAAATCGACCTCGTCCGGTCAAATAAACTTTCTTGAACCGTAAAGGTCATCCGTTGGGGTGAGACCTGAATCATATCCAAACTGATCCCGTCCTGGGCCAAACAGGCAAAGACCTTGAGCGCTTGACCGCTGGTATTGAAATCACGTGGACAAGCCAGTTCGAACTGGGCTAAATTAGGAATATGGGCAAGACCCGTTACCATGCGGTCAGATTTGATTTCCAGTCCGGGGAGGGAAGTATCGTCCGTAATCAGAGTGCCTTCCTGATCCGAATAGATGGACCTGATCTTCAGCGGGATTCTTCCTTTCATCGCGATCTCCACCGCTCGCGGATGAATAACCTTAGCACCTAAATGGGCCATTTCACAAAGTTCTTTATAGGTCATGTGCTTCAGTAACTTCGCTTGAGGCACCAAATTAGGATCAGTGGTCATCACACCGTTAACATCAGTATAGATCTCAACGGCTTCCGCCGCCAACGCCACCCCTAAGGCGGCGGCAGTCGTATCACTCCCGCCCCGCCCCAAGGTGGTTATTTCTCCATCTTGCGTTGTGCCTTGAAAACCGGCCACCACAGCTACTTGCCTCCGCTTCAGACCGGTCAGGATCTTTTCCGGATTAACTTCAATAATGTGAGCATCCCCAAAATTGCGGTCGGTAATAATCCCCGCCATTCCTCCAGTATAGGCTTGTGCTTCTACCCCGTGGAACTTTAAGGCCTGCGCCATTACTACAGTGGAGATTAGTTCGCCGCATGAAAGTAAGAGATCCTGTTCTCGGGGGTTAACCTCGGCGCAAACTTCACGGGCGATCGCAAGCAGTGTGTCGGTGGCATAAGGATCACCACCCCGTCCCATCGCAGAAACCACAACCACCGGAGCATACCCGTACCGGGTCGCTTCCATGATCCGCGCAACCGCCTTTTCCCGTAGTTCATCTGTGGCCACTGAAGTTCCGCCAAATTTTTGGACCAGTATCTTGATGGGTGCTCACTCCTTTAGCGCATAATTAAGTTTTACCAGTTTTCACTGGATATTTCAACCTTATTTTTTGTAACTCCCATTTATTGCAGCACCGGTTGGAGCTGTTGTCCCTGTAAAGCATGGATTAACGTCGGAGTCAACTGTGGCATCTTCGCCACCAAAGATTTGGGTTTTGCGGTTGGATCATCCTGCCCAAAGGGGACAAAGTAAATCCAATTCCGGTTTAACATTAAGGCCAGGTTCAGCAGACTGGCACCGAGTCCGTCGTTGGTGGAAATGGCGACAACCACCGGACGATTATTGCGTAAATGGGCCTTACAGGCTAGCGTGACGGGGGTATTAGACAGCCCCAGGGCTAAATGGCCAAGCGTTGATCCTGTACAGGGGGCGACCACAACGACATCAAGGAGTTTTTGGGGGCCGATTGGTTCAACTTCCACCAAACTTCGCCAGGGTTCCCGGCCGGTAATCTCCAGAATCATCCGATGAAGATCTTCCGCTTTCCCAAACCTAGTGTCCGTCGTAAGCACCTGTGGTGAAACGATAGGGAAAAGCTCCGCACCTTCGTCGCGGAGACGTTTCAACTCCGGAATTACCTCCGGAATTGTGCAATAGGAACCGGTAATCCCAAAGCCAATACGTACACCTGTTAATTGCATTTTTTCACCCCTCCAAGCTTACCTTTGAAAACCTTCTTCAAAGATGTCGGCTAGTTCCTGTTTGATTAAGCCTGGAAGTTTAGTGGCGAGGATCTGACCTGCGGTACGCGGCGCTACTTTCCCAGGAAGTCCTAAAGCCAAGATGGCGGTAATACCATGATGCTCAGCAGCCTCAAAATCAACACCACCAGGCGCGGAAGCCAGATCAATGATGAGCGTTCCCGGTGTCATCCTTTTCAGCAAGGCGGCGGAAAGTATCGGCGCTGGAATGGAATTAAAAACCACGTCTACTTCAGCAAGCCCTTCCGCCAGAATCTTCAGGGGTAACGCTTGATAACCCAAACCCTTAGCCGCTGCCAGCTGCTGGGAATTGCGGGCAACCACCGTAACTTCAGCGCCGAGCGCGAATAAGCGGCCCGCCAAAGCCTGGGCGACCCGACCAAAACCTAAAACCAGACAGGTTGAACCATCAACCGTAAAACTGGTTTTCTCCATCATTAATTGGATTGCGCCTTCGGCGGTGGGAATCGCGTTGGGAATCGCAATCGCATCATCTTCTCCATACTCGAGGACGCGAACTCCCCTAACTGTAGCCATCTGTTTCAAATTCGACGGGAGGATTCCGGTTACCAGCAACGCATGAGGCTCCATTAAAGCGAAAAATTCCGCGTCGATTTTAACTGAAACCGTCGGATCGCTGGTTTTGACTAATCCTCGATCATTAGCTCCACTAATCGGGAGGATAACCACTGCTGCGCCGGTCAACGCTGCTTTAAGGTCAGTGGCGGGTGACAAACGGGGCAATCGGGGTAGATCGGTCAAACCCAGCGTTCTTACCCAGGCCGCTTGGGCAAGCATTGCTTCGGCAACGATCACTTGCCGGTGGTCTCCACCTAAAACGGCCACGCCACATTCGGTAAAATATTTTTTCAACAAAAGACCCTCCCTTTCCTTATATTACCAGGCGGGGCAGTTTATGTCTCACAAAAGCCATAAACTATGAAAACAGGCGCCGGTCATTAGTAATATATTCTTTGCGGAAAGAAGAGGTGTCAAAAAGTCCGGTAAAGGTCTACCAACCAAAAAAGCCTAATCAATCAAGGCCTCCAGGCCATAAACTAAACCCTGCAAATTGCGGACCTTCCGAATCGCCAGAATCACCCCAGGCATAAAAGAAGAGCGGTCTAAAGAATCATGGCGGATCGTTAAGGTCTGACCCTGGTTACCAAAGAGCACTTCTTGGTGGGCAACAAGCCCTGGCAACCGGACACTATGGATCTTGGTGCCTAGATACTCCCCGCCCCGAGCGCCGTTAATCTTCTCTAAAGGCGCTGGTTTAACCCCGGGGTCAGTCACCCGTCCGGCCGCGATCAGCTCCGCCGTTTTCAGCGCGGTACCCGAAGGAGCATCAATCTTCCGGTCATGGTGCAGTTCGATAATTTCCACATCCGGAAAGTACCTAGCTGCTTCCTGGGCGAAACGCATCATCAAAACAGCGCCCAAGGCAAAATTGGGTGCCACAATAATCCCCTTGCCGGCCTGGGCTGCCAAATCATTGATCTCTTCCAAGTTCTCCTGGGTTAAGCCGGTGGTCCCGATCACAGCAGCCACCCCGGCCTTCAGGGCCGACTTAATATTATCCATCACCGTGAGGGGGGTGGTAAAGTCCACCACTACCTCCGCTGCCGAATTCCTACAAGCGGTGGTCAGATCAGTCTCCACCTTAATTCCTAAATCGCCGAGTCCGCAAACTTGACCAATTTCTTGTCCGGCGCCCATTTTATCAACTGCTCCGACCAGCTCCAGATCATCCTGGGCAACGACCGCCTTGACTACTTCCCGGCCCATGCGTCCATAGGCGCCTGCGACAATAACTTTAATTTTTTCCATAATTGAGCCCCCTCCGTGCTAGTTCTGCGATCCCTAGTATTCCCTCCATAGGCTTTCTCCATGGGCATCTTCCGGTAATGAAAATAATCTTTACCGCTTACAAGCCATTACCCAGCCGGAGCAGAATGGTGTTCTCCGGTGTAATTGAATTTCTTCTATCCTTTTTTCATCCTTTCCCGTGCCCAACTTCCTCATACAGGATCAAATCAGTACTAATCTTTTTCACCGCCGCCCAAGGGATTTCCTGCTCCTGTCGGGAAATATATCCTCTTCCCGGTAGGAGTAGAGTAACCACGTTCCCCGTGTCCATATTAATTAATAAATCGAGCTTAAGAAAGGGTCCGCTTTTACTGCCATCCACCAGATTAACCAGTTCTTTACGGGACAGTTCCGACCAACGCATTGCCCATCCCCCCCAATATAGATATTGGGCGCAGGGACAAAAGATACTTTAATTATTTTCTTCTTCTCCCCCGGAAAAATCTTTGAACAGTTTCTTTAAAGCTTTCTTTTCAATACGCGAGACATACGAGCGGGAAATCCCCAAGATTTTGGCAATTTCCCGCTGGGTCTTGCTCAACCCATCCTTCAGCCCGTATCGTAATTCTATTACTTTTTTCTCCCGTTTGCTTAAAATCCCCAGTTTTCTACGGAGCGCTTCCTCCTCTAGTTTACTTTCCACCAGATCCGGGACTAAATCGGTCCCCGTATCCAAGATATCTAACAACGTAATTTCATTTCCTTCTTTATCAGCACCGATCGGATCTTGCAAAAAAAGATCGTTTTTCAATTTTTTGGTCGAGCGCAAGTGCATGAGGATTTCATTTTCAATACACCGGGCTGCGTAAGTTGCCAGCCGTGTATTGTACTTTCTTTGATAGGTATTAATCCCCTTAATTAAGCCGATTGTCCCGATTGAAATTAAATCATCGTTATCTTCCCCAGTATTATCGAACTTTTTCACAATATGGGCAACGAGACGAAGGTTCCGTTCGATCAAAGTATTTCTAGCGGTCTTGTCTCCTTCTTCCATCTGGAGAATTAAAGCGCGTTCCTCTTCTTCGCTTAAAGGCATCGGAAAAACATTATTATTGCTGATATAAGAGAATAACCAGGCAAACTGCTGGTAAATCAAGTTTAGAAGCATTCCGACTACTGAAAGAATCATCTGCCGTTCCTCCCTTATTGGGCTTTTCGTAAAATGCGCTGTGTTTATAAATATGTGGCAGGCTTTTGTCCTGTGCCAGTCCGTCGGAGTCAACTTTTTGGTTAAAAAAACCACTGTTTTCTTCGCTGCCCTTTAACGAAGATCACAGTGGTGGTTATCGGTTTTGGCCTTTATGCTTCAGTCCATTAACGCCCTAAACATTCACCCATGATCGCGGCAAAAAGCGTTGCCGCCGCATCCGCTCTGTCGGGAACATCCTCCAAGAAAATAACACCGACGAAACGTGGTGCCGCCACGGGGGCATATCCCCCAAACCAACTGTGGTCTTTAGCATCATCCCGCACCTGACCGCTTATGACTATACCTCCTAAACCGGCCACCCCTTGCCGAATTTGCGCCTGTTGCCCGGTGCCGTAAAGCACATTCGCTTCCAGCATCTCCTGTAAGGCGGCTACCGTCGACCCGGCAAGCGCCGGACGTCCAGGCGACGATCCTGCACTAACCAGTGGTTCTGCTTTACCATCGGCTCCTTGTAACCCTTCGACAACCACCGGTGGATAATAATTGCCGTTACAGGCCACCACCTGGAAAGCAGCAGCGATTTGCACAGGAGTAACTGTAATCCCACTACCGCTTTCTTCACCCGG
>DOID01000129.1:18724-22856 GCA_003511465.1 Bacillota bacterium | reverse complement strand
AGAAGCGGACCCGGCGGATAAGCCGTCAATGCCCGGTTTTGCAAGGGCCGATCCGGATCCTGCAAGCTTTGTTGCGGAGCATAAGGATCAAACACTGGTCGGCTAGCCATAGCCCGAACTTTGCCAGTCCCCACCTCCATAATAACGACGGCACCCTTTCTGACCCGGGCGGCATCAAGGAGTTCCTCTACCTTGCTCTGTAAAGCTAAATCCAGCGTTAACACCAGATTGCTACCAGGCCGGGTCCCGGTCTCTTCCTGATAACGCCAGCCCAACCCCGGGATTGGACGCCGAAGGGCATCGGTCATTACTGCTAAATTAATCATCTGGCCGCTGGTCAGATCTTTTTCATAGACCGCTTCTAACCCAGCCAGTCCCTTGCCGCTCGCCGGATGGACATACCCTAATAAGTGGTGAGCGATGGGTTTTATCCCATAACGTAAGGGAACGGTACAAAACGTCACCCCCGTCATCGGCCGTTCGGAAACATAACGGAGCAGTGCGGCGCTGGGTTCCGCAATGGTCACTGGGGAACACTCGTCCCCTTCTCTCCAGACCTGGTCGGCTGCAAGAAGCGGCCTGATCGCCTTTTGCTCCTCTGTGGTCAAGAGCGCCGGAAAGATGGCCAGATAAGGACGGTGGTCGCGCTCGGTCAATGGATTGCCCTGATAATCCAGGATTGCACCGCGCTGCCGGTATAAAGCCAAGCCATCACTGCGCTGGTTTACAGCCTGATGCGCCCAAGCCACATTCTCCACCACCTGAAGGTAATAAAGACGGATGGCTAAATAACACCCCACCAAGAGAAAAAACACACCCAGAAAGATCAGCCGACGGCGGCTTTTTGCTTCCACGAAAAACCCCTCCCTGGTTAATTTAACCAAAAAGGAGGGGTTTATTGCTTAAAATCCTGTTTTATTTTCAATCATTGTTACGGGCCGTAAGGGCTTGCGCGTTTAAATGTTCCCGGTACGTACGGGAAAAAATGTGCGTACCGTCGGGTTTCGCGAAGAAATAAAGGTAGTTGGTATCGGCCGGGGTGAGGACAGCCGCCAGGGAAGCTCTACCAGGATTACCGATCGGCGTTGGCGGTAATCCTGGATATCGGTACGTATTATACGCCGAATCAATCTGGAGATCTTTATATAAAAGCCGCTGTTTGCGCTCGCCTAAAGCGTACTGTACAGTAGCGCAAGATTGCAAAAGCTGACCCCGGCGTAACCGGTTGAGGAAAATCCCGGCGATCACCGGACGTTCCGCTTCAACTTTAGCCTCCCCCTCCACAATCGAAGCGAGGGTAACCAGTTCAACCGGGGAAAGGGAAGTGGGTGCCGCGGTGCTGGATACTTGTTCCCAGACCTGACGGAACCGGTGAAAGAAAGTGGCTAAAATATCCTCTTCCGTCGCCCCTTTCGCAAATTCGTAAGTATCCGGAAAGAGAAAACCTTCCCCTGAACCCGGTGAAAAATCAGCCAAGTGCGAACGGAGAAACACCCGATCATGCAGGAGTTCTTGGAAACGTTCAGCATTAACCAAACCCCTCGCGCTCAGCAAACGGCCGATTTCTTCCGTAGTATAACCTTCCGGAATCGTCACTTTGTAAATGACCGGCCGCCCTTTTTTTAAATCCCTTAATAATTCACGGAAACTAAAATGCGGACTAAAAGTATAATGGCCTGCTTTCAATGAGTCTTGCTGTCCAGTTAGATAAAGATACCAAACAAAACTGACCCGGTTCGTAACCAAACCTTTCTCCTCAAGCATCGTCCCGATTTGATGCACCGACGAACCCAGCGGAATATCAATTGTTACTTGGTTAGAGGCAAAAACAGTCCGGTTGATTTGCAACCCATTGTAAATCCAGAAGGCTTGTCCGAGCAAAATGATTAAACCTAACCAGAAGATCATTTGCACAATAGATTGAAAACGGGACCGGCCTTTGCCGACCGGTCCGCGTAACCCTCGGAAGAAACAACGGAGGCCTTTAAAGCCCGGAAGAACCCGGTCAGGATGGGGCGTCATGTTACGTTTTTCCACGAAAGTCCCTCCTCTGGTCTAATTATACCGGATTTTCTCCCCGGATGCTACCAGCAGAAAATACAATGCTTTAATCCGTTACCTCATCATCATCGTCAGCTAATTCAAAATCACTGTCATCATCGATAAAGTCGTCCTCATCGGTTTCCAACTCCAAAAGGGCTTGGATCTTTTCGAGTTCCTCTTCCTCGACATCAACCAAAATTTCTTCATTGTTTTCATCATTCTCAAGCCGAAAAACATGAGCTTCTTCTTCAGCAGGGTTCTCCTGAAATTCAGGGACTAAAATGACATATTTTCTATCTTCCAACTCCAGAGTTCTTTCCAGACTGTAGCGGTACTCCCGGTTATCCTCATCCACCAAGACAATCCAATCTTCGTGTTCATGATTATGCGACATCTTAACCCTCCTTTTATTTTATGAGTATATTCTCCCCCAAACCTTTTCAGATTACAAGAGAAATTTGGTAATTATCGACCCTAATCCTCTTTTTTTTGCAAAGCGCCAAAACGGAGGTAGTTCTCTAAAATCAGGACGGCGGCCACTTGGTCGATGACCTGACGTCGTCGACTCCGTCGCACGTTGGCTTCGAGTAAAGCTCGCTCCGCCTGTACGGTGGTCAGTCGTTCATCCCAGAAGATCGGTTCCACGCCACAATTATCACCTAACCGCTGCCCAAACCCCATAATCTTCTCCGTTTCCGGACCAATCTCTCCATTCATATGACGCGGCACGCCAATTAATAACCCGGAAGCATCATGTTCCTTGAAAAGGGCGGTCAGATAGGCTAGATCTTTCGCTGTTGTGGTCCGCTGATAAACTTCCAGTCCCTGGGCGGTAAGACCCAGCGGATCGCTAAGGGCAACCCCGATCCGCTTCTCTCCCATATCCAAGGCCATAATCCGTCGGTAGTTCTCCATCGTTTCCTACTCCTTACTTTTCGGAAGGAACAATTAAGCGCACTTGATAATTTTGTTTTGGAATCTGTTCGATGGTGGGGTCCCCGGTAAATTCCACCACGCCCACCTCGGGAAAGGTAGCCAAGGTTTCTTTGGCCTGTTGGAGAGATTTCCCCGCTACCGCCTGCCTGATCTTTTCGTGGTCAATCTCCCCCCGAATCTTAGCCATTGCTAAGACCGAAACTTTAGCTGTTTCCAGGTTACCCTCGGCTTTCACTTCCCGACAGGCAATTTCATTTGTGATCGGACGAAAACCGGTCGGCAAAGTCTGTGCCAAATTATGTTCCAACCATTTATAAAGATGCGTCTTACTCAACAAGGACGTTCTGATTTTATAGGTGAGTTTCACCGCTAAGGTACTGCTTTCGGTGCCTAGGGGTTGTTCCGCCCGAATCTGACCGGTCTGCGTCTCCGTTAATTCCGGAAGTAACAAATAACCTTCTTCCACCATCCCCTTGACTTCCGACTCCGCCCTTAAAGCCACCTGGCGTTTGGCCTCAACTTCGGCCCGGCGTAGATCCTCTTCCTGAACCACTGCGACCGACCGGTCTTCACCGGAAGTAAACCGTTGTGTGTTCACCACATGAAGAGTATTAGCCAGATGCCCTTCGATTTTAGTAATCATCTGTTTTTCAACATTACCGATCGTTCCTTTTTCAACGGCTTCCACTTCTACCTCGGCCTGACCGTAAACTTCGCCCATGGGTACCCCCAATTCATACCGGGTCGTTTTTTTCGGAACAACCACCGGTTTGCTGGTGATAAACTTAATCCCGGCTTTCGTCGAAACCACTGTCCCTTTCGGCACAATAATTGGGGTGACTCCACTATTAATAAAAACGGCGTTCCCCTTGGCCGCCACATGGCCTACTCTCTTGCGTCCGGTTGTAGCCAGCGAAACATTTAATTCTTCCTGCTTTTCTAGGACCTTGATGGGCAGCTTCCCTTGGATCACCTCTCTTTCCCCAAAGTTTGCACCCACGGTAGCCACCGTATGGAAGAGATGATCCTTAACAGTCGGATGGACAATAATATTAATCCGCGGACGAAAGAGGAAATAGGCCGCGACCAGCAGACTGAAACAGGTAACTCCTAATGCCATCAAGAGGCGTCCGCCCCGCAGCGGATTACCGAC
>DOID01000129.1:16532-18596 GCA_003511465.1 Bacillota bacterium | reverse complement strand
TCCGTGGTCAGCTCTTCCAGCTCCATCGGGAGATGGTTTTGGTAAACCTCCGGCTTCTCCGGCTCTTCCAACTCCAACCGATCGACCACCTGAAGCCCTAGTTTGGTGGCGATCTTTTTCACGGTGCGGTCTTTCACCACCAAAACCAGTTCTTTATTCTCTTCTTCACTATAGTACTTCAGCAGCCGTAAGTTAATTTCACTGCGGAGAAAAAGGGCCCGTGTCGGCGAAAAAATTATAATCCGCGGGCTTGGACTCTCCCGCATTTTTCCGACTAAAGCCTGAATCGTATCCTCCCGTTCGACCGGGACCACATCAGTTCTTGGCATTGGCCATACACCTTCTTCCTGCCTGCGCTAATCTGGCATAAAGGCCTTTTCGCTCCTGGGCCATCCATAATTCAGCTAGGAGAATCAACGGATAGATTACCATCGGGGCAAGCACTACAATCCCTGAATCATTAACCAGAAGTGCAAGCAACCCCGTATTGACCGTGATCATCATGCCCGTCCAGTACCATCCTACTTTATGCTGATCACAACCGGCGACACGCTCTACTCTGTTTAAACCGATTATAAATAAGATAAAACCAACCAAAAGGAGATACCCCAATGGACTATATTTGATCAACCCCAGATTCATCTGGACTTTCCGGACGGCTATCGCCAGCACCAAATCCCAAGCTCCCAGCCGCAAAAGATCGAGCGCCTGATCCAGGTGGGACCTCCCTCCCTGCCCGGACTTTAAAAGTTGAAAGCCTAACCCCGCCAATAAACACAGGGAAAATAGGAGACAATTCACTTTAGCCACCTTCCGTGGTTTGATCCGGCGGCAAATCAACCAGGTCCCATAGGCGAGCGCCACTCCACCACCGAAATTCGCACCACCGGAGGGAGAAAAGATCAGCAGCACAACTACTCCCAATAGCATTCCGGTCCACTTCCGCCCGGGTGACTGGATCAGAACGTCGGCGGTTCCCAACAATAAAGTCCCGAGTAAGACCCCTAGATATTCATTACCTAAACCGTAAAAACGAAGTCCCAGAACCCGACTGGGTCCAAAGAGTGAAGCCAGCATCAATTTGGACCCCAACAAGAGATCACCCAAGATGATCAGGGCAGTACTGCATAGAAGACCCCGGTAAGCCAAGAGTCTAGTGGGAAATAGCCAGCGGGCCAGGGCCCACTGTCCACCGACGCCCAAAATAATTAACCCGGTAAGTGCAGGCCAGCTCGTAACTTTAAACGGTGCCAGGAGTAATAAAGTTAAGGGCAGAAAAGCCAAAGTCGGCAGCACCTCTCTGGTTAAGGCTGTTAAACGCCGCCAGGAGGTGAATGGTAAAAACAATGTAATTAAAAGTAAGCAAAGCAGTAGATAGATATAGATCCGGAGGATGACAGTCCTTTGCTGCAAATTAATCCACCAATATGTACTTTTGTGCTGCAAATCTTGCCACGTTCCAGGGGTTGTGCGGATCTGTTCCATTCCTTCCTGCTTCCCCGTAACCAGATCCATGAGCAACGTACCCAGATCAACGCCGGTGATCAGCCCCTGCTCCCGGGTGGCGGAAGAAGTAAGTAAACCCGGTTCTTCCTGCTGCTGATCTATTAATAACGGGAGAAAGGGCGGAACGTTCCCATCATCAGCCGACGACGGAGTAGCCACAAAAACCACAATCCCCGTTTCCGGTGACACAGCAGCCCGCAGCTGGCCGAGCATGTGGTCGATCCGGGTCAATATTTCCGAGCGCCAAAAACGCCACCGCTCCTCCGTCATTATCCCGCGATAACCCTCCAACCGCTCCAAATCCCCGGTCTCAACCAGGATTAGATCGCTGGCTGGTAAGGCATCCAAGACGAGCGCGCCGATTTTTTGGTAATCAGTCGCATAACCAAAGGGGAACTCCGGATCAACCCGGAGAATACTCTGGTCGCTCACCTCCCGGCCTACGGCACCGTAGTCATCGCTGATCATGGTTTTCGCCCCGCGTTTTGGTTTCCAGGGGAGATCCGCATTGCCAAGAAAAACGGTTCCTTTCCCAGCCCGGCGTAAAGCAGAACCGAG
>DOID01000129.1:13938-16324 GCA_003511465.1 Bacillota bacterium | reverse complement strand
CGAATCGAAACCAGTCCCACCTGACCCTGGGCTAATAACCGCTGGAAATAGGGGTAATCCCCCCTCCCCAAATCTGTAAAATCCACCCGCGTCAAAACCACCAACACCAGCTTGGGATCGGGGTTTGCTTTCGCCACCCCGGCTGTGCCTAGCAGCAGCCAAAGGAGTAGCAGTAGAAAACAGCAATACCGTCGGATTCGGATCATCCTCCACCACTTTTCCCCTTTATCCATGATCATATCCTAACCTTTTCTCTACTGTCAATCTTACTCCTGGTCAACAAGGACTTTTTTCCAATAATATTTTATAATAACCTGTACAACGGCACCAATCGGCACCACGAAAATAATTCCGCTGAACCCAAACAACTCTCCACCGATCAAAACCAAGAAAATCACCATCAAAGGATTTAAGCCAACCCTCCCCCCAACCAGACGGGGAAGGATGAAAACTGATTCGATCTGGTTGACCAGAAAGAAGAGGATAATCACATAGGCTGCCCGCCACAGACTGGTCTGTGCGGCCAGCAAAACCGCGGGTCCCGCCCCCAGCACCGGCCCGAAATAGGGGATCAGATTCAAGACACCAGACAAGGCACCGATGAGAATAGCCAGATCCACCCGTAACAACAAGAGACCAATGGTTAACAAGAGTCCAACCAGGAGCGAGGAGAAGGCTTGGGCCCTCAGGTAACCGGTGACCACGGCGATCACCTCAACAATCACTGCTTGTTCTTCCCCAAACAAACGCCGACTCCAACGATAAATTATGTTTTTTAGGTTGTCCATATCTTTGCTGAAGTAAAAGGCCAGTATCGGCACAAGGAAGAGGAAAAGCACCTGGGAAAAGAAGGAGAGTAAGAGGGAAGCGAGGCGTAAGAGAAACTGCCGCAAGGCCTCCTCGCCACGGTACAATGCTTCATCAACCACATCACGGACATTTTGGGGCAAGGTAAACCGTTTATATTCCTTATTCAGTTGTGTGAACCAACGCTGCAGATCCTTTACGTAGGTGGGCAGCTTGGTTAATGCCTGATTTAAATCCTCAACCAGTCCGGGAAGGAAGTTCATTACCAAAATGGCACCGAAAATAAACAGCAAGAAAAAAACGGTAATGACCGCAGCCAGCCGACCGGCACCTTTCAGTTGAAACCATTGTACTAACGGTTCCAGGAGAAAAGCCAGGAAAAAGGCGAGAAAAAAAGTGATCATCACCCGGGGAAAAAAGATTAAGGAAGCGAAAAACGACAATAAGACCGCGCCGAGCACGAGTAATGGGTGCATTTTACGCCGCATTCTTCCCATCCCTGTCTTCATGCTTTTATTCCCATCTAATTTGTCAATCCCTAACATAAAATGGCCTGTTGGCCATTTTTGTCAGAAGGATCGCCGTCAAAAAACCCGATTTTTATCTAATCCGCCGCTTGAAGGGGCTCCATAAACCCTCTTTGCGGATGGCTTCAAGGAAACTATCAAACATCAACCCCAGTTTTTGCCGACCGTTTTGGCGGTTACCCATGGTCCCTTGTTTGCGCCGCCCTACCACGTAACTGACCGCCGCACCAAGCAGTCCTCCGGTCAATAAGCGCCGTAATCGCCGATTCATCCTGCCACCTCCTTTTCTTTACCGACCTTAGTTTCGCCATTAGTATCCCCTTTTTGCAAGGAACTTTAGCCGGTAAAAGATCTGGTAAAGCAGGATAAACCGGTCGGCTTAAGTTAGCTGTTTTCGAATGAATACTCTGTAACAACCTCAGCCTTTAAGGAACTCCGTACGGAGCAATATTTCTCCATCGAGAGGTTAATCGCCCGTCCGATCACCACATCGCCAAGGCCTTTTCCCCTTAGGTGTAGATGGATTTTAATTTTCGTAAAGCCTTTGGGGTGCTCCGATGCCCTTTCGCCTTCCAGCTCCATGGTGAAGTCCGTTATTTCGACCCGGGACTTTTGCAAAATTTGCACGATATCAATTCCCATACAACCGCCCAGTCCAAACAGGACCAATTCCATCGGCGTCGGTCCCAAGCTACGTCCGCCAGCCGCTACCGGGGCATCGGTGGTAATTGAGCGCCCGGAACCACCGGTTGCTTCAAAGCCTAAAACTCCATCCCATACTAACTTAGCTTGCATTGTTTGACCTCCTCTTATCTCTCTTTCCACTACCTAACGTCCATCACCGTACGCTCCAGGATGAATCTACCATTAAGACTGAAGACTCGGATCTGATCAACCGCTGCCAACTGATATTTGCCATCCGTCAGATTAAACCGAAGCAGCGCCACGCTATAAGGGATGGTGTCATTTCCCAAACCGCGTACCCCGGCTGCCCCGGTCGTCCCGGCATTAATCAACACCGTTCCTCCCTCTTCCGCAATGGCCGGTTTATG
>DOID01000129.1:12269-13680 GCA_003511465.1 Bacillota bacterium | reverse complement strand
GGTCGCCGCTGGATCCGGCCAGCCCAAGATCGTCAGGCCGTTTGTTTGGTAAATCCGTTTGGTCATGACAATCACATTTTTATACTTCCGCAAGTGCGAGACGACTTCCGGCGAATCATGATTACCGGGGATAAATAGGTACTTAACCCCTAGGTTATTAATCTTCCGGTTCAACTCCGTCTCCAAGCTGGTCCCATAATCGGTTAAATCTCCGGTATCAATCACCAGATCAACCCCAAACCCAGCAATTACCTTTTCGATAAACTCCACTGCCGCCGGATTATTGTGAATATCGGACACATGGAGGACTTTAACTTCCCCCTCCACATTCGCCAAAGGCGAAAGCGTATTGACTTTGGCAAAAACCGTATCCAGCCTTCCGGCGACCTCCGCCAGTTTAGCGCTGAATTCCGGGAGGCGGTCCAAACCTTCTTCGATCAAGCTTAACGCCCAGGGCGCTACCTCTAAAGCCCCCTCGTAGCGGGGGTTTTGAAATGCTGTTTGGTCAAACCCAATCAGCACTCCACCCATGATCAGCAGAACCGTAAACACGCCGACGGCAGTCATCCGCCAGAGGTGGGCGAAACGGCGCCGCCCTAAAAGGAGCGCAACTAGGAGACCGGCCATCCCCCCCACCAGACACAATTTGGCCAGAAACCAGTAGAGGCTATCTCTGAGCTTAAAAAGAACGCCATCAAGGTAAGCGCCGGAATCGGTCACCTCGAGCAGCTCATGTTGGAGCAGAGGAAGATCAATCCGTTCCAAGGTGGCCGAAAGCACCACCGGCCAGCGGTGGGTATAGGCTTTGATCTCGCCTAAGGGTGGGATCACCAGCTGGCTTTCCCCTAGCCCAAACCCCATCCCCAGCCTTAAGGCAAATGGTCCAAATTCCACCTTCATTTCACCAAAAGCAGCCAGACTCACGCCAATGGCGACCACGACTAGCAGGAAAACCCCGACTTTCTTCCCGGTGGGGCCCAGCATAAACTGTCTCCATCCTTGCTTCATCTCTTGCTCCAACTTTCTGCGTCGCTCTGCAGGAAGCCGCTCACGCTGTTTCTTTTAATAAGGACCGGAACTCTTCACCAGAAATCCTCTCTTTGGTGAAGAGCTGCTGGGCACCTTGCTTGAGGAACGAGCGTTTTTCCGTCAGGATCTGGCGCACCCGTTCTTCCTGGGCTTCAATAATCGTGGAAAAAGCCTCATTGATCCGCTCTTTGGGCGTATAATCATCATCGATGATTCCCAATGGGGAAAGCCCGTTTTTAATGATGGTTTTCGCTAATTTCACCGCTTGCTCCAGGTCATTGCTGGCACCGGTGCTGCGTCCGCCATAAACCAACTCTTCAGCGACCGCCCCGCCAAGAAAGACGGCGATCTGGTCCTCCAGATTCTCTTTCGTGTAGAGAAA
>DOID01000129.1:6190-12108 GCA_003511465.1 Bacillota bacterium | reverse complement strand
CCGACCGAGTCGGGACGGACCGTCTCACTGATCAAGGCATGGCCGGTCTCATGCACCGCCACCCGGCGTAATTCCTCCCGGCAGGGTTTACGTTCCAGTTTCTCACCGAGAATCACCTTATCAATCGCCTCTTCTAACTCTCCATTACCGATCTCCTGCTTGCCCTGGCGGAAAGCGAGAATCGCCGCTTCATTCACCAGGGATTCCAGATGGGCGCCGGAAAAGCCGAAAGTATTTTCAGCAATGGTTTCCAAGTTGACTTCAACCGCTAACGGCTTGTTTTTCGTATGAATCTCCAGGATTTTTAACCGTCCTTCTTTCTCCGGCAGATCCACCTGTACCCGGCGGTCAAAACGTCCGGGACGGAGCAACGCATCATCCAGCAAGTCCACTCGGTTGGTCGCCCCGATCACCAAAACTTTGGTCTCATCGGCTGTTTTGATCCCATCCATCTCAACCAATAATTGGTTTAAGGTTTGGTCATATTCCAGATGAGAAGTGTGTTTCCCTCTTTTCCCACCGAGGACATCCAGTTCATCCAGGAAGATAATGGCCTTTTTCTTTTCGGTTTTTTTCGCCAGTTTGCGTGCTCGGCTAAAGAGCTGACGCACCCGTTGGGCTCCCACCCCGGCGTACATCTCAATAAACTCTGAACCGGAGGCCGCTAAAAAAACCGAATCGGTGTAGGAAGCCGCCGCCTTGGCCATTAAAGTTTTTCCGGTACCTGGCGGTCCGCTCATGAGAATCCCTTTTAACGGTCTGATCCCTAAATCTTTGACCTTTTCTTCATCTTTCAGGAAATTAAGGGCTTCCATCAACTCCCGTTTAGCCATCTCCTGACCGCCGATATCGGCAAAGGTTACTTGGCTGATGGTTCCCCTCTCCCCTGACATCTCCAGGGTTTCGTAATTTTTCTCCAAACCGCGGCCCTGAAGATAAAAGCGGAGAATAAGGAAGAATCCCCCTAAAAGCAGGAAAGGCATTGGATCAAAACCGCGGGCAAACAAAAAGACCAGTACACCACCGCCGAACCCAAGCAACACTTCTTTTCGCATCAGCCTTTCCCTCCTTTCGGGCTAACGGTTACGGCCAAGCCGCTTTGGACCCCTTCATTTCTGGGCAGCACACGAAAATAGTTTTCGTTTCCCTTCTTCAATTGGACATAAAGGAAATCAGCACCAAGATAGATCCGGAAATCCGCTTCTCCTGCTTCCCTTTGGAGGTCCTGGAGGACTTCGTAAAGGGTATTATATTCTCCGGTCATTTTCGCTTCTTCCAAGGCAAAACTTAGTTTATAATAGACCTCCGCCAATTCCGGAGAAGGTTCATTCGCAATCAAAATCTCGGTTACCGGTTGCTCCTTCCTAACCAGCACTTCACGGAGGAAAGGCTCCAGGATCTCCTGCAAGTTCTCTACTTGCGCCGATTCAAGCTCTAGCTCGAGGCGTAGCCCTGCTCCTTGCTCCATAAGCTCGTAGCTGGTGATTGCCGGGTTGGTGCGCACCCATTTTTGCAACGGATGACGTTGGAAAAACTTCTCGTACAGAAATCTTCCACCAAACAGGAGCCCGGTAGTAAGGGCAAAAACAATAATCACAACCATGATCCGTCTCAGGCTCCAGTATTTCCGGGACATCACAATCTCCTTCCTTTATTGGCTTTTTGCGTTGTTATTTGATTTGAGGATTTCGATACAATATATTGATAGCCCACGATCAGTAACGCACTTCACGACTTGACATAAAAATTATAACATAATTTCGGTAATCTTTCGAGCTAAATAGACCGGTAGATCCTGGATCTGCCCTCCACTTACAACGAAAAACCGCCTGCTAGTGGCAAGCGGTCACGGCAATTGACTTTGATTTACTCTTTTCCATTGGATCCATCCTTATTTTTGCTTGGGGAAACTGTTACTGATCTGTTGCGCGATTTTTTCATGTTCCGCACCCGTTAAAGTTTCTTTAACGTATAATAGATGATTCTCGTCCTGGTTCAAATCAAGACGGATCGGCACCTCCAGGATCTTCCCCTGACGATCACTATAGATGGTAAGGATCGGCCGAAAGGGTTGGTTTTTCGTGATGCGGATCACTTTCCCAATTTCCCCGGTATTTAGTTTCACGTAAGTTCCGATGGGATAAACAGCCATGGTTAACAGGAATACTTTTAACAATTGCGGGTCGAAACCCTCCTGATCCGAAACGATCAACCTGATCGCTTCCTGGGGATTAAGCCGAGCACGATAAGGCCGATCAGAGATCAAAGCATCATAGACATCGGCTAAGGCTACGATCCGCGCTTTGTAATTAATATTACTCCCTTTCAAGCCCCGCGGGTAACCGGAACCATCATACCTCTCATGATGCTGGGCGGCAACCGCCCGGATATCTTCGGTCATCTTCTTTGATAAGTACTCTGCCCCATAAAAGGGATGGTTCCTTACTTCCTGGTATTCGTCGGGTGTTAGGCTCCCGTTGTTACGCCAAGTCTTTACAGAAATCCGGAGCATCCCAATGTCGTGGAGCAGCGCCGCCACTCCCAACTGCCCCAATTCCGCCTTGGAGTAACCAAGCTGTTCACCGATGATGATACTCATAATACTAACGTTCACCGCATGGGAAAAGAGATAATTATCGTAACTCTTCATATGGGTTAGGTTAAGTAGTAAATCCGCGTCCATTTCCACCTGTTCTAAAAGGTCACCGACCAGTCCGTCAAGGATTTGCTGGGTAAAACGGTCCTGATCATAATTGGTAATAAAATTCTCCACCGCGGCCACCGACTTATCATGGGTCTCCGCCATCACCGGTGCCAAAATCTCCTCATTCTTCTCTTTATCACTCTTTTCCTGGGCGGCCACATACACGGTGTTAATATCAAAATAACCAATCCGGCGGATCATCTCCACCGTCAGCTTTGTATTGACCGACAATAACGTCACCCCGGTTCTGGGAATGAGAACATCCTGGGCCAGGACCATCCCAGGGATCAACTGATCAACTTTGGTCGCATGCACTTAATATCCCCCCTTACCCGGTTTTTCCTGTAGTGCAACATTAATGGTGATCGCGCCGAACTCGGTCTCGAGGGGAACCACTAAAAATCGTAAAACTTGGGTCGAAACAGCAACATCTTTACCAATAAACAAAGTCGGCGGTGTTAAAGTACAAAAATAACCATTATCCCCTAGATTGGTCACGGCATTCCCTAGAATCATATTTCCCAACTCACAGATGGCGCTTTTTGCTAATTCATTAAAGGTTTCGGTGGCCAAATTCATTAACATCTTTGTCGCGAACTCCAGGGCGGTAGCTTCGGACATGCACAAGATAATCTGTCCGGCTAAATCCCCGGTTACACCAATCACCACATTCACTTCATTACCACGGATTGGTGAATTGGCGAGCGCGAGTTCTCCTTTACTCGCCTGGGTTTGCGTAACCATTTTAATAATGTCGTAAGCTGCTCCCACAAAAGGATTGATGAATTCTGCTTTCAACAGATAACCTCCTTATGACCGGAGGGAATTGCAGGCAATTCCTTAACCGGTAGAAAAATCGCCTAATTCACGAAAATTAGGCAACTAGTGCGGTTTCTTCACTTCGCTCATGCTTGTGGTAGCCAGCGTGAGCGACTACTTAAGCGATCATCCTATATATCATCTTCCTTTTATATTCTGCCGCACTCGCAAAATCCCTCTTTTTCATTGAAAAATCCTCCCTTTTCGGGAGGATTTTTGCTTTTATTCTTCGCTCACTAAACCCATGGCGATATATTCCTGCCAACCGATCTGTCCGGTGACCGGTAACCGCTTCTGTTGCTGAAAACTTTTTACCGCCTGTTCGGTGGAGTAACCAAAGATCCCATCGATTCCCTGGTCGTAGAAGCCCAACTGCTTCAGACGCTTTTGTAAAAACATAATATCCCCGCCTTTTTCGCCTTTCACCAGGCGACGACGGCCTAAAAACGGATCACCGATAATATGGACCGGAGTCCCGTTCTTGACCCATCGATAAAGCTGTTCGACGTCGCGGTTAAACATCCGGACACAACCATGACTTTCTAAACGCCCAATCGACCAGGGTTTGTTGGTCCCATGAATCCCGTAAGTCCCGAAGGGGACATTCAGCCCCATCCACCGGGTACCAAACCCGCCGCTCCATTGGCCTTTAGAAATCACTTTCCAATTCCCAACCGGGGTAGGAGTCTCCCGTTTACCAATGGCCACCGGGAATTGGGCAAAGATCTCCTGATCAACCAGGACCAACAAGGATAGATAGCGGGTATCAATAACAATCCGTAAATCGCCCGGAGGCGGATTAGTGGTGACCGTGGTCACCATCCGCTGCCCCAAAGCCTGCCAGGTAGGTACATCCACCTTCCCGGTGATCGGCAAATGGTTCCGCTTTTGAAAAGCCTGCACGGCGGTTGCCGTCGCCTGATCATAAACCCCTGAAAGGGCTTGGTCATAAAGCTTTTCATTGGCCAAAAAACGTTGGAGTTCCGTGATATCGTCCCCGGCAGCGCCAAGGATGATTTCAGTTTCCGGGGGACAAGCACACCGCTCCGGCAACGCCCCACAAGGAACTGTTGTTAGCCAGAACAAAACCGTAAAAAACAGCAAAATCCAGGTCTTTCCGGTAAATAGTTTCATCCCCAACACTTGCCTCCTTCTCCAGTCCGGAATATCACCAAGATACTTCTAGTATTCACGGAGCGGTAGAAGGTTATGAAAAAACACCGGAGAATTTTGCTTAAGATTGGAGCGACTCCAGCTTCCCTGGCTTGTCGTTCCAGACAAAATAGGTTAGGAATAAGCCATTCCCCAGGATCCGTCCGGCCACCCCAAAAAAGAAGCCAACGACCGGAAGGAGTTTAAGAAAGGTTAAAACAAACCCGCCGGTCACAAAAAGCAGGACCCGATGAGTGCGGGTTTTTTTGCCAAAAAGACGATAGAACCAACGTCCGACCAAAAGGAAGGCCGGCAGTTCCCCCAAGAGCATTAAGGCTAAAAAGAGTAGAAAAAGACCAATCCCTAGCGGCAAGCCGATCACGGTGAAAGATGCCAAAATGGAGAAAAGCGGTAGTAATAAAGAACCACCAAGCCCAAAGCCGACCGTCCGTAACCAGGAAATCTTACTAGAAAGTAGCGAGTTCCAGCGCTGCGGGAAGAGGAATAACCAGACCAGCCCTAAAACCAAACTACCCACAAACCAGAGTCCTTGGATCCCGGTTAGGAGCGGTACAGGGGTGGACGCCAGCGGGTGCCGCTCGCCACCAATCTTAAACCCGGGTTTCATGATCGGCTCCACTTCGGCCGGATAAATAAAATCTCCGGTAATGACCGCGTTTTCCCCGAGAACAACCTGCCCTCCAACCTGAAGATCACCGTCAAGTTTGCCGTCTAAGTAACAGTAACCTCCCTTCAGTGAGGCCGATGAAGTGACCTCCCCCAAAAGCTGCGCTGCCGTATACCAGGAAAGGATTGAACCGGTTTTACTTTTGCGGCCCAGCACCATTTCCGTCCCTATCAAAGAGAGATTACCTGAGACCAGTCCGTCAAGGTGTGTGGTTGCGGCAAAACCGCGAAAATTGCCTTCGATCGTACCAGAAACCGTGGCCCGGCCGACCGCCCCCAGCACATCCCCTTCAACAGTACCGTTGATCACCAGCTCTTCGGCGATAATCAACAAGTCGCCTTTAACCCGTCCATAGATTTCCACCGAACGGCCAAAAACCCATAAATCCCCCTCGATCGTTTCTCCTTCCCGGAGGAATATCTCATCCCCCGACAGCCTTTGCCAGGCGGCGGCTGCGGGTTCTGCGGAAAAAACAACCACAAACAATAAGAAAATAATTACGCCACAAAATACTTTCTTCATCATCATGCCTTCCTTAAGGGCTTTTTGCGTTGT
>DOID01000129.1:3778-6012 GCA_003511465.1 Bacillota bacterium | reverse complement strand
ATCTCGACTAAATCCCGATCCATTTTATTCATACAATTCTTCAGTTTAGACGCGAGCATCGGATCTTCCTCTAAACACGCGGCACGGATTTGCCGGAGGAGATCGATCGCCCGACGAAACGCCGACACAATGTCGCCTTCCTGCAACTCGGTGTAATCCAGCAATTCCAAAAAGTCACAACCTTGACTCCACCGATAAGCCAGTGGCGACAGACTGGGGAAAAACCTGGTTTCCCGTTCATCAACGCCGTAGCGGTAGATCAGCTCCCGGATTATTTTTTTAATCGGCTTCTGCTCGAATGGCAACAGGCCGGGGCGAGGCAGATGCTCATTTTTTCGCGGCTCATAATCAACGGCGACCATTACCGCGTTGATCTGATCCTCATCCCACTCGTGGAATAAACCGGCAAAGTACATCTCGGTGAGGAGAAGTTCCTGGGCGTACACTTGGGCGGCAAACTCCCCCCGGGGCAAGAGCGCCCCGTCTTCCAAGTAATCCATTTCCGCTAAAATTGCCGCTTTGGCCGCCAAATCCTCTTCAAAACGACCGGCCACTTTGAGGGAAGAAACTCTTTCTTCTAAGCCCAGTTGCTCATTGTAGAGATTTTCGTAAAACGCAATCCGTTTTACACAGCGGTCCTGTTCTTCCCGGAGACAATCCCGCACTTCGGCACTAGCCAAAGCAGTCTTGATTTCCTCTATGTCCCGAATCGCCGCTGCTTTTCCCGCTCTTCCTTTGATAAATCGAAGTCTGCGTTCCTGCTTCCGGCAGCGTTTTTTCGCTAAAGCCCGCGCCTCCGGACAAGCAAGCGTCCCCCAATCGGGGCAGATTTTCCCCCGCAACTGGCCTGATTCCAGGCGGACGGTGGAAAGACGGCTTTCCAATTGGATCTTGTCCTTCCGGGCTTGATAGGTGGCAAAATTTTGGTTTAAAATCACCGAAATTTGGGGGCGTTGGTGGTTTTTATACAGATTCAAGACCGAGTTGTAACTGAGGTTGAACCGACTGATCAACTCTTCAATCTCCGCTGGGTCCGTACTGGGAAACTCCTCCTTCCGGTACCGGTCCAGATCCGCCAGGATATAAACAAAGCCCCGTTCATCGATGCCCCGCCGTCCGGCTCGCCCCGCCATTTGGAAATATTCCAGGGTCGTTAGCGGGCGAAAGGAAATCCCATCCCATTTCGTCGGCGCGTCAAAGCAAACACTGCGGACCGGATAGTTGATCCCCACCGCAAAGGTCTCGGTAGCATACATCACCTTCACTAAGTTCATCCCGAACAAAATCTCCACCAGCTCTTTCAAGGCCGGTAAAAGCCCGGCATGGTGAAAGGCAATCCCCCGTCGGAAAATGTTCTTTAGCCGGTGAATCGTCGGCCATTCTTCCAGTCCGTATTTGGTAATGATCCCGGCAATCACCTCATCGACCCGGTTTTGCTCGGTAACCGAAAGAAAATTCGCCTTTTCACTTAGATCCACCGCTTTCATCTCACACTGCTGCCGACTGAAGACAAAATAGAGACAAGGCAAACCGTCACGGCGGTGAACCGCCCGAACCAGTTCAAGATGGTTAAGGGCCTGGTCACGGCGGCGCGTTGGCGCAGCGGACTTTGGAGCTTCCTTTTGCTGCTGCGCCCAATGTTTTTCCAGTTTCTTCAAAGTCGTAATCCCAGTCTGCGGGTGGAAAACCTTATGTTCTAAGGGGACAACCCGCTCGGTTTTCTGCACAACCTTGACTTCATGCCCTTTGATCTCCGTGATCCAATCGGCAAGCTCCCGAGCGTTCGGAATCGTCGCCGAAAGTCCTAAAAGACGAATTCCCGGCGGCATGAAAATGATCGATTCCTCCCAAACGGTCCCACGGCTTTCATCGGCCAAATAATGAATTTCATCAAAAATTACGTGTGAAAGTCCCTCCAGCTCTTCTTTCTCTTGATGCAGCATATTACGGAAAATTTCGGTGGTCATAATCGTAACTTCCGCTGCAGAGTTAATCACGATATCCCCGGTAATGATCCCAACCTTCTCTTCACCGTACCATTCTTTAAACTCCTTGTATTTCTGGTTAGAAAGAGCTTTAATCGGCGCGGTGTAAACCACTCTTTTCCCTTCGGTAATGGCCTGGGCGATGAGGTAATCGGCGATTAACGTCTTACCAACCCCAGTCGGCGCTGAAACCAGTACGGAATAACCGTCTAGTAGATAATCGATAGCTTCTCTCTGAAAATCATCCAA
>DOID01000129.1:3379-3593 GCA_003511465.1 Bacillota bacterium | reverse complement strand
GGTTTAAAGTTTACCCCCAAATAGACGGTCCCTTACGCTTTACTGCTTAACATTTTTAATTAATGACTTTTGTTTTATTATTCGCCGCATGTTCCACTAATCCCTTTCCCGGGCCCAACACGCCATAAAAAAGCCTCTTCGCCATTGGACTGGCGAAGAGGCTTTTTTTAAGCTCAGTTATACCGAGGATTGGCTTCTATTTTTTCGCTGACGG
>DOID01000129.1:0-3224 GCA_003511465.1 Bacillota bacterium | reverse complement strand
TTAATAATCTCACCGTCCACTTTAATCGCCGGACCCTGCTCACATTGTTCCAAGCAAAAAGTAGCATGAAGATCGATCTGGTCACCAAGCTTTTCGGCGGCCACCAGTTTCATTAATTTCTGCAGCGTATCATAGGAACCATTCAAATAACAGCAGGTTCCGACACAAACCGCAATCTCTACTTTGTTCGGCGCTTTTCCGTTGATTAATTGGATCTCTTCCCCGCTAATCCGCCCCCGGGTCGCGTAGGAGGTATGCAGGGCTTCATGGGCTTCGGCGCTGTTTGGTTTCGTCAGCCACTGATCATAGAACTTGGCCACAACTGGATTGTCTTGGGCTTTACGCAGTTGGGAAAGTTTGTCGGCATTATAGAGCCCTTTCGAACGCCGCTTTTTCATCTCCATATCCGTGGAGATCGGTTGTCCGGCTCCACCGATGCACCCGCCCGGGCAGGCCATCACTTCAATTATGTGGTAATCGGCTTTTCCTTCTTTAATTTCTTCCAGAAGAGCCTTGGCATTGGCCAAGCCATGCACCACCGCGACTTTAATCGTTTGACCGTTGATCTCGACCGTGGCTTCTTTCCGCTGGTCAAAACCACGCACTTCTTCAAAGTTAATTTGTTCAATGGGCTGACCGGTCACAAATTCGTGGGCCGCCCGGAGCACCGCTTCCGCCACTCCACCAGTGGTGCCAAAGATAACCCCGGCACCGGTCGTAAAGCCGAAGGGCGTATCAAAAGATTCAATGTCTAATTGGTCAAAGACTAGTCCCGCTTCCCGGATCATCCGTGCCAGTTCCTGGGTGGTCAGCACCAGGTCCACATCTTGCACGCCATCGGTGGCAAACTGGGGTAACGCCGCTTCATACTTTTTCGCCGTACAAGGCATGATCGAAACGACCACAATCTCTTCAGGTTTTTTACCTAATTCCTGCGCCCAGTGTTTCTTCACCAATGAACCAAACATTTGTTGCGGCGAGCGACAGGAAGACAGGTTTTTCAATAACTCAGCCCCATTATGCTCGGCAAACTTTACCCAGCCCGGACAGCAGGAAGTAAACTGAGGTAGTTTTTCGCCCTTTTGCAATCGGCTGATAAATTCATGGGTCTCCTCGATCACGGTTAAATCAGCGGTAATGGAAGTATCAAAGACTTTATCGAATCCCAGACGTTTTAAGGCCGCCACCACTTTACCGGTGACAATCTCTCCGGCCGCCAAGCCAAACTCTTCACCCAAGGCGACGCGGACGGCGGGCGCTACTTGGACAACCACCATTTTCTCCGGATCATGGAGCGCCGCCCAGGCCTTGTCGGTTTCGTCTTTTACGACGATCGCCCCCGTCGGACAGACGGCAGCACATTGCCCGCAATTGACACATTCCACCTCAACCAGATTTTTATTGAAAGCCGGCGCGACCACAGTCTCTGATCCGCGCCCGGTGAAATCTAAAACTCCAATCCCTTGCACCTCGTGGCACATCCGCACACAATCCCCGCACAGGATACATTTGTTCGGATCACGCACCAATGAACGGCTTGACTCGTCTAAAGGCAATTTGACATCACGCTCGCCAAAGCGAATTCTTTTCACACCAAACCGGTTGGCCAATTCCTGCAGTTTACAACTGCCACTCCGGTCACAAGTGGTACACTCCCGGTCATGGTTAGCCAGTAGCAGCTCGAGTACTGTCCGGCGCACCCGTTGGACCCGCGGACTGTTGGTCAGAATTTTCATTCCCGGGGTCGGGGGGGTGGAACAAGAGGCCATAATCCCCCGCCCGTCCACCTCCACGACGCACATCCGGCAAGCCCCGTACAGACTGAGCTCGGAATGATAACAGAAGGTCGGAATCTCAATCCCGATTTTTCTGGTTAATTCTAAAATGTTCTTTTCCCCATCTAGCGTTACAACTTGGCCATCAATCTGCACTGTATTTTTCTGTTCCAATGCTTACCCCTCCTTAATCGCCTTAAACGGACAACTTTCAACACAAGCGCCGCACTTGATACATTTCTCCTGATTAATGGTGAACGGTTTTTTGACTTCACCACTGATCGCCTGAACCGGGCAAGACCGGGCACATTTGGTGCATCCTTTACATTTTTCCGGATCAATCTGGTACCCTTTCAAGGCTGAACAGACGCCGGCCGGGCACTTTTTGTCCACCACATGGGCGATATATTCGTCTTTAAAGTGTTTCAGCATCGTCAACACCGGGTTGGGCGCGGTCTTACCCAAACCACATAAGGAACCGTCACGGACCGCCTCCGCCAAATCCTGGAGCAGAACCACATCCTCCGGTCGGCCTTCGCCGTCCACTGCCCGTTGGAGAATCTCCAGCATCCGTTTGGTGCCTTCCCGGCAAGGAACACATTTCCCGCAGGATTCATTCTGGGTGAAATTCATAAAGAAGCGGGCTACTTCCACCATACAGGTGCCTTCATCCATAACCACCAGACCACCAGAGCCGATCATCGCACCCGCCGATTTCAACGAGTCAAAATCAAGGGGTAGCTCCAGATGTTCTTCGGTTAGACAACCGCCCGACGGCCCACCGATTTGCACGGCTTTAAATGGCTTACCGCCGCGAATTCCGCCGCCGATCTCAAAAACAACTTTCCGCAGGGTGGTTCCCAGGGGAACTTCGATTAGCCCCGTGTTGGCCACCTGTCCGGTGATGGCAAAGGTTTTTGTCCCCGCGTTTTTTTCAGCGCCGATCTTACTGAACCAGTCTGCGCCCTTCACGATAATCTCAGCAATATTAGCGAAGGTTTCCACGTTATTAATCAGTGTCGGTTTGCCCCAGAGTCCTTCTTGGGCTGGAAACGGTGGTTTCGGCGAAGGCATCCCCCGTTTTCCTTCGATCGAAGCAATCAGCGCCGTTTCTTCACCGCACACAAAGGCCCCGGCACCTTCTTTAATTTTTAATTGAAAATTAAAATCGCTCCCGAGGATATTCTGACCTAATAGACCGTAATGCTCAGCCTCTTTAATGGCCGTTTTCAACCTTCGAACCGCCAGGGGGTACTCGGCCCGCACATAAATATAGCCCTCATCGGCACCAATAGCATAACCGGCAATGGCCATTCCTTCTAGGATCCGGTGGGGATCACCCTCCAACAAACTACGGTCCATAAAGGCACCGGGATCCCCTTCGTCCCCGTTGCAGACCACATATTTTTTGGCGTTCTGTTCGATCCGGGTCAACTCCCACTTCCGCCC
>DOID01000168.1:3811-4280 GCA_003511465.1 Bacillota bacterium | reverse complement strand
GCAAAAAACCTATTTCGGCAGAGAATCTCCGGATTGGTTGGGAAGAACAGCTCTTATCGTTAAACGCTACCAATGTCAGCATTCGGGAGCTGGCGCGCCAACTTACGGTCGAAACCGGTTGTTCCGTAGTCACTGATACCGACTTAAACGCAAATGTGACAGTCTTCTTCCAAAAGCTATCCCTGGAAGAGGGTTTACGGGTATTATGCCAGACCAACAACTTGTCACTCCTGAAGGAAGGGGAACAGCTTTTCCGGATTACCAAGGGGGACGGCGGATTCAGCCTTAAATACCAAGATGGCCTCTTGTCCATCGAAGCCAAGAATATTGAGGTCAGCAGAATTTTGGATGATATCGCCCGCCAGGCGAGGGTAAATATCCTCTATGACCGCGAGGTCAGAGGGGCTGTTACCATTAGATTTATGGACTTGCCATTAGAAACCGGTCTCCGGGCGATCCTCGAAAACAA
>DOID01000168.1:2564-3709 GCA_003511465.1 Bacillota bacterium | reverse complement strand
AGCTTTCTTTTGGAACAAAGGGCCGGAAGCTATTACGTGTATCGTTCCACCATCGCCGCCAATAGTAAGATCTATTACGATCCGGAAAGTAAGCGTTTTGATTTAGAGCTACAAAACGCTCCATTATCCCAGGTGCTTGCGGATTTAACCAAAAAAGCCGAGCAAAACATGGTCATTCTAAATAATGTCAACTATACCATCAATCATCTCTCGGTAAAGGGCGTAACTTTGGAGGAGGCGTTTATCCTTCTCCTCAAGGGAACCCCTTATACCTTCATCAGCAAAGACGAGGTTTATCTGTTCGGTGATGGCCGAAACCTGCGTCCAGAGAGTACGGATTTAATCACGGCCGAACTTTATCCCTTATCATACACCAATGTTGAATACATCTTTAACAATCTCCCGGCCCATCTGCCGCGGGGAAATATCGTTCCGTTCAAAGAACAAAACGCCTTCCTCGTTAGTGGTAGCCGGGAAGTACAAGCACAGATTAAAGAGTACCTCGAGCTATGTGACCGGCCGGAAAACCAACTGCGAACGGAAATTATCCGGCTGAAGCACCTTCAGGCCGAAGAAGCGTTGAAACTGTTCCCTTCAACTTTGTCCAGGAATGATGTGATGGTGATCAAAGAAGCCAATGCCATTGCCGTTACCGGAACCGAAACCCGGATCGACCAAGTCGTTTCCTATATAGAAAAGGTTGACCTCTCCAACCCCTTAATTCTCTTTGATATCATGGTCGTCCAGTTAAACCATACTTCAGGGAAGAATTTCGGGATAACTAGAGCCGAAAAGGCCGCCGCTGATGATATCTCCTCCTTTATATGGTCATTGAAATCCCTTACCGGGCAAGTAATTGTCCCTGGCTCGACGGAGGCGAATAACCTTAAACTCTCCTTAGAGGCTTTGGTCACAGAGGGCGAAGCCCAGCTTGCCGCCAACCCACAAATTACCACCTTAAGTGGGCACAACGCTAATTTCAATGTCAGCAGCCGTTACCCACGTACCGTCCTCATTAAGTCAACCGGCGCTTCCGGAGAGACCGAAAGTTCGGAAACGAAATTAGTCGAAGTTGTCACCGGAATCCAAATAACGTTAACGCCGTGGGTGTCCGCAAATAAGGATATTACGATCGAAATCAAACC
>DOID01000168.1:0-2357 GCA_003511465.1 Bacillota bacterium | reverse complement strand
GGCGATCCGATCATCATCGGCGGCTTAATTCAGACTCACGAAAGTGTCTCCAAAACAAAAATACCAATCCTAGGAAGTATTCCCTTGATTGGTACTTTGTTCTCCAACACTGTTATTAATAAGGAAGAAAGTGAATTTGTCATTGTCATCACCCCCTATCTGCTGTCGGGGGAATACGCGGAACAAGAAGTAGAAAACCAGGCGGCGTCGGTTTTAGAGAAATATGAGGAATACCTGCCGGATACTTCTACTCTTCCTTAGCGAGCGTCAGCAATTGACCATCTTTCCGAATAACCACCCGCCCTGCTTCAATGGCCAGCACCTGCTCCCCGAGGATCACATCGCCCTCCTTCGCCAGAAAACTTTGGCTCGCATCTTCCAGCAACACCAACACCGCCGTTTTACTGCTGCCGATGACTGTTCCCTTGAGAGTTAATTTGGACACGGCAGGAGTCCGGTCGCTTGCGTCCGCTGCGTTTTCCTTGTTTAAGGAAAACGGGTTCGGCCGCCAGGTGACCCGGGACTGATCACGACCGAGAAACAACATTTCCGCTTCGGTCTCCTTTTCCTGCCCTTCCTCCATCACCTCAATTATCCCAACTGCCGGGGGATCAGTTAACCCACGATGGACGGCTTTTCCCAAGACCAAAATGGCAAACACTAAAACAATTACGGCACAATAGGATAAAATTTTCTCCTGTTTCACGGTTTCACCTCGTAAAAGAGTACAGGCTGATTCGATAATGCAAAAGTCCGGTGTACTCATCCAAACGTAACTCCAACCGCTCGATGAACAAAGTTTTTGCTTGGGTAATCAGGTCGTCATAAAACCCGGTTAATTCACGATATGCGGCCCGTCCCTCAACAGTAACGCCAATGCGTTGCCACCCATCAGGCGCAGGCCCCTTCAGCGCCGGGTGAAGCGCTTTATTGGTGATGACAAGTCCCCTGTGGGCCGCCATCCTCTCCACGAGCGCAACTAATTCGACCGTCGCTTGCTCCGGCGTCCCACGCCATAAACTCTGTTCCCAGCCGGTAAGGGCTTTTTGACTTTCCACCAACCGCTGCTGGTAAAATTGTTCTTTACTCAGTAAGGTGTTAACCCTGCGGGCTTGATGCTGCAGCACGGCCAGATCGGCGGCCGCCAAATCCGACTGGGCAACACCCGAAGCCACCCCACTTTGCCCCTGGGAAAATGAGTTTGGTTCATTCCATTTCCCCGCAAGGGTAAACCCCTCATACCCATCCCGGTTAATTGTAATCTCCCCCTTTAGCTGTAACTGGTGAAAAGAGGGGGAAGCTAAAAGCGCCGCGTATAATTGGGAAAAGGAGCGGGTGCGACCGCTTATTTGGGTGATTCGCTCCTCTTCGAGCATGACGGAAGTAAGGATGGTCCCTTCCGGCGCGGTTTCGGCCCAAAGGTTGAAAAACACTAGCATTTGGCGGGTTCGTTCCCAATTCCCCCGGTAAAAGTCAGCTCGTTTTCGTAAGTTTTCATCTTGCGCCATCAGGTTTCTAATCTCCTGAACCTTTGGTTCCTTCTCCACCAAGTCGGAAAGGAGTCGTTGTTTTGCTTGATAGTTTAGCCAACCATTGAGTCCGACGCCAACGAGGGCAATGATCAGAGCAAACACCAGCAAGCGAACCGCCCGAAGTTTTTCTCCTTTTTGCTGCCGGTTCGCTCCGCTGATCAGGTGGAGACCGGCCGGGTCCTTCGTACCGCCTTCGGCCGCGAGACCCACGGCGATTAGCCTCCGGAGCGCAGTTCCCGCATTTTCGACGCCCACTTCCGAACCTAGCTTAAGCGCGACAGCAGTATTAATCCGGTGGGGTTCCAGATCAAAACCTGCTGCAAGTAGCACTTTCCACTCCTCGTCGGAATACTGGCCTGTTTGATCCCAGAGATAACAAGTATGGGGTGGCAAGTTGCTTTCTTTCCGGATCATGTGTTTGGTTAAACGCAAATCCTCCACCAAAGCCTGGCGATGGATTAATTCTTCCGTAAGTAATAAGGGGAAACAACGGTAAGAGGTCAAGTTCTCCCCCTCGAACTGAGCGACCTCAACGGAAAGGCGGTTTACGATCACATACAAGACCGCCCCCTGGGGATTATAGTCTTCCGGGGCAGCCAGCTTCATTCCTTTCCGGAGGCCCTCAAGATCCGGCAGGTAATAAGCCGGGCTAATCCCTGCCTTTTCCAACAAGACATGAAGTTCATCTTTTACCTGTTCCGACAGGGCAAAACAGGCCGCCCGTAACTGGTTGGCACCGCCTTTATACTTTTTATAACCCCAACACGGTTCGGCGGGAAGCTCAGGGATACTTGCGAAAAAATTATGCTTAATTAACCGCTCCGT
>DOID01000086.1:3237-5858 GCA_003511465.1 Bacillota bacterium | reverse complement strand
CGGGTCAACTCCCACTTCCGCCCGGTCGGGAAACCGCCTCCGCCACGCCCGCGTAGGCCGGAATCGATGATCTCCCGACAAACCGCTTCCGGGGTGAGCTCCGTTAAGACCTTGCTTAAAGCTTCGTAACCGCCATCAGCCACGTATTCCCGGATGTCCTCCGGATCGATCTGACCGCAATGTTTAAGCGTTGTTCTTTGCTGGTGATGATAAAATGGGATCTCATGCTCCTTAGCATAAACTTCCCCGGTCAGCGGATGGTGATACAAGATGCGCTCCACTGGTTTCCCGTCATCCATTAAGGCGGCAACAATCTCCGCCGCATCGGCAGCTTTAACTTTGTTATAAAGGACACCGGAAGGCTCTACCCGAACCAAGGGTCCCATCTCACAAAAACCGTGACAACCGCTGTTTGCAACGGCAACACCGGTTTTATCTTCTTCTTCGAGCAAGACATCAATGGTTACATACTCGCCCCGCGCAACTACTTCCTGCTTTAAAGCAGCGTATACTTCCAAAGAACCGTTTGCCACACAACCTGTCCCGGCACAAACTAAGATCCGCGCCTTTTCCCGCCCAAAACCCTGACGCCACTCTTTTCTCCACTGTGACAACTGGTTCGCTGTTTGCTTATTCATCTTCTGCGTCCTCCTTTGCCAGCTCATCAAGGATAATATTAATCGCTTCCGGCGTCATCTGACCATAGATTTTGTCATTGATCATGACTACCGGCGCCAGACCGCAAGCCCCAAGGCAAGAGACAGTTTCCACGGTGTAACGGAGATCATCGGTGGTATGCTTCTTCCCGGTTAAATTAACCCGTTTTTTGATCGCTTCTAATACCGGATTGGATCCCCGTACATGACAAGCGGTCCCGTCACAGATCTTAATCACGTATTTCCCCTTGGCTTCCAAAGAAAACTGGGCGTAAAAAGTCGCCACCCCGAAGACGCTGGCCGGTGACAGTCCGAGGGCTGTCGCCACGTACGTGAGGATCTCTTCAGGCAAATAACGATATTCAGCTTGTACTTCCTGAAGGATGGGGATTAAGGCCGACCGGGAACGGCCCAAACGGTTGATAATTTCATTGACCTTTTCAAATTTCCGCTGATAATTAGTGGAAGAATCTCCCTTCAAACCCTCGTTTACTCCTTGTTTCATTGCTTACCTTCCCCTTTCCAGATCTGAAATGGATTGTAACCTTTACCCTTGCTAAAAATAAAGCAAGTCAACTTTTTTGCCCCTTTCTTCCAACGTTTCTGCAATCTCTTTAACAACCTGCATCTTAAGGGCTAAATTCAAAGGCAAATCCGGATTTTGGTGCGCCGGATTAATCGCTTTCCCTACTAAAAACTGGATTTTATCACTATCTAAAAGGAGCTTCGACAGTAGCGAAACGGCATTTTTCCGTTCTCCCTCAGGCTGCGTTTCCCCTTTTTTCAGTGCTTCTAAGGTTTTACTTAGCGTTATAATCCCTTCGGTAACCAAATCCACCCCGCGCAACCGTCCGTAAGGAGGGACCTCCGGATCAAGGTCCTTCAAATTTACTTTGATATCGGTTCCCCATTCCCGGGCAATAATCGAACCGGTTGTACCGCCACAGATCACTTTGCTGCCAGGTTCTTCACGGATTAGCTTGGCAATCTGGACATCGTCTTCTCGATGCTGGGGAGGACCGACGGCCACTGTCAAGGTCCGGGGCGTCCGGATTTTTAAAACCAAAGCGGTGGTATCATCTCCCGGTTCGGAAGCATAAAGTTGGCCGCAAGCCGTAATCAACCACTTACTTAGGGTTTGGGCGTCGGGATGCAAATTGACCAGCTTTTCGATGTAAGCGCCGACTTCTTCCCACTGCCAGCCCAGGTTTAAAACCCCGCCAATCCCGGCGTGGACCACCCCATCGGAAACCGTTACCAAAAGATCCCCGGGCATCACCTGAAATTTGCTTTCCCGAATTTTGAGACCATCGATCTCCCGTTCTTGCCAGGTGGGGGCGGATAGTTTTCCGGCCCGTACAAAGAAGAGGGAAGGGTTATCGAACTCAACAACATAACCCTGCCCTTCCCGGGTAATCTGAATAATCGTAAAAGTAGAATAGGCCAGATTCCTTTTTTGGCAGATTGGCAGTGTATGGGAGATGGTCTCAATGGTCTCCTCCAAAGTAGCGCCGTTTTTCACCATCGTGGCGATGATCTTGGCTGTCAAGGTGGAGAGGATATTGGCTTTAACCCCGCTGCCCAATCCGTCGGCCAGGACGGCGACCAAGGCCTCGGCGGTGCGGACCACCTCCACATGATCGCCGCAAAGTTCCTCCCCTGCTTTGGCCAAACTCGCCCATTCTGTATCAATATAAATGCTCATTGGATGCTCCCATCCCCGTTTTTAATCATTTTAATCAGCTTGGTCAGGAGAACTTTCGTTTCCGCCGTTGTCTCACCCAGCAGGCCGGCAATTTCTTGTGCCACCCGCATCTGCTTATCAATGACTTCCTGCGCCTTGGTCAGGGTCTCGCCCTTCATCAACGCCAACTTCTCCTGTTGTTCATGTTCCTTGGAAATATCAGCAAAGATGCCGATGATCACCGCTTCCGTTTCCACGTAGAAGATGGCTTGCCAGGTCAC
>DOID01000086.1:0-3051 GCA_003511465.1 Bacillota bacterium | reverse complement strand
AAAGCCTGCTTAAAATAGATTGGATCAAGCAAAAGCTCAAGACTTTTCCCGACCACCTGCTCCTGTTGGCAAAGGAATTTTTCTTCCGCAGCCGGATTAACCTCGATAATCTGCAAATCACGGTCAACCACAAAAATTGCATTGGGGGTAAAGTTACAAATTAAATTTGCCCGCGATTCGGCTTTCATTCGCATATATGGAATACACATATCGATTTCCGCCATCCCCTCCAACACGGCAATGGCTTTTTCGCGACAAGAATTATAGCCGCAAGCGCCACAATTCAGCTCGTCTTCGGATTTGGTCTTCCCCGTCTTACTTAAAACTTCCCGGATCGCCTCCTCCGTGGGCGCAAGATTGTCTAGCTTACGCTTGGCATAGACCGTGAACAAGGATGAGGTGGGTGACGCCTGCTGGTTTTCTTCCCGCACCGACTCTTTACTACGACGGGTATAACGTAAGAGACGCTCGCGCCGGGTATAAAGGCTTAAATCGCTCTCCAGCCCCGGTCCCATTAAACATCCTCCTTGACAGGCTAAAAGCTCAACTAGGCGTAAGGAGTTTTTCACATCATCGAAGCGGTCCAAAAAGTCAATCACCGCTTCCAGACCATCGACGGCTAAAATCTCCTCCGCCAGCAAATCAATACTTAACCCCGCCGTCTTTGCCAGTCCCCCAGGGGTGGGAAAAACCCGCCCGGTACCGCTGGTCCGATCAAAATTCCCAATGGCGTCAGGAGTCAGCTGGATTCTTTCTTCGGAGAGCATCGCCATTAATTCCTGAAAAGTTAAAACCGCATCGATACTACCTTGTAACTGCGGCCAGCTGTACTCGTCCTTTTTCCCGATACAAGGACCGATAAAGACCACTTTTACATCAGCGCCGTATTCGGCCTTGAGCAGGCGGCCATGGGCAATCATGGGTGAAACCACCGGCGCCAAGTATTTAATCAGCGACGGATAATACCGCTCAATCAGGTTAACCACCGCGGGACAACAACTGGTGATCACGGGAACTCCATCATTCCTCTGTACCAATTGTAAATGTTCCTCCGCAACCAGTTCTGCCGCTTCCGCTGTTTCTTCCACATAGGCAAAACCCAGCTTCCGCAAAGCGGCAATTAACATCCCAGGATTGGAGAGACCTTCTAAGGCCACAAAGGAGGGGGCCAGACTCACAGCGATCTGCTTTTTTGCTAAAAGAAAGTCGCGCACAAGCCCTTTACCATCCGCCACCTTTTTCGCCTGTTGCGGACAGACTAAAACACACCGACCATCGGCGATGCAGCGGTTTTCTATTACTTCCGCATGGCCGCCGGTGACCTTGATCGCTTTAACCGGACAGGAGCGGACACATTTATAGCAGTCGCGGCAACCGGCTTCAATGGTCGAGATAATCCCCATCGTGTATCTCCTTTCCCGCCTTTTTTTCCGTTGCTTCCAGAACATGCTTATAGAAAAATTCTTCAATATTTGCTTGGGTTAGCGCAGTATAAATGGTATCTTCATAACAAATCGTCACGCCCGCTTGACACTCCCCCAAACAAAAACTAGCCTTGAGTTCCACCTGATTCGTGAGGTGGTGTCGTTCTATGAGTTGTTGTAACTTTCTGATCACCTCATAAGATCCAAGTAGATGGCAAGAGCTACCCACACATACCGCGAGTGTCTTCATCAAACCCCTCCTCGCCAGGACCTTTGCATGTGAATCATTTCACATACCAAGCCAAAAATCACCCGAATTTCCTTGCTAAATGATGGGAAAGGGTTAAAATCCCCACGACCAGATCTTCGTATTGAACGATGATATTGGACGGCACCTTCAGCCGCACCGGGGCAAAATTCCAAATCGCTTTGAACTCGCTCTTTACCGCGAGTTCCGCTACTGTTTGCGCCACAACCGCCGGTACTGTCAACACCGCGATTTCCATCCCTAGTTTTTCTTTCTGCTCGGCTAATTCCGTCAGGGGAAATACGGTTAATCCTCCCGGCCCTTGGGCCCATTTCCGCCGATCTGTGTCAAAAAGCGCTGCCACCTCTAGCCCATGTTGTTTTAGGCCGGAATACCCGGCGAGTGCCATCCCCAGCTTCCCAGCGCCAATCACCGCCAGACGCCGTTTTTTGTCCATCCCGAGGATTTCTTTAATCATATCGAGGAGATAGGTCACATCATAACCGGCTCCGCGGATCCCGAGACTACCGAAATAGGAGAAATCCTTCCGGATTTGACTGGAAGTAACACCAATCTTCTGCGCCATCTCTTCCGAGGAAACCAGCGCGATATCTTGGTGGTTATAATCGGTTAAAACCCGAAAATACAGTGGAAACCGGGAGATGGTCGCTTTCGGAAAGGCGATTAATCCGTCCGCCATGGTGCTCCCCCTCCATTTCGCTACACTTTCTCCCTTGTGATTATTTTCACAATCCCATTGTAACTCATGATCACGACTTTGCCAAGGAGCTATCTGTTAATAGTCCGTAAAAGACAGAAAACAAAGACCCCATACGGAGTCTTTCGAAAAAAATGGTGCCAAGGGACGGAATCGAACCGCCGACACGGGGATTTTCAGTCCCCTGCTCTACCGACTGAGCTACCTTGGCACTTATTAACTTGGAATGGCGGAGCTGACGGGGCTCGAACCCGCGATCTCCAGCGTGACAGGCTGGCATGTTAGCCGACTACACTACAGCTCCATTCGTTTTTATGGTGGTCGCGACTGGACTCGAACCAGTGACCTCTGCGATGTGAACGCAGCGCTCTAACCAACTGAGCCACGCGACCAGCACAGGAAATTATAACACGTTTCCGACCTGTAGTCAAGATCTGGGGTCAAAACCTGCCGGTCTCCCGGCAGGTCGAAAAGCTTATTGGTAGTCCCAAGGGGATTCGAACCCCTGCCGCCGCCGTGAAAGGGCGGTGTCCTAACCCCTAGACGATGGGACCACATGGTGGGTCATCGGCGACTCGAACGCCGGACACCCTGATTAAAAGTCAGGTTCTCTGCCAACTGAGCTAATGACCCATGAAATTTTGGCTGGGGCGGCTGGACTC
>DOID01000055.1:31004-34889 GCA_003511465.1 Bacillota bacterium | reverse complement strand
TTCCCCAGTCCAAGCGTGGTTAGGAAGGGCACCTTCAAACCACCGAGCTGAGCAGCCATATTACCCAGCGTATTACTGCCTTCATCTCCGTACAAACCGGCATCAGGTAATGTTCCGATCCCAACCCCGTCTAAAACCACCAAAAAAACACGGCGTGCCGCCATCATTAAAACCTCCTTCTCGTGACTCGTTGCTGGATTCTCGTCGCTCGTCGAGAATAATAACAAAGGACCACCCAGAGGGTGATCCCTTATGCTTTACCTTTCACGAATCCGGGCAGCCTTACCTGAACGTTTACGCAGATAATAAAGTTTTGCCCTGCGGACCCGACCTCTTCTTGCCACTTCAATCTTGGCAATCATCGGAGAGTGTACGGGAAAAATCCTTTCCACACCGACTCCACCGGAGATCTTACGGACGGTAAAAGTCTCCCGTAAACCCCCGTTCGCACGGGCAATCACTACGCCTTCATAGACCTGAATTCTTTCCCGTTCTCCTTCCACCACTTTAAGGTGCACCCGGACCGTATCGCCGGGGCCGAAGACCGGTAGATCTTTTTTTAATTGTTCCTGTTCCACCAGTTCAATCAGGTTCATCGCTATTCCCTCCCTTCACCACATGATCGGTCTGTTCATCTTCAATAATTAGCCGGTTGTTTTCTAATAATTCCCGGTCTGTTTCGGTTAATGTGAGCTTCTCCAGCAGTTCCGGTCGACGACGGGCGGTCCGAAGGAGCGCCTGCTCCCATCGCCACCGCGCAATTTTCCCGTGGTCCCCTGAGAGTAAGATTGGCGGCACCGTCAAATCC
Organism: Bacillota bacterium; assembly: GCA_003511465.1. Taxonomy (GTDB): domain Bacteria; phylum Bacillota; class UBA4882; order UBA10575; family UBA10575; genus Capillibacterium. The sequence continues at coordinate 34,081 of DOID01000055.1, read as the reverse complement.
CGATATTCCGCTGGTTTTGTGTACTGGGGATAATCCAGGATCCCCTCAGCGCTACTGAATGAATCGAGCTTTACCGCAGCCGGATCACCGAGGACGCCTGGTAAAAGTCGAATGATCGCTTCGGCCATCACCATCGCCGGTAACTCACCGCCGGTGAGGATATAATCCCCGATGGATAACTCCCGGTCCGCCAAGGTCCGGATGCGTTCATCATACCCTTCGTAATGACCGCAGATAAAAAGGAGATGGGGAAGTTTACTTAATTCCACCGCCAGCTCCTGGTGGAAAGTCTCACCCTGGGGTGTCGTCAAAATGATGTAAGGTTTAGCGCCGGCCGCTGCCGTAAGATCATCAACCGCTTTGAAGATCGGCTCTGGTTTCAGGATCATACCTGGGCCGCCCCCGTAAGGAGTATCATCCACGGTTAAATGCCGATCCTCGGCAAACGAGCGAAAATTAATCATTTCGAGTTTGACCAGTCCCTTATCCTGAGCGCGCTTGATCATGCTCTGGGCAAAGGGGCCGTCAAACATCGGCGGAAATAAAGTCAAAAATTGAATTAACATTTACGTTTCCTCATCCACAAGTCCCGGCGGCAGCTCAACCCGGATGCGCCCTGCTTCCAAGTCAACATCACGGACAACCGATTTTAAGGCCGGCAATAAGATGTCACCAACAGGTCCTCCCCGCAGGACATAAACATCATTTGCTCCCGTAAAAAGAATCTGCGCTACCATCCCCAAGCCACGACCGGTCAGCGTTTCGGCCTGAAGGCCGATGATTTGATCACAGTAAAAGCGATCGGGGGGCAGCGGCGGCCTTTCCGCTTCCGGGAGCCACAAAAACATTCCCCGGAGAGCCTCCGCAGCGGAAAGTTCATCAATCCCTCGGAATTGAACAAGGACTAACCCCTTGAAAAAGCGAACCTGCTCTGGGAATAAAGCGCGCTGGCCGTGTTCATCAACAACGAACACCCGCACTAGTTCCAACCAACGTTCGGAGGTATCAGTCAAAGCGGCAATCTTAACTTCTCCTCTGTTCCCATGGGTCCCGATGATTTCGCCGACGGCAATTAAACCGACGGGCGGATTCCGCCAGGGGTTAGGGGGGTAATTAGTCATTCCGCCAGTTCCACCAGAACACGCTTATCCACGGGAGCGCTGGCCCAAACCAAGGTGCGAATTGCTTTAATCACCCGTCCTTTGCGCCCGATAATCTTCCCGAGATCCTCTTTGTTAACGGTAATCTCCAGTAAGATCGTATCACCCGTCTCCTCTTTGCGAACATGAACATCATCAGCGTGATCAACCAGCGATCTAGCGAGCAACTCCACCAGTTCTTTCAAGGGATTTCACATCCTTTCATTCCCCAACCGCTTCCTCACCCAACACTCCGGCTTTTTTAAACAACCGTTTAACCGTCTCTGACGGCTGGGCGCCATTGGCCAACCAATTCAAGGCTTTTTCCTTATCAACCACTATTTCGGTGGGGTTGGCGATCGGGTTATAATGGCCTAAAATCTCAATAAACCTTCCATCCCGCGGCGAACGGGAGTCAGCTACCACAAACCGGTAAAAAGGACGTTTCTTCGCCCCCATCCGGGTCAATCTAATCCGTACCATCTGCTTTCACCTCCTTACGTTGATCGAAAATCCAATTCTATCAGCGTTATTTTGAACTAGACAATTCCCTCAAAACGGCAACTTTGGGAGCCCGCCTTTTCCGGCCTTGCCTAATTGTTTAATCATTTTTTTGCTCTGTTCAAACTGATTTAATAAGCGATTGACTTCTTGAATCGACCGGCCGGAACCCCGCGCAATCCGTTTGCGTCGGCTGGCGTTGATGATCTGCGGCATTCTGCGTTCCTGTGGTGTCATCGACTGAATAATCGCTTCCAAATGCTTCATGCTTTTCTCGTCAAACTCCAGTCCCTGCAACTGTTTTGGTTTCAGGCCCGGCAACATCCCTAAGATTTGATCTAAAGGACCCATCTTCTGCACCTGGCGCATTTGATCCAAAAAGTCCTCCAACGTAAACTCATCCTTTTGGATCTTTTTCATCAGCGCTTTCGCCTGTTCCTCTTCGACACTGGCTTCCGCTTTTTCAATCAGGGTTAAAACATCACCCATCCCTAAGATGCGGGAAGCAAGTCTCTCTGGATGGAAAACCTCAATCCCGTCCAGTTTCTCGCCACTACCAATGAACTTAATCGGACAGCCGGTAATCTCGCGGATGGAAAGGGCGGCACCACCCCTGGTATCACTATCCAGCTTGGTTAGGATCAAACCAGTCAGCGCCAACTGTTCGTTGAAACTCTGCGCCACGTTAACGGCATCCTGCCCGGTCATGGCATCAACAACCAAGAGGATCTCCTCGGGGTTAACGGCCTGTTTGATGTCAGACAATTCCGTCATCAACTCTTCATCGATATGAAGGCGACCAGCGGTGTCAATTAAAACCGCATCACATTGGGTCAGACGGGCCTTTTCCACCCCTTGCGCCGCGATGGCCACTGGATCTTGAGCGGGATCACTGTAGACCGGTACATCCAACTGCAGGCCTAGTACTTCCAGTTGTTTCACGGCGGCTGGGCGATAGACATCTGCCGCTACCAGCAATGGTCGCCGTCCCTGTTTTTTTAGAAAACCAGCCAGTTTACCGGCAGTCGTTGTTTTCCCTGCCCCCTGCAAACCGGCGAGCACATAAATGGTGGGTGGTTGGTCGGCGATCCGTAGTTTGGCCGCCGACTCCCCCATCATCTTGGTCAATTCCTGATGAACAATCTTGATCACCATCTGTCCAGGGGTCAGACTGTTCAGCACTTCCTGACCAACGGCGCGCTCCCGCACGCGGTTAATAAAATTCCGCACCACCCGGAAGTTGACATCGGCTTCTAAGAGCGCCAATTTAACTTCGCGTAAAGCCGCATCTACATCTTTTTCACCCAGTTTACCCTTCCCGCGTAACCGGCGGAAAGTGTCCTGGAGTTTTTCCGAGAGGGTCGAAAACACCATAACTTTGCCTTCACTCCCTTTGTCCTACTTGTATTCTGCTTAGAAAATAGCCTATGTTGTTCA
>DOID01000055.1:19840-30829 GCA_003511465.1 Bacillota bacterium | reverse complement strand
ATTTTCATCCTTTCAGGTGTCCTGGTGGTAGCCAGGGTGAATGACTACCTTAGAAAATAATAGTCTGTCGATTCTCCGTGTCCAGCTCTAAAATAGTGAGTAAACGGGTTAAAGCCGTATTGGCCTGCGCAAAAGCGGTCGCTATAGGCTCATCGGCGGGCAGCAGTTTCTCCAAAGCCCGGATTGCCCGTTTAACCTCTTGCACGGCGTCAAATTCATGTAAATAACGGTCAACTAACCCGAGTTTACTTTCCCATCCGGCTAACCGCTTTTCGGTCCGCTGCAAAAGGTCATGCACCGCCTGCCTGGTTGTCCCCTCTTCCTCCGCAATCTCGGCCAAAGAAAGGTTTTCCAGATAGTAGAGGCCAAAGACCTTCTGTTGTTTTTGTGTTAGTAAACCACCGTAAAAATCATAGAGCAGGCCCATCTGCACCACATAGTCCAAGATGATGAGCCCCCTTACTGACAAGTATATTTGCTTTACACCCAATAAGTATAAAGACTAAGCCTGCAAAAGTCAAGCGCATTTTGGCAAAAGCTTGGCACATAATAATAACAACATTTGTGTAATCATTTTGCTTCCTTGACGTCTAAACTAGAAAAGTTCGAAAGGCGAGGGTCGAAAATTGAAAAAAATCGCTTTAGTAACAGACAGCACTGCTGATTTAACGCCTGAATTAAAGGTAAAGTTAAATGTTCATGTTATTCCGCTTAAAGTAAGGTTTAGTCAAGACGAATTTAGGGATGGGGAGCTTACCCCCGCCGAATTCTACCACCGTTTGGCCAACTCTGAAAAGCTGCCTCAATCTTCCCAACCATCGCCCTCCGAGTTCGAGGAACTCTACCGGAAATTATTGACGGATCATGACGCTATTATCTCCATCCATCTTTCCTCCGGTTTAAGCGGCACCCTTAATGCCGCCAATCTAGCCAAAGCAGAATTAAGTAAAGAAATCCACGTGCTTGATTCGAAAAACATCAGCCTTGGGATTGGGCTCTTAGTCCGGGAAGCCGCGCGTCTAATCGCAGAGGAACACCCGCTACCGCAGATCATCGCTGAGCTCAAAGCCATCAGGGAAAAGATCGTTACCCTTTTCACCCTTGATACCTTGGAATATCTACATAAAGGCGGGCGCATTGGCAAAGTACCGAATTTACTTGGGTCATTCCTAAAAGTAAAACCGATCGTCCGCGTTAATAAAGAAGGTATTTATGTCCTCCAGGGAGTGGCCCGAAGCCAGGATCGGGCGATCAAAAGTATTGTGCATGCCTTTCAAGAGCTGGCTGGCAGCCGCAAACCCACCGCCTTCTTTATTGCTCATGGCGCTGCGGAAGCGGCTGGTGAGCGCTTAAAATCTGCTTTAGAAGAAACCTTTCAAATGCAAGCGGCCGCCTTTACCCAAGTCGGTCCCGTGATCGGCGTCCATACGGGCCCGGGAACCTTAGGCGCGGCGATGCTCTTTGCCTAAAGTTTCGCCACAAAGCCCACGAGACCAATATTTCCACCCGTAAATAACGGGTGGTTTTCTTCACCACCCTCATAAAAAAGGGCCGGTCTGCAAGACCGGCCTATCAACCAGGAGGGGCTGAACAAAATTTATCCTTTGACGGATCCTCTCGTTAAACCGCCATTTAATAAACTCTGTAATGATAAGTAAAGAATTGTAATTGGTAAGGCCGCCAGCAGCGATCCCGCCGCGAACTGGGTATAACGTTGACCATAGCGTCCAGAGATAAAATCTCTAAGTCCCACGGCTAGCGTCCAGTTTTGCGGGGTGGTCAAAACCAGACGGGCAAAGAGGAAATCACCAAAGGGTGCCACAAAGCTAAAAATCCCAATAACCGAGACCATCGGCAAGACCAGCGGGAAAATGATTTTCCACATGATCGTCCAACTGCTGGCGCCATCAATAATCGCCGCTTCTTCCAAAGAACGGGAAATCCCATCCATATACCCCTTCATCAGCCAAGTGTTATAGGGAATGGCTCCGCTAGCGTAAATAATGATTAACCCCAAATGCGTATCGAGCAATCCCACCAAGCTAAGTAAGACATAATTTGCCACCATGTTCATGATCCCCGGAAACAGCTGCAAAGCCAGCATCGCCACCAACCCTACTTTTCTTCCGTAGAATTTCAAACGAGAAAAGGCGTGAGCGGTAAATGTTACCAGAAGCACGGTGACCATTGAAGTCGCGGTGGCAACTTTTAGCGTATTCCTATACCAGAGGCCGAAATTGGTCTCGGCAAAAAGGTCACGGTAGTGTTTCAGAGTTACTTCCTTCGGTATAATCGACATGTCGCTACTAAAAAGGCTCGTTCCCGGATTCAGCGAGGAGGAAAAGGTCCACACCACCGGAAAAAGCACAAAGACTACCCCGAGGAGAATTACCAGATAAGAAAGGCCGAGTTTGATGTTGCCTAATGTGCGGTTTGAAACCCTCATCTTAACATATCCTCCTCTCGGAAAGATCTAGTTCGGGTGTAATTATAAATACTGAAGCCGACAATCAGGAGAAAGATAATGATGGACATGGCTGCTGCGAAATTGAACTTAAGCGCCTCAAAAGTCAGTTTGTAGACCCAAGAAATCAGAATATCGCTCCCGCCGGCTTTCCCTTGTTGTCCGAAAACCGGAGGATTCCCATCGTTAAGTAGATAAATTATGTTGAAATTATTGAAGTTATGGGCAAAGCTCATAATCAACAAGGGCGCCACGGCGAACAACACCAACGGCACCGTAATAAAACGAAATTTTTGAAAACTACTCGCCCCATCCACCGTTGCCGCTTCATAGATATCATTAGGTAAACCCTGTAAGATTCCGGTGATTAGCATCATACTATAGGGAAAACCCAACCATAGATTAACTAAAACACAGGCAAATCTGGTCCAAAATACACTTTCAAACCAGGGGATGGGTTGGATTCCAAATGTTCCTGCGAGGATCTTATTGACGATCCCAAAATTAGTGTTCAGCAGCCCTTTCCAAATTAAAATGCTAATAAACCCCGGAATCGCATAAGGCAAAATGAGAATGGTTCTAAATGTTTTTCGAAATTTGATCCGCGGGTTGTTTAATATAACCGCCATAATTAAGCCTAAAAAATACATGGTCAGCGTGGACAAAACCGCCCACACCACAGTCCAGATCAGAACATTTTTGAACGTAATCGACCAGGAGCTTGTGGATAAAAATTCAACAAAATTCTTGAAACCCACCCATTGCAGAATATGTTTTGGCGGTGAATGATAAAGATCGTAATTGGTAAAAGCAAGAATGATGTTGAAAACCATTGGAAGGACCGTAAAGAAAAGAATACACGCCAGCCCAGGGGCCAAAATCAGATAAGGAAAACCCGACTCCCGTGTGTGACGAAAGGTAGCCTTTAGCCCCTTTTCTTTCGGTTTTCTTTCGACACTATACCCGTTTTCATAAGCATCCCTGATGTTTAATAGATAGATGAGGATAATAAAAACCGTCGCAAAAGCCGCAATAATCCCATAAATAATCATGAACAATGAATGATCTTGCATTGGAACCTCCCCTAAGGTAACAAGCCCCTTAAGGGTCCGCAAAAGCAGTGGGATATTGGGGATGATCACTAATGTTTCCACTAAAATCAAAAAGAGCCCTTTAACCCATTGTCCATTGGCGATCTGTCCAGCCCCCATGTAGATCAGGGATAACAAGGCAGAAGTGTGGCGACCAATATTCGAATCATTACTCGTCATTAGCTTGCGCTGCGTATCCAAACTGTTTCACCTCTCTTGGTAAAATATTGGGAGATTGACCTTGATCTTAGGGGCCAATCTCCCGTCTGAGCCCTACCTCTTCATCATCATGATATTCTCTTTAATCTGTTCAACACAGATCGGTAGAACAACCTCAGCGGTCCCCTGGTTTCTTAAAATGAATTGGATGGCATTGGCGGCCGGATCCCAAACCTGCATCATTTCGGGAATATTCGGCATCGGGATGCTACGACTAGCCTGAATTGCAAAAGCCTGGATCGTCGTGTTCTCTTTGAATTCCGGCATCTTAATCACATCATCACGGGTAGGGATAATGGTCGTATCTTCGTAGTGCTTGAAACTATTTTCTTTGCTGGTCAGCCACTGGATAAATTTCAAGGCTTCTTCTTGATTCTTACTAAAAGCGCTGACATAATAACCTTTCACCCCGATAAAGGTTTGCGGATACCGTCCATTGCTCAGTTTAGGTAGGGGAGCGACCGCATAATTAAGTCCGGCTTCCTCGTATTCAGCATAGGCCCAAGGACCGTTAATCTGGGCCATCAAGTTTCCTTCAAGAAATAAGCCCCCGATTACGTCTTTGGTGGTACCTTCGGGAATTAAGCCGGAATCACGGAAACTCTTTAGATACTTCGCCGCCTGAATCGACCCGGCGTTGGCCAGACCAATATCGTCTGGATCTAAACCATTTGCGGTATCTTTAAAGACATAACCGCCAAATCCGCCGAAGAAACCATAGGCAAAGTAGAAGTCGCCCATATCAAACATAAAACCGTACTTGTTTTGTTTTGGATTATTAAATTTCTTCGCAAAGGCAATCAGCTCGTCAAAGGTCTCCGGAACCTGAGGCAGAAGATCTTTGTTGTAGACCAACGCCAAAGCTTCCAAAGCATATGGGATCCCGTACAGCTTACCCTGATACTTCATGGCCTCAACCGCGGAACCAGTAAATTTCGACAGATCGAGCTTAGCTTCCGGCAGTTCCATCAGTAAACCCTGCTCAATGGTTTGACCTAATTTATCATGGGGCCAAACCACAACATCGGCACCTTTACCGGCCGGGCCGTCTAAAGCCAGTTTGTCGGGTTGGGACAACTGGTCAACCGGATGAACCTCAATCACAATGCCGGTCTCTTTCGTATAAAGCTCACCCATCTTCCGGACCCATTCCTCTTCCGGACCGGAACTCTCCCAGACCACCAGTTTGTTCGCGCTCAGACACAAGGTGGGCGCGAACAGAAGAACGAGCCCCAGAAGCAACGCCATTACCACAATCCGTTTTTGTTTCACCATACAATAATCTCCTCCTTAAGATTTTCGTTTTTTTGGGTTATTGGCAAATCGCCTTGCCACTTTATTTCTTAGAAAAGCTCAATCTGACGGCTCACCCAGCTTTGATTTTAATCACTTCGTGATATTAAGGTAGCTGGCATGAGCGGCCGGAACCCAAATTGACCATCCTTGTTCCGCACTATCCCTGACCTTGAAAATGCCATAACCTTCGTGGTCGGTCTGGACTTCTTGTTTGATGTTTCCGGTAAAATCATAATAAACGGTATTGGGTTTACGGGCGTTGACCCTCTTTTCGATCGTTTGCTGGCTTTCACCGGAGCTAAGCATCAATACCAAACCGGAACCCTCTACCTCCACTAAACCCGCCCGGACATAAGCATAGACTTTCGGGTCATTCAATTCTCCTTCATAACCGGGCCCATAGGCAAAATCCTTCCGTGCCTGGATGATCTTCACCATTTCATCGTAGAGACCGTTATTGTACAAGTCTCGCCAGAAAACTACCGGGTAGCCCTCCGCTCTGGTTAGAATGTAGGCATAGGCCTGACATTTTCGCTTTGAAATCGGAGTGGAAGCTAAACCGTCCCGGAAAGTATCATGGTTATCGATAAAGGTTACAGCGTGATCCGTTCTTTTGTTCACCAGTCCGGCACTACCCAGGCTATTCATATTCAAGCGGCCGTCGCGCAACAGTCCAAACTGTTCCCGCAGGGGGAAGTCAAACAGTTTTATCTTTTGTTCATTGAATAAGGCTAAATAAAACTGCAAGCTCATGGTGTTCGAATACCATACTTCCGCCATGATAAACAGCTCTTTATCCGTACTGGCTTGAACTTCATCCAGCCAGCGCTTGAGAAACGGCGTATCAATGTGTTTTGCGGCATCAAGCCGGAACCCATCGACCCCAAGCTCTTGAACCAGCCATTTACCCCAGGCGATTGCCTCCTCCACAACCTTTTCGTTCTGATAATCCACATCACAACCGAGGAGATAATCCTGATCAAAGGATTGATCCCAACTCTTCCCCGCAAACAGGGTCGGCCCAATGGAGTTCCCTCTGGCATCCACATCAATTCCATCAAAACACTGCCAATTCCAATCCCCCTCGGCAGCTTGGTCATAGTATTTATTTCTCCCCTTCATGCCGGAGAAAATGGTCCACGTTTCCAGGGTTTCGCCGCCGGGGAGAGGAACTTTTTCGGTCCGGTCCGCGCCCAATCGTTGGTTAAGAACGGCATCATAATAGACCTGGAGCCCACACCGCTGTAACGCCGCAATCGCCTCTATTAACTCATCTTTCGTCCCGTATTTCGTGCGGACTGTCCCTTTCTGGTTAAACTCCCCCAGATCCCAGGGGTCATAAATGCCATAACCCACATCCATGCGATTCGTGCCTTTACCAGCCGGTGGCAACCACAAGGCGGTAAACCCCAGCTCGGCAAAGTCCGGAGCGCGTTTGGTTAGTAACCGCCACAAATCTTTTTCGGCGGGAAACTTCCGGGCATATTCACCCGTTCCCATCTCCCAGTAGAATGTTTGTAAGATCAGGGGGTTTTGCTCTTCGGGTGTCGGATACTCTTCCCCGATTGCAAAAATCCGACTGCTTAAAACAAAAGCGATAATTAGAAGAAAAACTAATACTCCTTTTTTCAATCCCGTTCTACGCATCCATGCTCCCCCTTTCATTTGAACGGGTTTATTTAAAGACTCATCTCAGAGATTCAGTCTTAATTTTGTGAGATACCCCCCTGTTGAACCAGGGGAGTATCTCGAACTAGAACTAAGTACCTAGAAGGAGAGGAGGATAATGCCGGCCGCTTTGGCTGTCGCGACGTTGTAGTTTCCTCCGTCAGGGTTTCCACCAGCCCATTCCTCTGCTACTTCTTCGACACCATCTCCATCCACATCTTGCCAGTAGACAAAGCCGAATTCTAGAGTTTCATCGCTGACTGCAGGGACGATGACCGACCAAGTCCCATCTGCGTTCTTGGATAGATTATCTAATCTACTCCAGTCTTCTGATGTAATATTCCCCTTCACCTTTACTTGGGTAATCTTGTCGGCATCAGCTACAGTATTTCCGCCAAAGCTAGCCGGGTCGTAGATGAGTTTCATCCCGAGGACATCAGTAACAATACCAGCAACTTTAGCCGTCTCGACAGTGTAGTTTCCTCCGTCAGGGTTTCCACCAGCCCATTCTTCGGCTACTTCTTCGACACCATCTTCATCCACATCTTGCCAGTAGACAAAGCCGAATTGAAGAGTTTCATCGCTGACTGCAGGGACGATAACTGACCAAGTCCCATCTGCGTTCTTGGATAGATTGTCTAATCTACTCCAGTCTTCTGAGGTAATATTCCCCTTCACCTTTACTTGGGTAATCTTGTCGGCGTCAGCTACAGTATTTCCGCCAAAGCTAGCCGGGTCATAGATGAGTTTTAAAGCATTAAACTCCAACCGTTTCAAAAGGACCTTAGGTTTAACCGTCTGTTTGCCAAGCTTAACTTCTACTTTTACTGTTTCGGCAAAACCACTCTTCTCGGTACTATCGGAAATATAGGCATTATAGTCACCGTTTCTTAGCACGAAAGTCTCACCCAAGTTTTTGGTTTCATCACCGATCTTAACGGTCGTTTTAGCTGAAACTGGTTGTGCCCCTTCTTCTTCTATGTTTTCGGGATCGGCTTCTCTCGCCATCTTATCGCCTAATATAATCAACTCACCAAAACCCTGTTGCTTACTCAAACCACAACCGGTCACTGTCAAAAGCAGCGTCGCAAGGAGTAAGTAAACAATCGCTTTCTTCACTAAAATTCCCTCCCTAAAGGTTTTTGTGGAATAGGGGGCTAAAGCCCCCTATTCATTTTAGAACAAGGTTTGCAACTTTAAGCTGATGCACTCGTTCGAGCTATGATCCGGATGTTTCGCGTTGTAACTGGCTTTTAGGGATGAGTAATCACTCACTGCTTGGGTCAGCTCTACTTTAATCGCATCATCTTCGTATTGGGAAATCTCGTGATGGCTTAAATCATAGATCAAGGTCAAATCGGCGCGAAGGCCAAAATTGAATTCGTAACCAGCCGTGAACTTCATGAAGGTATACCAGTCGATAAAGGCCTTCTCATCAGCAACATAAAATTTGGCATCTTTATCGATAGCCTGTTCGGCATCGAATTTACCTTCTTCCACCTTCTGGCTTTCAGCCGCGATCACCAGTTGAAATCCTTCCAGTTGCGGGAGGACAAACTTGGTCTCGCCGTAGAGCTTTTGTTCCCAATCGTTGTCGTCATCGCCGTACCAGGAATGATCCTTGATCTGGCCTTTATCCGACTCGTAGTTCACCAGGATATGAGTTAGGTAATCCTGAACGTACGGCAGGTGATGAACTTTTCCTTCAATCCAGAAACGAGGTGCTCTTTCTTCATCTTCCGGAACATCCGTACCTGGATCCCCAAGTATGTAGTCAACGTTCCCTTTCAGGTACGCAATCTGGTCAACAGGGATTAACAATTCGGTCTCTCCGAAGAGTTTTACGTAACCGGTGTCCTTAATCTTATCGATAAATTCTACATTGCCTAAGACGTAGTTGAACCAAGATAGCGGTTTGCTCTTTCCTTCTAAGAAAACCCGGTTGTAGGCCCGAACTTCATTCTCGTTCAGGAGGTCTTGCTTTTCAAATACCCAGCGATTATCTTCGGTTTCGGCTTTGGTAAGATCGCGTCTTCCGAGATTACCTTTGACGTAATCCAGATAGCTAATGGGCTGCGGGAAATCAAAACCCAGATCTACACCGTAGCTAGATTTATCGGTCTCTTTATAAAAAGTCGAGTAGTCTCCAGCCAACGTCAGTTTTAAATCATTATCCAATGGGTATAGATAGGTACCAAAATAAGCCTTATTGAAACCGGTTCCTTTTGTTTTGTACAAGTCTTGAGACGCTACCGGCAGATACGTACCGTTAGATAAGACCTTGAAACCAGCGGTAATATCAAATTTGTAGGCTTCGCCGCCCACTCTGAAGCTCCGCCGCGGATCGAAGATCCGGTAGTTAACTTCGGCTAGGTAAGCTTGGCCATTTTGTTTAATCGGAATATCTTCCGCCGTTTGGCCGACAATCAAGTCGGACCCACCACTACCTACATGTCCGTTTTGACCGCATTCGTGTCCAATGGCCCAGGAATCACCGTCAAAGATGAATTTATAGCCCTTGCCTTCGTCAATAGCGTCTTTTGGAACCTTTACTTCCCAGATTCCTTCTTCAACTTCTTCCATGGCAAAATGTTTATCAGCCGGATCCCAATTTCTTGCTCCAGATTTGAAATCACCCACTACATGGACTTCTTCGATGTCCGTAAAAGGTTTGATATCTTCGATATCGGGATATTCTTCTACATTGAAGACGAATAACCAGTGATCTCCTCTGTCATAGGCACCGGTAATGCTTTCGTTGATATCACCCGTTGCCAGGTGGGCATATTCCCCTCTGAGGGTCAGGTTATCAATGATTTCATATTCACCAAAGACCGCCCCAGAGATGGCCAAGTCTTTTACTTCACTGAGGACGACCGGTTGGTAAAAGAGGCCGGTGACGCCAATCTCGCCCATTCTTTCTCCGGTGAGACTGTGGTGAAAGCCTTTTTTCGCATTCAGGCTGCTGTAGTATTTCTTCGTTGAGGTAGCTTTGGTAATGTCGGAGGTATACTTCGTAAAGTTAATATAATAGTCCCAGTCGGAAGGTGTTTCGCTGCCCGGGGTGATCTTGATCCGAATGTTATCACCGGACTCATTGATATTGAAGTTATCCCGGTCATCCTTTGAAGTTTGTACATCAATCAACTTAAGGTAATCAAAGGAGTCGGTATCATCGGTCAGATTCCCCTGCACCGATGTATTGGCGTATTTTTGTAAAAGCGTGGTGTCAAATGTGTTGAGGTAAATACGATCCAGAATGTGATAGTCTTGTTCACTGGTGGCATTTTCAATGTCTTTGACATTGTTATCCACCTTAATCTCGGCCATAAAGTCAAGGCGATCGGTTGTAACTTCATCCTTTTCTTCCTGGAGGGTTCCTTCCACCTTGAGCGTCAAATCGTTATTAAAGGCGATGGCACCCTGATTAACCTGTTTTACTTCATTGTTCATTTCGCCTTTGATGGCCAGCTCACCCTTGATGCTCCCAGCAGTGATGATGGCTAGGGAGTTTCCGAAGCCCGGAACCACATCCGGGTTCTCCGGATCAGATTTCCATTCACCATCGGCAAAGAACTTGTATTCGTAGGTCCCTTTGGCCAATTCGATGGTTTTCTCATAAACACCCTCGGTATTTTTCTCCATTAGATGATCGGGGTTACTATTTTCCCAGTTGTTGAAATCCCCCACCAAGTAGACTTCACTAGCGGCTGAGGGGTACGTGAATGACACCGCAAATTTTCCGTTTGGCAGCTGTTCGAAGGTGTAGGCGCCCAGCGCCGGCATGGCCAAGAGAGCCAAAGCCAGAACCACCACTAACAAAACCAGTGTTTTTCTTTGCAAAATTTATACCTCCTTAATTTGTTTGGGCTTGAAGATACTTTGCTTCCTCCTTACACCCCCCTCCCTTGATCAGTATTTTGGATCGCGAACCCCTACCCGCTTTTTGCCTTATCATTTGATTTAGGAATTCCGACACCATCCTTAATCCACAGTCTCCACGGTTAAGGCTTTATTTTGTAAGATCACCACGGTCAACGGATCAATGGTTAGCGCTTTCGCGGCTACCCTGACCCCTGAGACCTTGGATACCGGAGTTATGCCAGCCTCATCAGCATCCACCAGAATCGTGGCACCCCTAAAATCTTGATCAACCCTGATTTTCCGCCGTTTGCTGTCGGCATTGACAAAAACATAGTAAGTATCGCCGTTCGTTGCCTGGCAACTGTAGGCAATTACGTGATCAACACC
>DOID01000055.1:17465-19677 GCA_003511465.1 Bacillota bacterium | reverse complement strand
TTCCCAGGCGGAAAGCATCAGTTGAACGCCGCAGGGCAATCAGACCTTTGGTAAACTCCATGGTTTCCCGGTGCACACCTTCGCTCGTGACCTTCTCCCAATCAAATTTATTAACCACATCCGTCGAATCATAAGAGTCATGGATAAAGTAGGGGTGTTTGAATCCTTCCACCATCGTGTATTTATCTTCGGGTACCCCTTCGGCCATCCACTGTTTGGTCCGACCGTATTCCTGACCGGCGTGGAGAAAAGCCACTCCTTGACTGGTCAGGACAAGAGCATTGCCCAACCGAATCCTTTTTTGGATCTCGGTTTGATGCTTCGGCACGGAAGGATCCTTTTTAATCGAGGCAGCGATTACATCATGCAAAGTTAAGTTATCGTGGGCGGCAATGTATTGGGCCACGTCGCCCGGGGCATCGGCGGTAATATTACTGGGCTGACCTTTGATGTTGGCAAAGATCGTCCGGAGATTTCTTTTTCCGCCGGTAATAAAGCGGGGTTCGCCTTCGCAGCCAAAACCGGATTTAAGCTCATTACGCATCTCATCGGAGAAACAAGCAACGCAATCGGTTTGATTCATCCAGAGTTGATCGGCCGCCACACGCCGGTCGCCATCATCCCCGGCATAGGTAATCCAACCTTCGCCGATCATCAAAACGTTAGGATTCAGCGCTCTGGCGGCATCATAAGCCAGCTGTACGGTTTCGGCGTCCATATCGCCCATGAGGTCAAACCGAAAGCCGTCAACCTTATATTCATCAACCCAGTAGGTGATCGAATCAATGATTAACTTTCTGGTCATCGCGTGGGTAGTTCCTAGTCTCCCCCCGCCATAGCTGCTCTTGGGGTTCCCTTCCGCGTCCATGAAATGGTAGTACCCCGGAACAATATCCTCAAAGATCTCCATCTTAGCCGTATGGTTATAAACCACGTCGAGGATTACACCCATTCCGCGTTGGTGAATCCCATCGATCAATTCTTTTAATTCTCTGATCCTAGCTTCAGGATTGGTCGGATCCGTAGAGTACATCCCTTCCGGGGTAAAATAGTTGTGCGGATCATAGCCCCAGTTGTAATTGTTGTTTTGCGCGGAATATTCTAATTCCCGCTCAATATTTGCCAGCTCATTGCCGTAGTAATAATTTAAAACCGGTAGTAACTGGATATGGGTGACCCCTAGTTCTTTGATGTAATCCAGTTTTTCCATAAAGGCTTTGTAGGTACCAAACTGGGCCTGGGTTTCAATGTTCGGATCTGAAGTAAAGTCCCGGACATGGATCTCCCAAATAATTGCATCTTCACGCTTTTCAAAGCCGTCGATCTGCGCAAAACCCAGTGCCGGTCCCAAGGTAGAAGGGTCAACAATCGCCGCTTTGCCGACGGCATCATTACCCTCACTATTAAAGGCCGCCATCGATTTTGCATAGGGATCAAGCACGGTTTTAGTCTCTTCACCCCGCACTACCTGGTACTGATAGAATTGGCCGCCCCAATCCCCTGCCAGCATCAGTTCCCAAAGGCCTTTTTCTTTAAGTTCCATCTCCCTTACTTGGGACGGCTCCTCGTCCTCCCCATGGACAAAGAGCATTAACTTAACCGCCGAAGCCAAGGGCGCCCAGAGCCGGAAAGTGGTTTGATCCTTTTGGTAAAACGCGCCAAGCTCCCCGGCAAAGGCGAACTCTTCATCCATAACTTCCCAAGCCAATGAAGTATCCCTGGTCATTTTTCCGCATTCCACTTTATAGGTTTTTTTGAAATCAAGATCTTTCTGCAGTGTTAGTATGTATTGCGGTGCTTTTTCCATATCCATCTGTGCCAAAGGAACATATTTGTACCCGTCACGGATAAAGATCGGGGCTTCGATCGGTGCCCTGAATTCGACTAGCAACTGGTTTTTGCCTAAAACCGCCGCCCGCACCATTTTGTTGCCGGCAGCCAGGTGAGCTTCTTCCTCAGTAAGATAAACTTTAGCATCACCGGAAACCGACCAAAACTCCTTGTTTTGGTCCGGATCAGGGAAAGAGCGATCTGGGTTTGGATCTTTTTCATCACCCCGATGGATAATAAAGTTCAAGTCACCCACCCCTTCGTGATAAGGAAGATCCCAATAGGCGCCATACCCGTCAAGTCCGGTCAAGGGTACTGCCGCCGACCACAGCACCTCCGGACCGGCGTAGCCGTCGCCCCAAATATGTAAACCCCAGCCCTC
>DOID01000055.1:16892-17245 GCA_003511465.1 Bacillota bacterium | reverse complement strand
TTATAAGTGTTTTGCTTAAACTTTTTCCCAATCACCTTGACCGCTTGTTCATAGCTGGTGTAAGCAACGGTATCGCCGGTCACCGCCCAGGCTTCTTTGTTTTGTCCCGGGTCTGGATAAGTACGATCCGCTTGCGGATCCTTGTGATCGCCCTGATGGATGATGAAGTATAAAGCTCCTGCCCCTTCCTGGTAAGGAATGTCCCAGTAAGCGCCGTACTCATCGAAGCCGGTTATACCCACCGCCTTAGTCCAGCTTACTGCCGGTCCGGCGTAACCTGGCCCCCAGAGGTGTAACTCCCAGCCTTCATATTGATGGTCCGCACGATAGTAATGCAGCCGCACAAATCCCGC
>DOID01000055.1:16423-16753 GCA_003511465.1 Bacillota bacterium | reverse complement strand
AGGAGTAGAACAAGGAAAAATGTTTTTTTCTTCACCAGAACCTCTCCTCCATTCCATTTTAAATACAAACGTTTGCACAGTAAAAGTAACCGTACTTTCAGGCAAAATAATCAATGCAAACCCAGTACTGTTTTTGTAAGGTTTTTCTGCCCACTTAAATCGCCGTCTACCAAGATGGCTTAAAGCCTGTTTAGACGCGTTTTATGCTTATCTTTTCTTTAATCAGATCTCTCTGTGATGGATAATCGTAATGCGGAAGAAGAAGCCAAAAGAAGAAGGGCGGTGTAATCAGAAGCGCAGCAATTTGACTCTATGTTACAACGTTTGCAC
>DOID01000055.1:15655-16192 GCA_003511465.1 Bacillota bacterium | reverse complement strand
TTTAAACCCCTAAAAGGTGTGCAAACGGTTTTATTATTCCGAAACCGTAACGGAAGCAATCTGGAATCCTTTCTCCTGTAGACTTTGGATCAATTGCTCCGGCTCCCTGGTATCAACCCGGAGGACAATTTCGTCATGGTAGATCGCCAGGTGGGTAATGTTAATATTGCAGGCGGCAATGGTCTTCGCCATTTCCGCCAAGACCCCCGGGCGGTCTTCCTGGATGAGGATGGAGATCCTACTACCCTGTTCACGAAAGCCCATAATTTCAATAAAGGCATCAAAAATATTGGATTCGGTAATAATCCCGACTACTCTGCCATTTTCCACCACCGGTAATCCGCCCACATTATTATCTCTCAGCTTTAAAGCGGCGACTTCCAGTAGATCATCGGGGGAGACCGTAACCACCTTTTTGGTCATCACCTGTTCCACTTTGGTCTTGGAAAGCAGGTAATTGACTTCAAAAACGCTGAGCGAAGTCGCCGAAGAAGGCGATACTTCCATTACCTTTCTTTCTGTAACGATCCCCACCAG
>DOID01000055.1:15206-15493 GCA_003511465.1 Bacillota bacterium | reverse complement strand
ATCGGCGATCATCGTGTCTGGGGCGATCGTAAAAGGATTGACTGTCATCCGACTACGCACATACATTCATTCTTCCCCTCCATTTCATCCTTCTAGACTTGGTGCCTTATCCACCCAAATAAGCCTTGCGCACTTCCTCACTGTTCGCCAGTTCCTGAGCGTCGCCTTGTAAAACAACCCGTCCGGTCTCCAAAACATAAGCCCGGTCGGCAATGGATAAGGCCAGTTGGGCGTTTTGTTCCACTAACAATATCGTGGTTCCCGTGGCATTGATCTCTTTGATAATC
>DOID01000055.1:5562-14948 GCA_003511465.1 Bacillota bacterium | reverse complement strand
CCGTTCCTTCAAACGGGGGAAGCGGGTAAAAACCTGCTGATAATCGGCTTTGATCCCTTTGGGGTCTTTCCGGGTAAAAGCGCCCATCTCTAAATTCTCTTTTACGGTAAGGTTAGCAAAAATCCTTCTTCCCTCCGGCACTTGGCCTAAACCTAACTGCACAATTTTGTCGGGAGCCAGTAAAGTCAGGTCCTGGCCCAAAAAGCTTACGCTCCCGGAGCGAATCGGGATCAGTCCGGAGACGGCATGGAGAACGGAGGTTTTTCCCGCGCCATTGGCACCGATCAAGGTAACGATCTCCCCTTCTTTTACTTCAAAACTGACCTCATGAAGGGCATGGATATTTCCGTAATAAACTTCGAGGTTTTCGACCTTAAGCATCATTCTCCAACTCCTTCCCCAAATAGGCTTTGATCACCATTGGGTCGTGGGCAATCTCAGCCGGGGTCCCGCGGGCAATCAGCCGACCATAATCCAGCACCAGAATCCGCTCGCAGATCCCCATGACCAGTTTCATATCATGCTCAATCAGTAAGATCGAAAGGTCAAAACGATCCCGAATATGCCTGATCAAATCCATTAAGTCCAAAGTTTCCTGGGGATTCATACCGGCCGCCGGTTCATCCAGGAGTAAAATATGGGGTTTAGTTGCCAGTGCCCGGACAATCTCCAGTTTTCGTTGTTCACCATAGGGTAAATTTTTCGCCAGTTCCTCACTCTTATGCTCGATATTGAAGATCCTGAGCAACTCCATACTCTGTTCGGTAATTTGTTTTTCTTCTTGATAATAACTCGGTAGCCTCAATACCGCCTGCAGGGAGTGGTACTGCACATTTAGATGGTTGGCGATCCGGACGTTATCAAGCACCGTCAAATTCTTGAAGAGCCTGATGTTTTGAAAGGTACGCGCCATCCCTAAAGCCGTAATCTGATAGGGATGTAGTTTTCCGATTTCTTTCCTTTCATCATTGTGGTCGCAAACCGTAATTTTCCCGGCGGTTGGCTTATAGACCCCAGTCAACATATTAAAAACCGTGGTTTTTCCCGCGCCGTTCGGCCCAATCAAACCGATTAGTTCACCTTTTTTTAGTTCCATCGATAAATTGGAAACAGCCATCAAACCGCCAAATTGAATCGAGATATTTTCGGTCTCTAAGACGGTCATTGTACATCACCCGCCTGATCTGAAGATTCCTCCCGGCTTGGACCCTTACCACTCAGTCGTTCCACCAAACTGGTGATGGAAAACTCTTTATTCTTAAACAAGCCCATAATTCCGGATGGTTGGTAAATCATTACGATGATGAGGATCATCGGGTAAATCACCAAACGATAATCCTTGAGAAAACGGAGAAATTCCTGTAAATAAGTGAGCCCGATCCCAGCCAGGACCGTTCCCGTGAGATTCCCCATCCCGCCCAGCACAACGATGATCAGGAACTCCACGGATTTTTGGAAGTTAAACATATTCGGACTCAGGTAACCGAAGAAGGGAGCATAGAGCGCGCCTCCCAAACCACCGATAAACGCGGAAATGGTAAAGGCAAATATTTTATTGTAAAAAACATTAATCCCCATGGCGTTGGCGGCAATTTCATCCTCGCGGATCGAAATAATCGCCTTCCCGTGGGAGGACTTCAGTAAATTGCTGAGAAAAAGCACGACCAGGGCCAAGGCCAGATAGACTAATGCAAAGGAGAGCACCGGACGCCAAAAGAAGTTGGTCGTATAGGTGGGAATCCCCTTTAATCCGGCCGGACCGCCGGTAATGTCGGGCAAATTAATCATGACCACTCGGATAATCTCCCCGAAACCCAGGGTGACAATGGCTAAATAATCGCCATGCAAGCGCAAAGTGGGCAACCCAATCAAGAAACCAAACATAGCAGACATTAACGCCCCGCCGATCACCGCGAAAAAGATGGGGAAGTTTAGTTTCATCATCAACGCCGCGGTAGTATATGCACCTACCGCCATAAAGCCGGCATGGCCCAAGGACAGTTGGCCGGTGAAGCCGGAAATCAAGTTCAAACCTAAAGCAATGATCACATTGATGCCGGCGATGGTCAAAACCTGAGTGGTATACTCATCAATCACCCGCAGCGCAACGAGGATGTTCAGGAAGATGAGAAATAAAGCCACCAGCAGTACGGAAACTAAGGTCTTCATTTTTTTACTCATCAAAGTTCACCTACACTTTCTCCCCCATGGGTTTCCCCAGGAGACCAGAGGGCTTAACCACCAGAATGATGATTAAGAGTCCAAAAGCAATGGCATCGGAAAGTTGCGAGGAGAGAAACCCTTTCGCCAACGTCTCCGCCACCCCTAAAATAAATCCACCCAACACCGCACCGGGGATACTACCGATCCCACCGAGCACGGCCGCAATAAAAGCTTTCATCCCCGGCATAGTCCCCATATAAGGCTCGATTTGCGGATAAGAGCTGGCAAACAAGATTCCAGCCGCTGCCGCCAGCGACGAACCTAAAACAAAGGTAAAAGAGATTACTCGGTCCACATTAATCCCCATGAGGTAAGCAGCGCCTTTATCAAAGGAAACCGCCCGCATGGCCTTGCCAATCTTCGTAAAACTAACAATATAATTAAGGAGCACCATTAAAATAATGGCGACAATAAAGACCAGAATCTGTACCTGACTGATATTGACCCCAAGCAAAGTGTAGTTCACCGCCGACAAAGTTGGGAAAACCCTGGGATTGGGTCCGATCCCCGGAATCACGCGCGCGCCGTTCTCTAGAAAGAAAGAGACCCCAATCGCTGTAATTAAAGTATTAATCCGGGGCTGGTCCCGTAAGGGTTTATAGCATATTTTCTCGATCAGCACTCCCAATGTGAGGCAGAACAGCATCGCCGGTAAAAAAGAGAGCATCAGAGTTACGGGGGTGATCCCCCACCGGCGGAGGAAGAAGTAACTGACAAAAGCGCCGACCATCAGGATATCACCATGGGCAAAGTTAATCAGCTTCACAATCCCATAAACCATGGTGTAACCCAGGGCCAAGAGTGCATAGATACTACCCAGAGACATTCCGTTCAGTGTTTGTTGGCAAAATTGCTGCAAATAATCCATCCAAACCCCACCTCCTTAAGTTAAGATCCGATCTATTCCTTGCCCAATGGTTAAAAGTAATGGGAGAAAATACTTTCTCCCATTACTTGTTCAGTAGACGTCAATCCTACCTTGATCTTGCCTTAAGGATTAACCATTCCCACATATTCGGTAGCCAGTTTCCCATCGGCACCCTGGATCACCTTTAGAATGGTCGTAGATTTGACCGGATTATGCTCTTCATCAAAGGTGATATACCCGGTAACATATTTTTTGCCGGTCTCCATTAAGGCTTCTTTCAATGTTTGTGGATCATCGGTACCGGCCCGTTCGATTGCTTCCAGCGCAATGTAGGCCGCATCGTAACCCAACGCCGCGAGGGCATTTGGAGTTATATTGTAACGTTCCTTGAATTTACGAACAAAGGCTTCCACCTCCGGATCATCCGCGTCGGGACTATAGTGGTTACAATAGAAACCGCCAACGGCTTCTTTTCCGGCTTGACCTACTAACTCATCCCAACCATCAGGGCCGAGCATGGTTACATCCAAACCTTGGTTGCGTACTTGTTTCGTGATTAAAGCAATCGTATTATAATAATCGGGGAGAAATAGGACCTCAGGATCGACTGCTTTAATCTTGGTAATCTGGGCATTAAAATCTTTATCCCCACCGGCATAGGCTTCAGACGCCACCACCGTACCGCCAAACGCCGCAAAGGTCTCCTCAAAGCTCTTTGTTAAACCGGTGGAATAGTCATTGTTCATATCATACAGGACAGCGGCTTTGGACGCGCCGAGGGTTTCCACGGCGTATTGAGCCATAACTTCTCCTTGGAAAGAATCTTTAAAACAAGAACGGAAAATGAGATCACCGGCATCGGTCACCGCATCACTGGTGGAAGTCGGGGTGAAAAGGAGAATCCCTCTTTGCTGAGCTTCCTTGGTGATGGCTAAAGTGCAATCACTGGTTAAAGCGCCAAGAACCACCTTTACTTTATCTTTCGTTGCAAGCTTAATCAGTGCGTTCATCGTTTTTTCCGGGTTCTTCTCATCATCTTCCACGATTAACTCGACTTGCTTCCCAAGCACCCCGCCTTTAGCATTGAACTCATCTACGGCTAGCTGGATCGCATCCCGGCATTGGCTACCAAAATGGGAGACCGGACCACTGGTGGACATAATCGTCCCAATTTTAAGGGTATCGCTGCCGCCCCGACCAGTCAAGAGAAAAATAATGACCGCCAAGACCACCACGAGCGCTCCCAAAGTTAACACCTTTTTATTCATTACAATTACCCCCTTTATGTATTGGATTATAAATATACAGACGAGACTAATACTTCCGAACCTGTGTATCCATCTCGTCTTCTGCTTTAGATTATGAAAAATATATCAGAAACACAACAAAAAGTCAATTATTTAAGCTTTTTGCGTTGTATCTAGCTAAATAAATTACGGTACAATATATAGTGTTTAACTTGTTTTAGGCTATCAATATATTGTACCGAAATACTTAAATCAATTAACAACGCAAAAAGCCCAATTATTTATACAGCTTAATTGGGAAGATGACGGTAGTCCTTGGGAGCTTCCTCACGGTTTTTGACCGGAAGCGTCGGCGCTTTCTCCTCTTTGGGGGTGTAGCCCTGCGCTGCCGGGAGCAAAAGCTCCTCATTTTCGTAAGGGGTAGCATGCCCGCCCCCGCCACCGTTGGTGTTGTTGCTTTTGGTTAGATATTTGTCCGTACTATAGCGGGAACTGGGGTTCCAAAAGATCCACTCCTCGATACCGGCATCATAAACCGCCTGAATTTGCGCTTCAATCTGCGCCGGACCGTAACTTGACCCCAAAGAAAAGTCTTGTAACCAAGGACGGAGTGTAACCGGATAGTCAGTAAGCCTAAGTTTGGCATCCTGTAAGCTTCTTAACACGGTTTCATAGGGCTTCAGATCGGGGTTAGACAGACCGTAACTTCCCTTCGCATAATGGGAAGGATAAACCATCGGGGAAATCACCGGCACCGCTTCGGCAATCTTCTCCAACTGCTGCCCGATGAACATGTCATCCGGCGCCGAACAAGCCAACCCAAAGACATCGGCTGAGACCACCGCACCTAAGGGTTTAAGTTCTTCCTGGGCATACAGGAGAAAATCCTTGATGACATCCTCTTTTGCCCTCCCATCGGCATAGGGATAGACACAGTTGCGCAGATCGCCATCACTGGCAAAGCGGACATAATCAAACTGAACCTCCGGGAAGCCCATTTTAATCGCTTCTTTAGCAATTTGGATGTTATAGTCCCATACCTCACGGCTATGGGGATCAACCCACGCCAGTCCCCGATGATCACGCCAGATCTCCCCGTTTTTCTGCTTTAAGGCTAATTCCGGCCTTTTTTCCGCTAGGTAAGGGTCTTTAAACAAAACCAAGCGGGCGATGGGGTAAATCTTTTTTTGCTGCAACGTCTGTAAAAGAATTTGCACATCAGGGATTTTTCGCTCCCAGGACCCCAGAACATTAACGATTGGCAGTGAAGATTGATAGCTTAAGGTTCCGGTGTCATCTTTTATATCAATCACCAAGGAATTAACCTCCGTCGCGTCAACAAAACGTAACAAGCGATTGAATAAAGAAGGCGTTCCCGCGACCCACCCCGTAGTATACACCCCTTTGACTGCCGCTGGCATCGGCGTCGGTGTCACCCGTGGAAAAGGCGGTTCCGGCTCTAAAGGCGGTGCCCCCTTGGGCGGGATCGCCGGTGACGGATGAAAAGTGGCCTCACCGACCAGCTTCGGATACAATAGTTCGTAGGTGGACAAGACACCAGCTTGCGTCTTATCTTGGTACGAGATGATCTGTAGTGATAAAAGAAGTAAAACACAAAGGAATGCCAAAAGCCTAGTCTTGTTCCACATTGATCATTGCCTCCACTATACACTATAGTCCGTATTAAACCTATTCGACTAGGACTGGTCGGCTCCTTCACCAGCTCAGTAAATTCTTTCTGGTAATATTTTACTTCCCACCATTAACGACTCCCTTTAAGCTTTTTACCGTGGGCTTTAGGGCTTTTACGTTAGCTCCTCATTCGTGGCTGTCAACAAACTCCAAAACCTGAATGATCCCGTGCTCGATCCGGTTAATGCGGATCTTAACCCCATTATAAGCATAAACCTCACCTTCATTTAGTTTCCGGCCTTCCGCTTCTGCTAACTGCGCCACCAGTCCCCCAACGGTATGGGGTTGATGGGGAAGCGACCGTTTAATTAGCTTTTCCGCTTCCCCAATGGGCATGGCCGCACTGACCACGATCCCACTGTGGGTATTAAATTCGGAAACAAAAAGATACTTACGGATCAAAAATAAGAGACCGATGGCGACCACCCCGATTAAAAAACCGAGGGCATTTTCCTCACTGACAATGAGTTTCCGGGCGATAGCGATTAATAATACTTCAATGGTACTACCAGCTGTGTCCCGTGCAATCATTTTGATCAACTCTAAAGCAATAATCAACGCCATGGTCGCACCTAGAAATCTCTGGAAATAACTGGGATCATTCAAGTTTTGCGTCAAGCCGTATACATTCGTGACCAGACCAATAGCGGAGATCAAAACACCGAATAACAAAAGTAAGGAAAGGAAGATCTCCATATAACCGGCCCAACGTAACAGGTGATTACGGAAGATGAATTTCAACAACATCTACCCCTTTCAACAGCTAATACAATTGCTTCAACATGTTATACTTCGATCCATTTAGTAACCTCATTCCAGTTAAGCTTCTTTTCCGCTTAATCCGTTAATTGGGGTCCGTTATTATTAAATTGTCAGGGTACGCCAGAGCACTTACCTTAGCTTTTTTGCGCGATCTCCTCCTGCATCCGGGCTAGTAGTTGTTCCCGGGACCAAGCGCCCAAATCTCCTTCTTTCCGCGTCCGCACCGCAACCAGACCGCTTTCCGCCTCCTTCGAGCCAACCACTAACATATAAGGGACCTTTTGCATCTGGGCTTCGCGGATCCGGTAACCGATCTTCTCATTTCGGCTATCCAGTTCGGCTCGGATGCCGCTGGCGCGCAACCAGTCATAAACATCCCCGGCATACTCTAAATTATCGGGCAAGACCGGAAGGACGAGGGTTTGCACTGGTGCCAGCCACAAGGGGAAGGCACCTTCGTAGTTTTCGATCAGGATGCCAAAGAAACGCTCCAGCGAACCAAGCAACGCCCGGTGGATCATATAGGGTTGGTGATCCTGACTATCGGTACCTTTGTAACTCAAGGCAAACCGTTCCGGCTCGTTGAAATCAAACTGAATGGTCGAACACTGCCATTCCCGGCCGAGGGCATCCTTGATCTTCAGGTCAATCTTGGGTCCGTAAAAAGCGCCGCCCCCCTCATCAACCTTATAGGGTAGCCCTGTCTTTTCGATGGCAGCGCGGAGGGCTTCGGTTGCCGCCGCCCAGCGTTCTTCCGCGCCAACCGATTTCTCCGGTTTGGTCGCCAAATATAGCTCAAATTCTTTAAAGCCAAAAGCTTTTAAGATCTGTAAGCAGAAGTCAAGCACCCGGTCGATCTCATCCGGCATTTGGTCCGGACGGCAGAAAATATGGGCATCATCCTGCGTAAAACCGCGGACCCTGAGGAGCCCGTGTAGCACTCCGCTGCGTTCATAACGGTATACCGTACCCAACTCCGCCCAACGGAAGGGCAATTCCCGATAGGAACGGCTCCGGCTTTGATAGATCGCGATATGGAAGGGGCAGTTCATCGGTTTGATCAGATATTCCTGTCCCTCTACTTCCATCCCAGAATACATGTTTTCCTGATAAAAGCCCAAATGTCCGCTGGTTTCCCAGAGCGAGCGCCGACCAAGATGGGGGGTATAAACGAGCTCATACCCATTTTTACGGTGTTCCTCCCGCCAGAAATCTTCAATCGCCTGCCGAATCCGTCCCCCTTTGGGGTGCCATAGAATTAAACCGGCACCGATCTGCTCGTCGGCAGAGAACAAATCCAACTCCCGTCCCAACTTCCGGTGATCCCTTTTAGCAGCCTCTTCCATAAACTTGAAGTAGTTCTCCAGCTCCTCCTTACTGAAAAAGGCGGTCCCATAGATCCGTTGCAACATCTCGCGGGAAGAATCCCCCCGCCAGTAGGCTCCGGCAATACTGGTTAACTTGAAGGCTTTCAAGTAACGGGTCGACGGCAGGTGGGGTCCCCGGCAGAGATCGGAAAATTCGCCCTGCTGATAAAAACTGATCTCCCCATCATTCAATTCGCTGACCAACTCAACCTTATATTTTTCCCCGGCAGCGCTTAGCCCAGCTAGTGCTTCCTCCTTCCCCACCAATCGGCAGGTAAATGGATAGTCTTCTTTGACGATTTTGCGCATTTCCGCTTCAATCTCCGTTAAGTCCTCCGGCGTCAACGGCCGGGGCAGGTCAAAGTCATAATAAAAACCATTTTCAATGGCGGGACCGATCGCCAATTTCGCGGTGGGGAAGATCTTCTTCACCGCCTGAGCCATAATATGACTGGCCGAATGTCTTAAGATGACCAGCGCCTCAGGATCCGAACGGAGAACCAAACTAACCCCAGCTTCCTCCGGCAACTGGGCGGAGAGATCCACTAATTCCCCGTCTACTTTTAGACAAATGACCTCTTTTTTGAGCGCCCCATCCAAACCGGCGACCACTTCTTTCCCGGACAGACCGCCCGTAAGCGTTTGGACGGAACCATCCGGTTTGGTTAACTTAATCAAAACAACCCCTCCTCGTAATCGGATTAATTCAGCTTAAATTGATCGTCAAGGCTTTAGCCGCCAACTGCCGGTCGGCCGGAAAAGTTAATGTCGTCAGCTCCCCCAGGGATAGGAGGCGGGTTTCCGTAAACATCTCCGCTTCCGGGCGCAGCTCGCCACCGATCGCCTCCATATAAAACCAGAAAACCTTCTTCTGGTGCCAAACCCCGTCCTCCGAAAAACCATATTCCGTCTCGCCCAAAGGAGCGCCGATCCGAGCTTCAAGTCCGGTTTCTTCCCATACTTCCCGTACTGCCGCTTCTTCCAAGGTTTCACCGGGATCCACATGCCCTTTCGGCATTAACCAAACCCCATTCTTCCGCCGTAAACTAACTACTTTATGATCCTTAATCACCACGCCGCCGGCGCAGATTTCAATGTCTAGAAGCACGACCTCACCCCCCTTTCCCATTTCGGGCTTTTTGCAACGCAAAAAGCTTACTTCAAGGTAGTCATTCACCCTGGCTACCACCAGGACACTTGAAAGGATGAAAATTAAGGCCAGGGTAA
>DOID01000055.1:5081-5310 GCA_003511465.1 Bacillota bacterium | reverse complement strand
CGCGGTTCCACCCTTGTTGGTCTTTCGACCCGGCTTCGCGACAGATAACGGTGTCGTCCGTTTGGCTTAACTTCACCATCAGCTCCAAGGTGGTCTGCACCGACCGTCAGGGAAGGCTTTCCAGCTATGGCCCTCCTCTCTGGTACCAACGGCACCCGGTTACACCCTTTTCCTCGCTACTTTTAAATTATCCTTAATCCCTAAATTATAAAGATTATACCGTAGTTCC
>DOID01000055.1:1139-4912 GCA_003511465.1 Bacillota bacterium | reverse complement strand
CAAGATACTCCGCCGTTTGGACCGCGCCCTTCGCTGCCCCCAACTTGGTATTGTGGGCTAAACAAACATACTTGAGACCGTTTTCCAGGATGGGATCTTTACGCAAACGGCCAACAGTCACGGTCATCCCATTTCCACACTCCCGATCCAACCGTGGTTGGGGCCGGAAGGGATCATCGGTCACCGCAATTAACTGCGCTGGTGAACTGGGGAGGCCAAGCCTGCAAAAATCGGCACCAAAGTCAAGCATTGCTTCCTTTGCTGCTTCCGGTGTACATGCTTGCTCCGTCTGGGCAAAGACCACCACCAAATGGCCATCAAGCACCGGAACCCGAGTGCAGGTCGCCGTAATCCCAAAGGGAGCATGGGCAATTCCCTCTCCAGTAAAGGTCCCCAGAATCTTCTGGGGTTCGGTTTCGGCCTTCGGTTCTTCCCCGGGGATATAAGGCACCACATTCTCCATCATATCCATCGCCGACAGACCGGGACTCCGACCAGCGCCGGACATGGCCTGTAGCGAAGTCATGACCACTTGTTCCAAGCCAAACTGGGTCAAGAGCGGTTTTAAAGAGACCACCAAGCCGGAGATGGTACAGTTTGATTTCGGCACCACAAACCCTTTCCAACCCCGTCGTGCTTGTTGCACTTTAATTAAGGCGGTATGCTCCATATTCACCCCACCGACCAGAATCGGTGTATCATCTTCATACCGAAAAGCCGAAGCCGTACTGATCACCGGTGTGGTCCGGGCCCATTTCGGTTCCAACTCCTTCGCAACGCCTGCGTCCAACACCGAAAAGATCAGATCCACTGAAGTCGGGTCAAAGTCAGCCGCATCTTCCACCGGCAGCTGGGCGACGGCAGGCGGTAACTCTTCCGGACAGAACCAACGCGAAGCCCCACTAGCCTCTCTTAAAGCCTCCCCATAGGATTTTCCGGCGGACCGAGCCGAAGCCGCTAATTTCGTGATTTTGAACCAGGGGTGTTTGGTCAGACAGACAATCGCTTGCTGACCGACGATCCCAGTTGCTCCTACAATCGCCACCTTGATCATGTTAATCCCCCATTTACTAATAGCTTTTTGCGTTGTCTTTTAATTTATCTCCCAACATATTTTATTGTATTGGAACCCTTTAAAATGGATACAACACAAAAAACTTATAATGTAGTGTTAATCAGCCGTAGATCCTGATTGAACCTTATAATAAAGAGCGTAGATAATTCCTCAACTTAATAGCTTATTATACAGGAGAACCGGCAAAAATACCACTACTCCGTAGTATAATTATCAAAGTACCCTTGGACAAGCACGATGGGGGTTCCTTTATCCCCGCTACCACTGGTTAAATCACACAGACTACCCAGCAGGTCAGTAAGTTGTCGGGGGGTGGTACCCAGCGTCGCTTCCTTTTCGACCAGGTCCGACCGGTTATTTCTGATGTAGGCTTTAACTCCTTCCTCCACGGCCGAGCTACCGTTTTCCTCCATGAGGTGATCCGCCAGGTACTTGATCTTAACTTCATTCGGTACACCGGCCAGCCCCGGCGTGAAAGCGGGGGAAACTACCGGATCGGCTAGTTCCCAGATGTGGCCCACCGGATCTTTAAAGGCGCCGTCACCATAAATCAACACTTCCACGTTTTTACCGGTTCGTTCTTTAATCACCCGCTGGATTCCGTCCACGTAAACTTGCCCGTCTCTGGGAAAGAGCTTAAGTTTATCGTCGGCCGACAGGTTGGAGCCTAATAAACCATACTGTGGATTATAGCCCCCCGTTGCCTTTGGTTCCGTACAGATTTCGTCTAAACCATAGACGATTTCGGCACCGGCCGCCCGTAACAACTTCTTCGTCCGGATCCGCGCATGAACATTCGCCACCAGTGCTTTTTTGGTAAAACGTAGGATCTCCCTGGGGTTGTTGGAGAGATAAATCCGCATATTGTCGTTCACGCCCATTTCTTTATAGAAGCGCACATAATCAATACCGGTAAACGGATGTTTCACTTCTACCCCGAAGATCCGCCGATAGTCTTCTTCTGACAGCAAATCAGTGGAAGGGTTCACTTTTGCCTCCTCCATCCGATCCAAATCCATCAAGGGATTACCAACCTCATCCCCTGGATAACTAAGCAGGAGATACACCCGGGAAAAACCCTCGGCAATTGCCTTTAAGATGGTGGAAAATCGGTTACGGCTCAAGAGCGGAAAGACCACGCCAATCTCGTCAGCACCAAACTTCCGATTTAAATCAGCGGTTACCTCGCCTAAAGTCACAAAATTTCCTTGCGCTCGCGCCACCAAAGACTCGGTGATGCCAATTACATCCCGGTCGCCTAAGCTAATCCCTTCCGCCTCCATGGCCCGCCAGAGGGCATCAACGACAATGCGGACCAGATCGTCTCCTTCCTTGACAATCGCAGTCCGGATGCCGCGTACTTGCACACCCACTGTTCTCATGCTCTTCACTCCTTAGTCTCGTTCCATAACTACCTTGTATATAATAACATTAAGCGTTCCTTTTTTACAGTGTTTTTTCCTGATTGAAANNAACTACCTTGCATAACTACCTTGCATAACTACCTTGTATATAATAACATTAAGCGTTCCTTTTTTACAGTGTTTTTTCCTGATTGAAAACCCCCTGTTCGGGTAGACAGGGGGGCACGATTGGTATTATACTAAGCACTGTCACGGCCTTTCTTGGAGGAGGGTGCGGCGGAGTAGATCCAAAACCGCCTGGGTGGTACGGCGTTTAAACACCCGGCGCTCCGCAGGCCACCGCCGCTCCCGAACCAGACTAACCCCGGAGCCAACCAGGGCAAAATAGACCAGACCGACTGGTTTTTCGGGGCTACCGCCGCCCGGACCGGCAATTCCGGTGATCCCGATGCCCCAATCCGTACCGGCCTGGCGCCGGACTCCTTCCGCCATCAAGTGGGCTACCTCGGCACTGACCGCTCCTTGTTCTGCGATCACCGCAGCCGGGATCTGTAGTAACGCTTCTTTCGCTCGATTACTATAGGTCACCACCCCCCGGTCGAAAACAACCGAAGCCCCCGGAACATCGGTCAGCCGATCCGCCAGCAAGCCGCCAGTACAGGATTCGGCTACGGCTAGGGTCTGGCCGCGTTCACGGAGGAGTGCCACGACAACCGCCTCCAGGGAATCATCATCAGCCCCGTAAATGTTCTGACCCAATCTTCTCCTCAGCTTGGTCTCCATTTCAGCAATGCGTGCCTCGGCTGCCGCCTGGGTTTTAGCATGCGCCGTAATCCTCAACCGGACTTCGCCGTCGGATGCTAGTGGTGCCAGGGTGGGGTTGGTCTGCTCCGCCAGCAGGTCGGCAATTTCCTCCGCCAACACACTCTCACCCATCCCAGAAAGCCGCAGGAGACGCGAACGGATCACCCCCCGGCTTTCCCCCTGTATTTTCGGCAGTACGTAGCTGTGAAACATCGGCACCAACTCCCGGGGCGGACCAGGCAAACAGATAATCAACTTTTCCCCTTTCCGCACCGCCACACCGGGCGCAGTGCCTTTCGGATTCGGCAAGGCCTCCCCGCCCTCGGGAATCAAGGCCTGCTTATAATTGTTTTCCGTCATTTTCCGCCCCGCCTGGGCGAAATACTCCTCGATCGATTGACGGGAAGACTGATCTAAAACCAAAGGTAAGCCTAGAACCGCCGCCACCGTCTCCTTGGTTAAATCATCAGTGGTCGGCCCCAAACCGCCGCTGGTAATCACCAGATCAGCCCGGTCTAAGGCTTCCTCTA
>DOID01000055.1:542-909 GCA_003511465.1 Bacillota bacterium | reverse complement strand
CGAGAGAAATGCAGCGTTGGTATCAAGAATTTCCCCCAATAGTAGTTCGGTTCCTACAGAAATAATCTCCGCCCGCAAGTTAATCCCTCCACCTTTTCATTAGATGTCCCTCCATTTTGCTCTATTCCCAAACCGTCCCCTTCTTCTTTTACGCATAAGTTCATCTTATTCTAACCATAATTCTCGATTATTCAACTAACTCCTTTCCGCTTGGCCCGAAACCCTTCCAATAACCGGTCAAAACCAGATGAAATGACTAGCACATAAGCGCAAACAAATCCTGAAAAGGTTTTTATTATTAAAACTCAGCTTTAACTAGTAAAATCCTTTGGCTTTTTGACTGTAATGATATATAATATAATAAAAT
>DOID01000055.1:0-296 GCA_003511465.1 Bacillota bacterium | reverse complement strand
AAGTTACGGGATATTGCTCATGATCTAAACATGAACCCCAGTACAACCCTACGTTTTATCTCCAGCCTAGAAAATTTGGGGTATGTCATCCAAAATTCGTCTACTTTAAAGTATGCGCTGACGATGAAGATTTGCTCAATCGCCCATAAAGTAGTTTTGAATAACAACATTCGCGAGCTTGCGTCCCCTTTTCTAAAAAGCCTGTCACGGATTTATGGTGAATCTTCTTGTATTGCGATTGAACATGAAATGCAGGTCGTCTACATTGACACCCAGGAAGGTCCCGATCAAATGTT
>DOID01000016.1:352-9261 GCA_003511465.1 Bacillota bacterium | reverse complement strand
AGGCCTACCCAATGGAGCCACGCTCTGCTGGTTAAGTCAGTGGTTAGAGTTGCGGCGATCGAACCAATGGTGATCCCGAAAACGTAATCAAAGAAGGTTAATTGGCTAACCTGTTGTTTTCCGATCAGGCGGGCGAAGATCAGGAGACTAAAAAAGCCGATTAAGCCACGGACGATCACAACCAACGTCTCGTTCAGCAGGAACACCCCATTCTTCTCCGCGTTATTCCTATTCCCCACTATTATGGGTTAAAGGTATTTTTGGTATTCCCCCGTCTTTGCCTGGGAAAAAGATGGTTCTCACCCCGGTACAATGTATAGTGTTTGACTTGAGTGGGCTATCAATATATTGTACCGGAATAGTTGAATCAAATAACAACGCAAAAAGCCCGATCTGAGCTATAATAAGAGAATGATGAAGCTTCAAGAAAGAAAACCCATCTAGGGTGCTGGGGATGGGGCAAGCGATCGAAGGAGGAGTTGCGATGAAGCATCCAGAGTTATTAGTTCCCGCTGGTAATTTGGAGAAATTACGGACCGCCATCCTTTACGGCGCCGATGCCGTGTATACCGGGGTCGAAGGGTTGAGCCTCCGGGCCCAACAGGCGGAATTTGGGATGGCCGACTTGGAAGTAGGGGTCCGCATCGCCCACCAACAAAACGTAAAGGTGTATGCGGCTTTAAATATCTTTGCGCGGAATAGCGATTTGAAAATGGTCAGGCAACGGGTAGGCGAACTGGCTGAGATCGGCGTGGATGCGGTGCTCGTCAGCGACCCGGGAATCCTGGGGATCATTCGTCAGGTGGCCCCTGGTTTACCGGTGCACCTTAGTACCCAGGCTAATACGGCCAATGCGGCAGCGGTCCGTTTCTGGCACGGGCAGGGGGTAAGCCGTGTTGTCTTAGCCCGGGAACTGAACCTCAAGGAGGTCGCGGAGATTGGAGCGGCGGTTCCCGAAGTAGAACTGGAACTCTTTGTGCACGGGGCGATGTGTTTGGCCTATTCGGGCCGGTGTTTACTCTCCGCCTACCAGACCGGACGGAGCGCCAATCGGGGCGAGTGCACCCATCCCTGTCGTTGGGAGTATACGCTTTTGGAGCGGACCCGCCCGGAGGAACCGCTTATTTTGACCGAAGATGAGCGGTACAGTTACCTGCTGAGCTCGAAGGACCTGCGGATGATCGAGTATTTACCGGAGATCTTAGCGGCGGGAGTTTCTAGTTTAAAAATTGAGGGACGGATGAAGACCGTTTATTATGTGGCGGTGGTGACCAGGACTTACCGGTGGGCGTTGGATGCGGCGGTGCGGGACCCTGAAGGGTACCGCTGCGACCCCGCGTGGCTGGAGGAACTGGACAAGGTCTCAAACCGGGACTATACCACTGGCTTTTACCTGGAGGAGAAAGAAAAAGAGTTTGCCGGGCTGAACACGGAACAAAGTTATCGGCAATCCCATGGCTTGGCCGGGACGGTCCTTGCCTATCTGCCGGCTGAGGGGAAAATCCTGGTTGAGCTGAGAAACCAATTGGTGGCGGGCGCTGAAACCGAGCTCCTCCTTCCGGACGCCACCATTACCCTAGACTCGAAGGCCATGACCGATGAAACCGGGCAACCGCTGGCGGCAGGGCATAACAAGTACCGGGTTTATTTCCCAGTGGACCGGGCGGTGCCGGTGGGGGCAGTTTTGCGTCGTCGCTTAGCCCGCGTCTAGGTTTTCCATTTCCGCTTCAAAGGCCGCGGACGCCTGTTCATACTCGTCGGTCACTGTTGCCAGTTCGGTATAGAGCTGCTCTACTTCCTCGTTGATTGCGGCATTGTCTTTGGCGAGCCTAGCGATGGCGTCGCCGTCTCCGGCCGCAGAGGCCGTAATCAGCTCCCCATTATTCTGCTGCAGCTGCGCTTCCAGCAGGGAAATGGCCGTTTCCAACTGGTTGATCCTGGCCTCCAGCGGTCTTAACACCAGCGAACGGCGGGTAATAATATCTGCTCTTTCCTGGCGGAGGGCCTTCCGGTGGTTGGAGGGAGTGCTTGCCAGCTCCTCTGCTTTTGCCGCTTCCCTCTCCTGATCTGTTTCCCAGCCAATCTCCTCAAGAAAACGTTGGTAATTCCCGTTAAAAAGAAAAACCCGGTCCCGGTCAAAGACGATTAATTTATTGACCAGCGCCTGAAGGTACATTTCATTATGGGTGACCAGGATCAGCGCTCCGTTATAGGCATCTAAAGCTTCCACCAGCGAATCACAGGCCTCCATATCCAGATGGTTGGTGGGCTCATCCAGCAGTAATAAGTTGCTGGGGGTGAGCAATAGTTTGCTCATGAGAACACGGCTTTTTTCTCCTCCGGAGAGAACGGAGATTTTTTTTAAGGCCAAATCACCGCTGAACATAAAGGCACCGCTAATCTTCCGTGCCAGTTCGGTGGTGCAAGTCGGGGAAACCGCCATCAGTTCTTCAAGGATTGTGTGGTCCGGCTGGAGCCGCTCCACATTGGTCTGGCCGAAATAAGCGGTTTGCAGCCCCGGATGATGGCGAAGCTCGCCACTTACCGGCATCAGGTCTCCGGCCAGGAGGCGCAGGAGGGTGGATTTACCCTTCCCGTTTTTCCCGATGATCCCGATCCGGTCATTTTTACGGACGGTGAAACTAAGATCATCAATTAAAAGCGGCCCGGATGGCTGGTAGGAGAAGGAAAGTTTTTTTGCCTCCATGATTAGCTTGCCGGGGATTGGCGCTTCCGGGAAGGAAAACTCTAACTCTTCGGCCTTCGTAAGCTTTTCTAAGCGTTCTTGTTTCTCCAACATTTTAACACGGGATTGTACCCGGGTGCTGAGGGTTGCTTTATAGCGAAAACGGTTGATAAAAGTTTCGATTTCTTTCCGTTTCTTTTCCTCGTTGATCCGGGTCTTCTCGTAAATCTCCTCTTCTTGGGCGAGCTGAGCATAGAATTTCTCTGTTCCCCCCGCCAGCTTCCGCAGTTTCTGGCGGTGGATCCCTAAGGTATGGGTAATCACCTGGTCCATCAGATTCCGGTCGTGGGTGATTAGGATCAGTTCATTTTTCCAGGCTTGTAAGAAGCGGACTAACCACCGGATGGAGGTAATATCCAAGTAGTTGGAAGGCTCGTCCAGGAGCAGTAAGTTAGGTTCGGACGCCAGTACTTTGGCCAGGTTTAAGCGGACCTGGAAACCACCGGAGAATTCGGCCGGCGGGCGCTGAAAGTCCGCTTTGACAAAACCCAGACCTAAGAGGATCTTTTCCACCCGCCAACTTTCCCCTTGTTGGGCTGCAGAAAGACCCAGGCATGCTTCTGCTAATAGGGTGGGGCGGGTAAAACTTAGTTGTTGCTCAAGATGACCAACAGTATAGTGTTTGGGGAAGGTGATCGTTCCCTGATCCGGTTCCTCCTCCCCGGTCAACAGACGCAGGAGGGTAGTTTTTCCGTAACCGTTCCGACCGACCAGTCCGATCCGTTCCCCTTGGTTGATCAGAAAATTAGCCTCGGTAAAAAGGACTTGTTCACCGTAGGCTTTGGCGAGATTTACCGCTTTAATCAATGTCATCACACCTAAAGTAACTTATAACTTACTTTTAATTTATACGCTGGGCGGTAAATAGTCAAGTCCGGGCGAAAGCTGGGAAGAGGCGGGGCGGGAGACCGGCAGTCTTTTGGATCAGAGTTTCTGCTTGACGCACCTCGGTTTCGGTTACAGTGATGCTATGCTCATGAAAGAGGGGGCTGTCACGGTGTAAGTCCTCCCAGTCACTCTCGGCTAGGCTATTATAGGGAAAGATTTCGATCCTTTCCAAAGTAGGAATTTCCTTTGCTAGCCGGCCTAAGGCGGTGAGGGCTTCCGGTGGATCGGTCCAGCCTTTAATCAATACATAGCGTAGCCAGACCGGAGTGGAGAAGTTCGAAAGCAGTTGCCAGTTAGCCAGGACCGATGCGGGGTTCAGCTTCGAGAGGGCTTCCGGGTGGAGGGGATGCTTGATGGAAAACATGACCAGGTCCACTCCTTGGACCAATTGTTGAAAGGAGTCGGTTGGTCCCCAGCCGCAGGTATCAAGGGCTGCGTGCCAGCCCTCCCCTTGGGCGAGCGTGGCTAGGGCGAGGGCAAACTCTGGTTGAAAGAGGGGCTCCCCGCCACTTAAGGTCAAGCCCGGCGGCGTTTGCAAAAAGGGGCGGAATCTTTCTAAGCGGAGCAGGAGCGCTTCCGGGGCGATCTCTTCTCCTCCTTGTGCCGCCCAGGATTCGGGGTTATGACAGAACAGGCACCCAGCCGGACAACCTTGAAAAAAGACGACGCACCGGGTGCCGGGCCCGTCGAGGGTGGAGAAACTCTGTACAGACTGGATCTGGCCTCTGGTCACCACCGGCGCCACCTCTTTCTGCTTTGTGGAAGGATTTTTTCGGGGCTACATTCGTTCATAAATGGTCCGTTCGATGACTTCTAATTGCTGTTCCCGACTGAGCTTCACAAAATGTACGGCATAGCCGGAGACCCGGATGGTCAGGTTGGGGTAGAGTTCCGGATGCTCCATGGCGTCGACGAGGGTTTCACGGCTATAAACATTGATGTTAATATGGTGGCCATGGGCTCCAAAGTAGCCGTCGATTAGCCGGATCAGGTTCTGCACCCGATCGCTGGGGCTAGGACCGAGCGCCCGTGGTGTGATGGAAAAGGTGTAGGAGATTCCATCCAGACAGATTTCATAGGGCAGTTTGGCCAGGGAGCGCATGGCAGCCACAACTCCGGATTTTTCCCGTCCATGCATGGGGTTGGCCCCAGGGGCGAAGGGGTGGCCGGCTCTTCGCCCATCTGGGGTGGAACCGGTTTTTTTACCGTAGACCACATTAGAGGTGATGGTCAGGATCGACATGGTCGGTTTGGCGTCTCGGTAAATCGGCTGCTCGGCCAGGGATGCGTAGAAATAACGGAGGACTTTAACCGCTAGGCCATCGACGCGATCATCATCATTACCAAAGTACGGGAAGTCGCCCTCCGCTTCAAATCCGGTGGTGATGCCTCGTTCATCCCGGATCGCTTTTACGCGGGTGTAGCGGATAGCGCTTAGGGAATCGGCGACCACTGAAAGGCCGGCCACCCCGAAAGCCATATGGCGGCGGGGGTTCGAATCAATCAACGCCATCTGCATCCGCTCATAATTGTATTTATCATGCATATAATGGATACAGTTCATCGTCTGGCTATAAAGCACGGAGAGCCAAGTGAGTACCTGTTCGTAGTTTTCCCAAACTGACCGCCAGTCCAAGTAATTACCGGTCAAAGCCGGAATGGCTAAAACCTGTTCGCCGGTTTTTTCATCCCGGCCGCCGTTGATCGCCAGGAGGAGGGCTTTGGCTAGGTTAACCCGAGCGCCGAAATATTGCATATCCTTACCCAATCGGGTGGCAGAGACACAGCAGGAGATCCCGTAATCATCCCCGAAGATCGGGCGGATCAACTCATCATTCTCGAACTGGAGGGCGGAGGTCTCAATGGCGAGATTTATCGTATATGCCCGGAAGGGCTGGGGTAGCCGCGGACTCCAAAGCACCGTAAGGTTAGGTTCGGGCGAGGGACCAAGGTTGCGTAGGGTATGTAGCCAGCGGTAGTCAGTCTTTGTCACTAGTGGCCGCCCGTCTTCACTGATCCCGCCGACGGATTCGGTGACCCAGAGCGGATCACCGGCAAAGAGTTCATCATATTCCGGAGTACGCAGATGGCGAACGAGGCGCAGTTTAATCACCAGTTGATCGATTAATTCCTGGGCACCCTCCTCATCGAGGGTTTTCGCTTCCAGATCGCGGCGGAGGTAGATATCCAGGAAGGGGCTGGTGTGTCCCAGCGACATGGCGGCTCCATTTTGCTCTTTGACCGCCCCGAGGTAAGCGAAGTAGAGCCACTGGATGGCCTCGCGGGCATCGATAGCCGGCCGGCTGAGGTCAGAGCCATAAGCCTTCGCCATTTCCCCCAAACGCTCTAACCCTTCAATTTGGTCGGCGATATCTTCGCGCAGATGGATGCTGGTATCATCCACATTATCTAAGGCGTAGAGGTCATTCTTTTTTTCAGTGATCAGAAAGTCCAAGCCATAGAGGGGCACCCTTCGGTAATCGCCAATTAGGCGCCCACGTCCATAGGCATCGGGAAGACCGGTAATGATGCCGAGATGGCGTGCCTGGCGCATCTCCGGGGTATAAATCCGGAAGATTGCTTCGTTTTGGGTCCGGCGGTAGGTGGTGAAGATCTTTTTCATCGCCGGATCCGGATCAATGTTCCGCGCCTTACAGGCCGCTTCCACCATCCGCCAACCGCCCCAGGGGTTGACCACCCGTTTTAGGGGCTCATCGGTTTGGAGACCGACAATGACTTCAAGTTCGCGGTCGATATACCCAGGAGCCCAGGCGGTGACCTCGGCGACGCGCTCGGTATCAATGGCGAGGACACCCCCGGCGGTTCGCTCTTCGTCCATTAATTGTTGGCATTTCGTCCAGAGTCGTTTGGTTCGGGCGGAAGGGGGAGACAAAAAAGCAGGTTCACTAGTGAAAGGTTGGTAATTGTGGCGAATGAAATCAGCAAGGTCGATTTTTTTTCGCCATAATGCGCCCTCGAAATTGCGCCAAGGATCCATGGTTGATTTCCCCCTTAGTGTAAATATTAGTTCTGTTGGTCCATTTTGGGGTAAGAAGTAACGTTGACGGCCTTTCCTTACTCTGATATTATTACATTTGACGCAAATATTTATAGTATATGGATCCTAATCTTTTGCTCCTTAAAATATGGAAGGCTATTTTCCACGGTTGTAGTAAATGATAAGGAGATAAATGATGAGACGTCTTTCTTTACGTGTGTTGCCAGTGGCGGCTGGGATTATTCTGATTATCTTGGTGTTGACGGCCTCTTTGACCGGGCAGGAACCAAGTAGAGAGCAAGTACTGACCCAGATGGTAATGAGTTCGCTCTCAGCATGGCATTACGCGCCCCCTACCAAGACTGATCGTTGGTCCGAGCAAGCTTACGACCTTTATTTGCAGGCGATCGATTACAATAAGCGTTTTTTTACCCAGGGTGACTTGAAAACCTTGGCCGCCTACCGCGGTAAACTAGATGATGAAGTGCGCCAGGGAACCCACGAGTTTTATGATCGCTCTTGGGAAATACTGAGTAACCGCATCCGGGAAGTACAGAGCTATACCGAAAGTTTTCTGGTAGAGCCCTTTACTTTTGCGACCGATGAATATTTAGAGACCGATCCCCAAAAACGTGATTACCCGAAGGATAGCCCGGCGCTGAAAGAATTATGGCGAAAAATCGTCAAAGCCCAAACCTTGAGTGTCTATTTGGATCTCTTACTGGAGGCGGAAGGGGATCCGGTTGGCTTGGAAGCCCAATTCAAGACCATTGTCCAGCGACCATTGGAACCGGAATTAGAGCGCGAAGCCCGCGCCAAAGTAGGCAAGGATCTGAAGCGCATTTTCCAGCGAGCTTTGGCGGAAAAGCAGGAAGACCGCTACGCCCGGTATCTTAATGCGTTGGCCAGCAGTTTCGATCCGCATACCAACTATTTCGGTCCCAAAGTGAAAGAGGATTTTGACATTGAAATGTCCGGAACATTGGAAGGGATCGGCGCCACGCTGCAGGAAGATGGCGATCACATTAAGGTCGTCAGTATCGTGCCGGGAGGGCCATCCTGGCGGCAAGGGAAGCTAAAAGCCGGAGATCTAATCTTAAAAGTTACCCAAGGTGATGGGGAACCGGTGGATTTAACCAATATGCCGGTGGACGAAGCAGTCCAGTATATTCGCGGAAAAAAAGGAACGGAAGTTACTTTAACCATCAAAAAGCCGGACGGACAGCTTGAAGAGATCACCATCGTCCGTGATGTGGTGGTTATTGAGGAGACCTATGCCAAATCGGCCGTGATTAAGACCGGAAAAACCGGGCCGAAAGTCGGCTATATCACGCTCCCTTCTTTTTATCATGACTTTAATCAGCCGAATGGCCGTACTTCCTCCGGGGATGTCCGGAAGGAACTTGAAAAACTCAAAAAAGAACAGGTGGCCGGGGTAGTCCTTGACCTGAGGAATAACGGCGGCGGCGCTTTGGATGATGCAGTCAAGATGGCCGGGCTTTTCATCGAATCCGGTCCCATTGTCCAGTCGAAAGACCAGAAAGGCGACATTACCGTCTTCCGTGATCCTGATGCTGGGATCGTCTATGACGGTCCGTTGGTCGTCATGGTGAATTCCCTCAGCGCCTCGGCTTCGGAGATTGTAGCTGCCGCTTTACAGGATTATGGCCGGGCGGTGATTGTCGGCAGCGATCATACCTTTGGCAAGGGCACCGTACAGGGAATGGTGAACCTGGATTATTTTCTTGATTATCTTTATCCGCGGCAGGCAGCATACAAACCACTAGGTTCCTTAAAGCTGACGGAAGAAAAATATTACCGGATTAACGGCGGTGCGACCCAACTAAAAGGGGTTGAATCCGATCTGATCCTACCCGATCCCTACGCTTACCTGGAGATTGGCGAAAAGTATTATGATTACCCTCTGCCCTGGGATCAGGTTAAGGCTTTAAATTACCAGGAATGGACCGGCGGGAAATGGGATCTGGCCACCCTACGGGCGCAGAGCGCGCAGCGGATCGCCGCGAATCTAAATTTTGATACCGTCCAGAAAAACATTGAACTGGTCTGCAAGCAGCAGGAAGAAAGCTTGCAACCACTAAAATTGGCTAAATTCCTGGAACGAGAACGGAAGGCACGGCTGGAAGCTGAGCAACTGAATAAAACACCGGACCTTTCTTCCGGAGTGGAATTCAAGCTTTTAAACGGGCAAGCACAAAATGCCGAACTGGAGCAGGAATGGCTCAAGCAGCTCGAAACCGATTTTTATCTGGAAGA
>DOID01000016.1:0-290 GCA_003511465.1 Bacillota bacterium | reverse complement strand
ACCGATTTTTATCTGGAAGAATCGGTCAACGTCATCCTAGATCTGATGGCGGTCGCTCCTGCCGCTGCCGCTTAGATTATTTTTCTAGACTTGTTTTCTGTGGAGTTGAAACGCAGGCGCCTTAAGGGCGCCTTTTTTTAGTATGCCGTCTGCTAATGCCCTTGTCAAAAAAAGCGTTCTATATTATAATTTAATGTAAGCGCTTACAAATTAACAACATTCTCCGGAATTCCTGTGGGGTGAAGGCTCATGAAGATGCGGGATATCGCCGATCTGGCTGGGGTTTCGAT
>DOID01000035.1:10130-10768 GCA_003511465.1 Bacillota bacterium | reverse complement strand
AGACTAGTATTTTCTAGGTAGAATGATGCAAATCAATGCAAAAAACCGCCATCTCGGCGGTTTTTTTGCGTCGATATGGGCTTTTTACAACACAAAAAGCTTTATATATATTCAAGTTTCCACTATATATATTATCATGAGTAAAATCTTTAATACCTTTCATTAATTGGGTTGNNCCGCCAGGACACCTGAAAGGGTGCAAAAAACCGCCATCCCGGCGGTTTTTTTTGCGTCTATATATATTCAAGTTTTGACTATATATATTATCACAAATATAATCTTAAATACCTTTCATTAATTGGGTTGACATGCGCTTTGCTTTGTTATATATTATGCATAAATATAAAAGGAGGTGGGTGTTTTGGAACTCACCATTGATGGAATTCTCCAGAAGATCGCTTCTACTCCTGTCCCTAAGGTTAAAAAATGCGCCATCGCCTATTCGGGCGGCCTGGATAGCACTTTAGGAATTGAACTCTTGCGCCGAGTTTATAAAGCAGAAGAAATTATCGCGATCAGTGTCGATGTCGGCCAGGGTGACGAAGAGATGGAACTGGGAATCTCCCGGGCGCAGCAATTAAAGATTGAGCCGCTGATCATTGACGCCAAGGAAGAATTCACGGAAAAGTGGCTGAAAA
>DOID01000035.1:0-9795 GCA_003511465.1 Bacillota bacterium | reverse complement strand
AGCATTGGGGCGTCCCCATCGAAGAGTTTATCGTGGGTGGGGATGATAAGACCATGTGGTGCCGTTCAATTGCCTCCGGGGCGATCGATCTAAACCAACCGCTACCCGATGATATTTGGATGTGGCTGACCCCTCCCGTAAAAGCCCCCGCCACACCGGAGCAGGTGGAACTTACCTTCGAAGCCGGCGTTCCGGTGGCCTTGAACGGCCAAAAGATGAAACTAGGGGAATTAATCCCACGTCTGAATATGATTGCCGG
Source organism: Bacillota bacterium (assembly GCA_003511465.1). Taxonomy (GTDB): domain Bacteria; phylum Bacillota; class UBA4882; order UBA10575; family UBA10575; genus Capillibacterium. The sequence continues at coordinate 9,536 of DOID01000035.1, read as the reverse complement.
TCGCCATGGCATTGGTTTAATTGATGTTTTTGAAGACGGAATCATGGATTTAAAAAGCCGGGAGATTTATGAAGCCCCCGCTGCACAAGTTATTCTAAAAGTTAAAAAAGACCTGGAAGGAGCCTGCCTAACTAAGGACGAACGGCAGTTCAAAAAGATCGTGGACGCCAAATGGGCCTACCTGGTTTACCACGGCGAATGGTTCCACCCACTCAAAAAAGACCTGGATGCTTTCATCGCCGAAAGTCAGAAGATGGTCAATGGCTCCACCGAAGTAAAATTATATAAAGGAAACATCATCATTACGAAACGGGATCAACCCAAGACCTCCCTCTTTTATCCGGAAATCCGTTCGATTAAAGCAGCCGGATTTGACCAGCGCTGGTGCGCCAATGCCGCCAAAGTCCGAGGTCTACCCTTTGAACTACTTGCCAAAAGGAACCAAAAATTAGGAATCGAGGACTAAAAGATGGGAAAACTATGGCACAAAAACTATGAACTTGACGCCTTCGTCGAGCGCTTCACCGTCGGCCGTGACTTCGAACTGGATCAGTACCTCCTAAATGCCGATTGTGTGGCTAGTCTCGCCCATGCGACGATGCTGGAAAGCATCGAGATCTTAACCAAGGAGGAGCTTACTGCGCTCCGGGAAGGTCTCATTGCCATCATTGAGGCTCACCAAAAAGAGGCCTTTCCCATTACCCGCGCAGAGGAAGACGGCCATACCGCCATTGAAAACTATCTAACGACCCATTATGGCGAAGCCGGTAAAAAGATCCATACCGGGCGTTCCCGTAACGACCAGGTAATCGTCGCTACCCGTCTGTATGCCCGTGATTTTCTCCTCACCTTTATCCACCACGGCCTCGAATTGGTCAATAACTTACTCGTCTTCGCCGCTCAGCACCAAGCCGTACCGATGCCCGGGCGCACCCATATGCAGATTGCCATGCCGTCGTCCGTCGGACTCTGGGCCGGTGCCTATGCCGAACAACTACTGGACGATCTCCTGCTGGCCAAGACGGCTTATGTAATCAATAACCAATCTCCCCTCGGCTCGGCCGCCAGCTATGGAGTACCTTTACCTTTAAACCGTGAACTAGTCGCCGACCTGCTGGGCTTCGCCAAAGTCCAGAACAATGTCTTATATGCCAACAACAGCCGGGGGAAGATGGAATCAATCATCTTAGATGCTGTAGACCAGGCCGCGCTCACCCTCAGCAAAATTGCGCAGGATCTAATCTTATATTCCATGCCGGAGTTCGGGTATTTCACCTTACCCGACAACCTCTGTTCCGGCAGCAGTATCATGCCACAAAAGAAAAACCCCTGCGGGCTTGAACTTTTGAGGGCAAAAGCAGCAACGATTGGAGCTTGTACTAATCAGATCAAAAATATCATTAAAGCCTTACCCTCTGGGTATAACCGGGATTTTCAAGAAACGAAGGAACCCTTCATCCGCGGGGTCAATACCGGACTGGGCTGTGTGCAAATCATCGATCTAGCCATCCGGAAAGTTAAAGTAAATAATGAGAAGCTCGCCGCTGGATTCATCCCGGAGATTTACGCCACCGACGCCGCCCTTGAACTGGTCGCCCAAGGCATACCCTTCCGCGACGCCTATAAAGAGGTGGGTCTGAATCTCGACCAATTAAAAGCCCGGAATCCGGGAAGCACCATTAACGCCAAAACCTATACCGGAACCACCGGTAATTTAGGCTTGGATCAAGCTCGAGCTGCCCAGACCGAATTACAAGCCTTCGTCCAGGCCGAAACCGCGCGGATTGAAACCAAAATCGCCCGCCTGGTGGGATTTCCCGTTGACCTTTTTCAACCGGAAAACTAGTAATGGTACCGATCATCAAGGTGAGCATCTACTGTTAAAAAAAACAGCGGCCGGTAAGTTTAAACTACCGGCCGCTGCGTTTCTCTTCAATGATTGTTGGTGTCTAATATTTTAAACCGACCCCGAGGCCAAAGGAAACTTGACTTTGGCCATCTCCCACGTTGCCGTGCAAACCACCACGTAGATCCAGGTTTTTCGCCAGGTTATATTTTAGACCCAAATTATAAAGAAAGTTAACTTTGCTATTATTAACGGTAAAATCGACTTCTCCCATCCCATAAAAATCCCTACTCAATGCAGTTCCCCCATTGAGACCAATAAAAGGCGAAAAGTCGGTGACCCCGCCTAAGATCGCCAGGGAAGAACTTAGTTCATACTTGAGTGCGATTTTTATCTCTTTCTCCAAAGCGGCTGCGATCGCCAGATCAGGCGTGAAACCGTATTCGCCACCAATCAAAATGTGGCTATCGCTGGTTAACATCCCGTAAACCACGCCGTGCCCCTTTGACACCGTAGGGGTATTATAACCCCAGGCGCTTGCTGGGAGCGCTAACAGCATTAATGCTACTAGTAAAATAAGGACAGTTTTTCTCATGTCATTTCCCTTCTTTCTTAAATTAATGAGCTTTCCAAATTTACCTTTTTCAACCTTCTTTTCTTTATCGAGTATATCAAAGATGAATGACAATCACAAATACAGTTTTTCACTTTCCCATCAGCCCCGTTTTTAGCTAAGCTTTTGTGGGGATAGAATCCACTATTTTGTCCACACTACAGATGGAGGTGTTAAAATTGAACCTGAATCTAACTTCAAAAGAAAGAACACTACTAGAGGATCAGAAAAGTCACGAAGAAATCTGTGTGCAAAAGTATGCCGATTATGCAAATCTCGCTTCGGACCCACAACTGCAGGCGATTTTTAACAGTAATGGCCTAACGGAGCAAGAGCACCTAAATACGATCAATCAACTTTTAGGCGGCCAAATCCCCAATATGAACCAACAAGGCGGTAACCAGCAGCAACAACAGCAACAGCAAAGCCAATCTCAGCAGCAAATGCAAGAACAACAAGCCCATAATTTCCAAATCCTAAACAACCGCACTAAAAACCACTCCCAAGACCAGAACTTGTGTGCCGATATGCTGATGACCGAAAAATACGTTTCTGGTGCCTATGACACGGCAATCTTTGAATTCAGGGATCCCCAAGTACGAAACGCCTTAAACCATATCCAAAAAGAAGAACAACAGCACGGCGAAGCAATCTTTAACTATATGCAAAGCATGGGAATGTATAACCCGCAGTAAAGTTTTTCTTTGATAACAAGGCTTTGTCCGCAAGGTAAAGGACAAGGCCTTTTTTTAACTAGGGCTCTTTCCTACGCAGGTAGCATAAACAACATAGTAAAGAAATGGCAGATACTCCCGGCCAAGACGAAGAGGTGCCAAACAGCGTGGGCATACTTCTTCCCCTTCCACGCATAAAAGATGGTACCAAGCGTATAGAGCGCTCCCCCGATGAGCAAAAAGAGGATACTGGTATGGTTTAAGGCCTCCAGTAACGGTTTGAGGGCAACCACCACCAGCCAGCCCATGGCAATGTAGAGTAGGGTCGAGAGGATTCGGTATTTATCAATGAAAAATATTTTGAAGATAATCCCGATGATCGCCAGGCCCCAGATGAGCCCGAAGAGGGACCAACCCACTGTCCCCCGGAGCTTAATTAGGGTTATCGGGGTATAGGTACCAGCAATCAATAAAAAAATTGAAGCATGGTCAAAAAGGCGGAAAACCCTTTTCACCTTTCCTTCAGGAAAACTATGGTACAAAGTGGATGATAGATAAAGGATCACTAAAGTTGCGCCATAGATGGCAAAACCTACTACATACCAAACATCACCGTATCTACTGGCAAGCACAACCAGTACCGCCAAGGCAGCCACAGCCAGTCCTAAACCCACCCCGTGTGAAACAGCGTTGGTAATCTCTTCCCCTAAGGTTTGCTTACGTTTGTTCATTTCCATTCTCCTGTCCTTTTTTCTAATGTCCTTTTCCAGCCTAATTTCCCCATTACTAATTGGACGTTGGACGAAGAGAAAGAGTTACCTATTCGGATGGTCTATTTGCTTCTGATAATCGCCACACCTAACAACAGTAATCCAACTCCCAAACAACGCCAAAGATTCATCGGATGTCGCTGTAGGCCAAGCAAACCGTAAGCAAAAGTACCACCGCGCCCACGAGAAATGAAACAAAAGCAGCAAACAGGCGCTTTGGCCACAATTTTAAAAGGTGACACTAGGGTTGCTACTAACGTGACCCTTGAAAATGGGGTTAGAGCCTTGGGAACCAAAGCTGCCCCCGAGGTTGCTAATACCGTCTTAATTAATGGGCAGGATTTTGTCGGCGAAGCGGATGTGGTTGGCGTTCAATTTCTGACCAGGTACACCCCGCTCCGAGATGCGAACGGGAAAGTAATCGGAATGTGGTTTGTTGGTATAGAAATGGACCGGGTTAATCAGGTGATTAACCGCTTAGACAATTCGTTCGGAATAATTGCTATAGGTTGTATCATCATGGGAATTTTCACCGCGTTATTCTTCACCAATTCTATTCTCAAACCAATTCCGCATCTATTATCCCATTCAATAAAGCTTCCCAGGGCGATCTAACGGCGGAGACCTCTATTGTTACCAAAGATGAAATCGGAGAGCTTGCCCGTGGTTTTAATGAGATGTTGTCCAAACAAAGAGAGTCCATGCTTTTTGTACATAATTCCTCTGCCCAAATCAATAATGGTTCGCTCCAAATTGCCAACGGTAATGAGGATCTCTCCCAACGTACGCAGGAACAAGCAGCTGCTTTGGAAGAATTGTCCGCTACCATTGAGGAAATGGGTGCCTCCATCCAACATGTCGCTTCCAACTCAGCACAAGCCAACCAAATTTCGCAAAAGACCTTAAATATCGTGCAAGAAGGACAAGATGCGATTGCCAAGACCATTACCGCCATGGAGCAAATTTCCGTCAGTAGTAATCAGATTGCAGAAATAATAAAAATTGTTAATGATATCGCCTTCCAAACTAACCTGCTGGCGTTAAATGCAGCAGTAGAGGCCGCCCGCGCCGGGGAGCAGGGTCGGGGATTTGCGGTAGTGGCGGCGGAAGTGAAAACCCTAGCCGGTCGCGCCAGTGAATCAGCTAAGGAAATTGATAATTTAATAACCGAAAGTGTCAATCGGGTTGAGCATGGAAATACGATGGTAAATAAATCCGGCGAAATCCTCAACCATATTGTGGAAAACACAACCCAAACTTTTGGGGTAATTACAGAAGTAGCAAACGCCATGAAAGAACAGTCTCAGGCTTCCGAACAAATACAGATCTCAATAGATCAATTAAACCAAGTTACTCAACTCAATGCCTCTATGGTAGAAGAAATAGCTTCTTCCAGCGAATCGTTGAAACTTGAGGCTGAAAGTCTTATTAACATGGTTAACCGCTTTGAGGTCGGTAATACGGATCATCGATAAGATCCCTGCAGCGCTCTTCATGGCGTCTTTTGCTAAGCTTGTCCTTACCAGCCGCGGTCGGCCATCCGGTCATCATTCTGTAGTCCGGCGACGGATACACCCCGCATCGCCGGGCCCAGGCCCCGCGACACCTCCGCTAAGATCTGCGGTTCGTTAAAGTGGGCCACTGCTTTGACAATCGCTTTCGCCCGGGCAACCGGGTTTTCGGATTTGAAGATCCCGGAGCCGACAAAAACGCCATCACAACCCAGTTGCATCATTAAAGCCGCATCCGCCGGAATCGCAATTCCACCAGCGGCAAAATTTACAACCGGGAGGCGCTCCTTTGCTTTAGTTTCCTTTAACAGTTCCACCGGAACCCGCATCTCGGCAGCCCATTGGACGACCATTTTGTCCGTAGTCTTCGCTAAAGCCGCAATTTCTTCGGTTACCGTCCGCATATGTTTAACCGCTTCCACAATATCACCGGTACCGGCTTCCCCTTTGGTTCTAATCATCACCGCGCCTTCGTTAATCCGCCGCAAGGCCTCGCCCAGATTACGAGCGCCACAGACAAAGGGGGCTTTAAACTGAGTTTTATCGATATGGTTCCGGTCATCCGCTGGGGTCAGGACTTCGCTTTCGTCGATAAAATCGATCCCCAGCGCTTCCAGGATTTGCGCCTCGACAAAATGGCCGATGCGCGCCTTGGCCATCACGGGAATGGACACCGCTTCTTTAATCTGAAGGATGATCTCCGGATCGGACATCCGGGCCACGCCACCCTCCGCCCGAATATCCGCTGGCACCCGTTCCAACGCCATGACGGCCACTGCCCCAGCTTCTTCCGCAATTTTCGCCTGTTCCGGAGTGGTAACATCCATAATCACTCCGCCTTTTAATTTTTCCGCTAAGCCTATTCCGGCTGCATTTTTAACCATGAAGGCTTCTCCTCCTTCTCCCTAGCTTTTTGTTCTATTGTACCACGCTCTATAGTTTATGGGATTACCTACTAATGTATAGTTTTTGTTAAGAGCAATAAATTCAAACGCAATTGATATAATAACCCTATTATAAACTAAATTCAAGGTGGAGCAGCCCCCCTTATCAGCTTTCTGCGGGCTTTTTACCAACACCCTATTGACATCTTCGAAAACAAGTCATAAACTAAATACAGCAGTACCCAGAAATGCCGTTCCATATTATGAAACGATAATCATCCCTGGTCTTGCCTGAAGCCCGGAATCCACTCAATTGGCATTTCTGAGCTTAAATACGGAGGGAGCAATAAAATGGGAAAAAAAGTAGTTACTTTCGGTGAAATTATGTTACGTCTGTCGCCTCCTGGGTACGAAAGGTTTGTCCAAGCAGAAAAGTTCAATCTGGTCTACGGTGGCGGGGAAGCAAATGTGGCCGTATCCCTCGCTAATTACGGCTTGGATTCCTACTTTGTCACCAAGACCCCACAACACGAAATCGGACAAGCCGCTGTCAATCACTTGCGGAGATTCGGCGTCAATACTGCATACATCGCCAGGGGTGGCGAGCGCTTGGGCATTTATTTCTTAGAAATGGGCGCTTCACAACGACCTTCTAAGGTAATCTATGACCGTGACCATTCGGCAATCGCCCAGGCTCAACCGGGAGAATTTGATTGGGATCAGATCTTCACCGGCGCCGAATGGTTCCATTTTACCGGAATCACGCCCGCCTTGGGAGACGGGCCGGCGGCAGTCACTTTAGAAGCGGTCAAAGCGGCTAAAGCCAAGGGCGTGAAAGTCAGCGTTGACCTAAACTACAGAAAAAAACTCTGGTCCCAGGAGAAAGCCAACCAAGTCATGGGCGGCTTAATGGATTATGTGGACGTGATCATCGCCAATGAGGAAGACGCGGAAAAGGTTTTTGGCATAAAAGCGGCAAGTACCGACGTGACCACCGGGAAATTAAACGAAGCGGGTTACCGGCAGGTGGCGAAGGAGCTGGCCGACCGTTTCGGTTTAGAAAAAGTAGCCATCACTTTAAGAGAGAGTATCTCCGCTTCCGACAACAACTGGTCGGCGCTGCTTTATGATCACCAAAACTACTACCGGTCGCGGGTTTATAATGTACATATCGTTGACCGGGTAGGCGGAGGGGATTCCTTCTGTGGCGGGTTGATCTACGCCTTACTCGCCGGGAAATCCGCCGAGGAGGCCTTGGAGTTCGCCGTCGCCGCCTCGTGTTTAAAACACACCATTTTTGGCGACTTTAACCTGGTATCCGCCGGGGAAGTCCAATCCTTAGCCGGTGGCGACGCTTCCGGACGAGTCCAAAGATAAAAAGGAGTGCAAGCACAAAGATATATTAGGCCCCTTGCCACAGCTAAGACTGACCCCCACCGGTGGTGTTGATCTGGATAACGTCGGGGAATTTATTAAAGCCGGGGCCAGTTTTGTGGGTGTCGGCAGCGCGCTCGTTAATAAAAAACTAATCGCCGCGAAAAAATGGGATGAACTCAGCGCTTTAGCTAAGCAATTTACGGCAGCGGTACACGCGGCTAGAAAATAAGTAAGAGTTGGTGGATGAAAATCGAAGGAAAGAACCTAAAACAAAATCCGAAGGTTAATGCGGTGAGAAAGGCCATCTTAGTAATGGAAACCATCTCCAAAGCGCAGCGGAGTCTTAGTATCAAAGAGATCTCCGCTGCGCTTGGTATGCCCAAATCCACCCTTCACCACCTGGTCTCCACCTTAACGGAGTTTGGCTTCCTGGCCCAAGATCCGGACACCAGAAAGTATAATATCGGTCTCCACCTCGTCGAGATCGGCCAGGCTTATTTAGAGCAACTAGATTTACGCAGCATCTCCCACCCGTTCTTGGAGCGCCTCGCTCAAGCGGTGGGAGAAACAGTCCATCTGCTAATCCTGGACCAATATGATGTCGTCTACATCGATAAGGTCGAGAACTTAAGCCAACCAACCTCCTTAAGATGTAGTTCTTATATCGGCCGAAGAATTGATGCTTATGCGACCGCCGCGGGCAAGATTCTCCTGTCTTACCTACCAGAAACAACCATCCAAGATTATTTGGCCTACCAAACACTAACACCCAAAACGGATTATACCATTACCGACCCGCTGGAACTAGGTAAGCAGTTCCAGCAGGTTAAAGCAGACGGATTTGCCCTCGACCGCCAGGAGAACGAAGTCGGCCTGCAGTGCGTGGGAGCGCCGATTTTTAATCGGGACGCCCAGTGCATCGCGGCCTTAAGCATCTCCGGTCCGGCCGGTCGCCTGACTAAGGAAAGAATCGAAGCAGTTCTGATCCCAAAAGCAAAGGAAGTTGCGGAACAAATCTCTCGCGCCTTGGGCTATTGCTTACGGTAGGCCTCTACCTCCGCCGTTAAGCGAAAATCGTTCTTCTCCAGTACCTCGAAATAATCTTTGATCAGTGCTGAAAATTCTCCAGTGCTCCCCTTCGCAATATACGCCGCAAATGCTTCCTTCGCTTCAGGATCCATTTCCTTAGTATCATAACTGAACAAAGGCGTATTGTTACATCCAAAAAGCGCAAAGGTAATATAACGTTCCATCAGCTGTCGAACCGGCTCGACCTGGGTTGAGGTGTTATATTCTTCAATAAACTTTTCCTGCGCCTCGGCTCGACGGAGTATCTCTTCCCAACTGATCATCAAGGCCGCATCTTTCACCGGTGTCGCCTCCGATTCCACTGCCATCAGGGTAAAATAAGCCCTTACATCCGCCGTCATCACTTCGTAGTATTTTTGATAGAAGGTATAGTCGATGACTGGGAAGAAGGTCCCTTCCGCGGTCTCGACTTTATAGCCACTGGCGACGGTTTTCGCTACTATTTGCCGCGTGGTTTCATCCTCGGCTTGCTTTAAATCATCCAGCGACCAGTGGCGTTGATAAACTGCTGCCATCTCTTCCTGTAAAGCGCTGTCTTCATAAAGCCTCTGCCAAGCAGAGAGTTGATCTTTTTGCACTTGTTCCAAGCCTAAAGCAAGCTTAGCAGCATTTTCCCTTGAGACTTCCCCGACATACGTATCCACGTAGGCGATCACTTCCCCTACCGCTATCTCCTCTTGGGCAATTAGATCGTTAAACCCAGCCATCACTTTCTCTTCCTTGGTCGGCGAAAGACTACTCCGGCTAAAAACGAATGCCAAGAGTATGCCAA
>DOID01000032.1:3449-6898 GCA_003511465.1 Bacillota bacterium | reverse complement strand
AAGACCTATTGACCATTGTGTTGATAAAATATTCCGAAAAAATTTCGACTTTTGGGAGAAAAGGAGAATTGCTTTGTGTTATATCCACATTTTTACAACAATTAGAGGATACTTCTATAATTTACCGAATATTACTTTAAGGGATTCCATAAACACTCATTCAATCAGAATATATCGTGAATAGCTCTAATATTAGCCAGCATGTATTTGGACTGAATATAGAATAATGAGATTAGACAATTCCTAGTGGGCTATCAATATATTGTACAGGAATAGTTGAATCAAATGACAACGTAAGAAGCCCTGATTCAAGCGTTTACGAGTAATTTCGACGGGGGGCAGGTTACTTTGGAAAACAAAAAACCGATCGTTTACGGGATCTTGTTTATGGTCGTCTGTTGTTCGTTTTGGATCATCAATGCCGGCGGCAACGTGCGATTATTGGAAATGGAGCCGTCGGGCGAGGTTAATTTGCATACCAATTTGACCTTCACCTTCTCCGAGGATATGGTCAAGCAGGAAGAGGTGGGGGCGACGCTCTCCACTGAACTTATTAAATTTACCCCCGCGATCGCGGGTAAGTACCGCTGGGTTACGAAACGGGAACTCCGGTTTTTACCGGAAGTTCCTTTATTGCCGTCCACCACTTACCAGGCGGAGGTTGACAGTGGACTCGTTTCGGTGCAGGGAAAATCGCTCTCCGGAAAAAGAACCGTTGAATTTTCCACTGCTCGCTTCCGGGTGGAAAATATCATGACTAATTTTATCACCACCGAAGACCGGGTGGGCTCAGTTTTAGAAGCACGGATCCGCTTCAATTATCCGGTTTCCCCGATCGAGCTTGAGAAGGCGCTCCAACTCCAGCTGGGCAAGGCCGGTAATGAACTGGCCTACACCGTGAAAGAGACAGGAAGCAGCCGAGAATTGACCGTGGTTAGTGCAGCGGTTCGGCTTTCGGAGCAAGAACAGAAAATTACGCTCACGCTGCCTCAGGGCTTTCTTTGTGTCGGTGGGCAAAAGGGACTAGCAGCTGCCTACCGCTACGAAACGACGGTCGGCGCCAAAAAACCGCTGAAAATCATGAATGCGGCTTTGCAAGGCGCCGGCGGTAAGTTCTGGATCACCGTACAGTGTTCCCAGCCGGTAGACGCCGAAACGGTGGCCGGCTTTGTTGAAATTAAACCGCGGGTTAATTTTACCGTCGAGACGGAAAAAGATCTGGTCCTCATTAAGAGTGACCAGTTTAAAGGGGGAGAAAATTATCATCTCCGTCTAAACGCCGGATTACCGGCGGTCAATGGTTTACCGCTGGCCAAGGACTTTGCGGCGATGATGACCCTTGGCGATCTGGATCCGGGAGTCAATTTTAACTCCCGCGGGCGGTATCTTAATAGTCAAGGCGCTCTCAATTTGGGGTTGGAAACGGTCAATGTGGACCGGGTCCAACTGGAGATCAATCAGATCTATGCCAACAACCTAATTCCCTTTCTCAATTTCTTAGATTACTCTCAGTCCGATTACTGTTATGATCGGCAGCTTCCCTACCTAGGCAAGCTGGTGAAGGAAGAAGAGCTGGAGATTGCCGGGGCCAAAAACGAGGTGGTGACCACCGCGATCAACCTTGGTCAGTACATGGATGCTGAGTTTAAGGGTATTTTCCAAGTCGCGGCCTATGATTATGAACGTCGTTGGCGTAATGATTATAAGTATGTGATCATTACCGACCTGGGCATCGTCGGGAAAATGGGTAAAAATGATTTACTGGTCTGGGTTAATTCGCTGGAGACCTTGGCGCCCAAAGCAAAGGCGAAAGTCAGTCTGATCAGCGAAAATAATCAGATTATGGCCACCGCCGAGACTGATGCAGAGGGGATTGCCCGCTTTTCCGATTATCAGAAGCCGGGCGATCCGACCGCGCCCTTAATTATTATGGCGGAAGCAGGGCATGATTTTTCCTTTATCCAGCTCAAGAGTAGTCAGATCGCCACCACCGATTTTGATGTGCGTGGCCGTGATTACCTGCAAGAAGGGTATGAAGCTTTTACCTACTTAGATCGGGAGATCTTCCGTCCCGGTGACAAAGGAAATTTGGTGGCGGTGATTCGGGGACCGGGGGCGGTTTTGCCGCCGGAATTCCCGGTCAAGTTGGAAATTCGGCAGCCCGACGGCCAGATCTTCCGTGAGCTGGTTGGCAGCACGGCGGACCGGGGGGCTTGTGAATTCAAACTGGAAATTCCGGATTATGCTCAGACCGGGGGTTACCGGGCGCGTATCTTCGTGGGTGAAACCGTGATTGGCAGTACCTCCTTCCAGGTGGAAGAGTTTATGCCGGACCGGATCAAAGTCACCGTGACACCCGACCGGGATACCTATCAACCGGGGGAGGAATGCCGGATTAAAGTCGAAGGGGTAAACCTCTTCGGGCCGCCGGCAGCGGGGCGGAGAACCGAGGTCAAGCTGCGTTTGGAAGCGGCGGAATTCACACCTGCGTCCTATGCGTCGTACCGCTTTGGCGACCCAGACCGGAGCTTTATGGCGAAAACTGAGGAGTTGGGTGAGGGTAAACTTGATGCCGCGGGCCAAGCAACTTTCACTTATCGATTTCCACAGGGCTTAACCCCACCGGCCAAACTGAACGCCATCATTCAGGGGACGGTCATTGAAGATGGCGGTCGGGCGGTGAGCAATTACCAAGGGGTAACTTTACACCCCTATGCGAATTATATTGGGGTGAAAGCGCTGACTGGCGAGTATTGTGAAATGGGAAAACCATTTGCGCTCAAATATATTGTCCTAGATCCCCAGGGGAACCCCTCTCCAGCCGGGCAATTAACCGCCGAGGTTTACCATCTGACCTGGAATTCGATCTACCGGAAGGACACTGACGGGCGGTACCGCTATGTGTCGGAACAAGAACGGCGGAAAGTTTATACAGAAGAACTAACCCCTCAGCAGGCCGAAGCGGAATTTACGTATACGCCGCAGGATTATGGGCGTTACCAAATTGTCCTCCGCGATCCAAAGACAGGCGCCCAGGCTTCTCTTTCCTTCTATGCGAGCGGTTGGGGGTACTCGCCCTGGGCAATGGAGGATCCGGATAAGATCGAATTGGATCTGGAGCAGGACCGGTACCAAGTCGGTGGGGAAGCGCAACTACAGATTAAGGCACCTTTTGCCGGTAAGGCCTTAGTGACGGTGGAACGGGAAAGGGTTTATGATTATTGGATCGTAGACTTGGAAGCCAATACCGGTGTGATCTCGATCCCGGTGAAGGATGAGTATAAACCCAATGTTTACGTGGCGGTTCATCTCTTGCGTTCGGTCAATGGCCTGGAGGATCAGGCCCCAGCCCGTGCCTTTGGGACCCTTCCTTTAATGGTGGACAGTAATAAGGCTCGCTTGGGGATTGACCTCACGGTGCCCGCCGAACTTCGCCCCAACCGGGAGGT
>DOID01000032.1:955-3205 GCA_003511465.1 Bacillota bacterium | reverse complement strand
CACGACCTGTATGGTCTACTCCTTCCGGAAGTGGAGGGGATGACCACCCAGAGCACCCCGGGTGGAGATCGGGACTTCTTAGATGGGGTGCGTAAGCAAAACTTAAATCCTGTTTCCCTCCGCCGGGTAAAGCCGGTGTCATTATGGTCAGGGATCGTCTCTCCCAATCCTAGCGGTGAAGCAATCGTCAAATTAGCGCTACCCCAGTTCAACGGGACCCTACGGTTGATGGCGGTCGCCTTTGACGGACAGCGTTTCGGCTCGGCAGAAGGCAAGACCATCGTCCGGGATCCGCTGGTGCTGACGCCGACCTTTCCACGGTTTGTGGCGCCGCAGGATCGCTTTACCATTCCGGTAGCGGTTTTTAACGGAACAGGCCAGGCCGGTGAGTTTAAACTCCGTCTAAGCTCTGAAGGCCCAGTGATCTTAGAAAGTGAGCCGCTGGTTACGCTTAAACTTGGGGCGGAGGAGGAAAAGATCGCTTACTTTCAGCTGAAAGCAGGTCAAGGTATGGGGAAACTCCGTTTCCGGTTGCAGGTGGAAGGGAATGGGGAGAAATGCGAGCTGGAAGAAGAGCTGGCGCTGCGGCCACCGGTGGCGGTGACCCATGAGATCAGCTCCGGTTCGATCACGCAAAAGGAACCATTGACCTTTAATATAAAGGACCGGTGGCTACCGGGGACCGCCACCTACACCCTGGCGCTCTCGCCTTTCCCCACGGTGGAACTGGCTGGCGGTTTGGAATATCTCTTAACCTACCCCCACGGGTGTCTGGAGCAGACGACCTCGAAGTTATTTCCCTTGCTCTACTTCGATCAGTTGCTGAGCGCGGTGGAAGGGGGGACCTTTACAGGGAATGCCGATTATTATGTGACGGAAGGGATCGAAAAAATCGAGGCAATGCAACTCCGGGACGGGTCCTTTGCTTACTGGCCCGGGGGTAACAATAGTAACGAATGGAGCTCGGTTTATACCGCCCATTTTCTCGTGGAGGCGCGAAAAGCAGGGTACGTTGTGACTGACCGGGTTTATAACCGGATGATCTCTTATCTAAAATCAACCGTGCGGGGGCGTGAAACCGCCCGTAATCGCCTGCAAGCGAAGATTTATGCCCTTTATGTACTAAGTTTGAACGGCAGTCCCGACTTGTCGACGATGGCCTACTGGCGGCGGTATGCACCGGAAAACCTCAGTAACGACTCCCGGGCGCACTTGGCAGGGGCTTATTTCTACACCGGCGACCGGCTAACGGCCCGGGAAATTCTCCCCACTTCTTTTGCGGTCAATATATTCCCCAGAGAAAGCGGGGGGAACTTCAACTCCACGCTGCGCTCGGATGCGATTATCCTCAGTGTGCTGGCGGATGTCGATCCCCACAATCCTGCCGTCTACCAGTTGGTGAACCGGATCAACAAGGCGGCCCAGGGCGGACGGTGGGGAACCACCCAGGAGAATGCTTTTGCCCTGATGGCTTTAGGGAAGCTTTATAAAGAAAAGAGTGACGGGACTTACCGGGGAGAGGTCTACCTGGGTAAAGAGAAGATTGCCGAGTTTGACTCGACACAGGATTTGATTCTGAACGATCCACGCTTGGCGGAAGGGAAAATAGCGGTGAAATTGAATGGGGACGGGGAGTGTTACTATTATCTCAAAAGCAGCGGCCTCTCCACCCGTACCGATCTGCCGGAGAAAAACACCGGAATACAGGTAACCAGGGAGTTCCTTGATCGTCAGGGCAATCCGCTGGCCCTGAACAAGATCCGGCAAGGTGATTTAATTATTGCCCGGATAACGGTTAAGCCCGAGCAACCGGGGCTCGAAAATATTGGGATCATTGATCTGCTTCCGGCGGGTTTGGAGATCGAAAACCCCCGGATCGAGAGTAGGGAAAGTATCTCCTGGCTGACCCAGGAATCGGTGCGCCCGGATTATATGGATGTAAGGGATGACCGTTTGATCCTCTTCTTTAGTTTACCGAAGGTCCGAAACTATCAGTTCTATTACGCCCTCCGGGCGGTGACTTGTGGGGAGTATATCCTCCCATCGATCAAAGCGGAGTGTATGTACGCGCCTGAGATCTCCAGCTTCAGCTCAAGCGGCGCTATTCGGGTGGTGCGTGATTAGGGGAAAAGCCGCTAGATGGGTTTCATGACTTCGCGCCTTGCTCTGCTTGCTGCTAACGCCGCGAGCTTAATCAATGAAGTTATTCTGCCAACAATCCGGCAAGGATGCTCCCCGGCGCGCTGGGGT
>DOID01000032.1:0-878 GCA_003511465.1 Bacillota bacterium | reverse complement strand
GATGCTCCCCGGCGCGCTGGGGCAGGAGCGCCGGATCTTGAGACGAGGTTAGTTTGGATCTTAAGATTACTGTATAGATGATCAGTTGGATCTGGTTCATATTGTCTGCAAAGGATTTGTAGTAAACTTTAACGAACGCATCATTATGATCAGACCATAATACAGGTGATAACGATGGAATTACCCGAACGAAAACAGGATCGGTGCGCCAAGGCAACTGATCCGGTTTGCAACCGGATCAGGGCGTTTCTACGTACACTACGTATACGGTGGGCGAGGATGGACCCCCGACTACAAAAGGGATTGGGGGTTTTCCTGCTCCTTCTGATCCTTTTTGAGCTGGCCGTTTACTTGATTCCATTGCCTTGGGCAGCGCTGGAACGGCCCTCTTCGACCTTGGTCTTTGATCGGGAGGGGAAGGTGCTCCGGGCGTTTACTTCTGCTGATGATATGTGGCGGATACGGACCGACCTGGAGCAGATCTCGCCGCTACTCCAGAAATACCTGGTATTTTATGAAGACCGCTGGTTTTATTACCACCCGGGGTTCAATCCGGTGTCGTTAGTCCGGGCTTTGGGACAAAACTTGCGATCCGGCCGGGTTATCTCCGGGGGATCAACATTGACGATGCAAATTGCCCGGATGATGGAACCTAAAGTGAGAACCTGGCGGAACAAGGCGATTGAGCTTTTCCGTGCGCTGCAACTAGAACAACGGTTTAGTAAAGACGAACTCTTGACAGTCTATTTTAACATTGCTCCCTACGGCGGTAATATTGAAGGGGTGGCAGCAGCAGCTTGGCTCTATTTCGGGAAGGAACCGGCAAGGCTAAGCCCTGGTGAAGCGGCACTACTCACCGTGCTGCCGAACTCACCTTC
>DOID01000163.1:5025-5729 GCA_003511465.1 Bacillota bacterium | reverse complement strand
AAAGGGGGGAAGATTATGAGCCTAACCGATCCGCTAGAAAAGATGTCGAAGTCGGACGCTAACCCCAAAAGCTTTATTACCCTTCTGGATCCACCGGAAGTAATCAAAAAGAAGATCATGTCGGCAGTTACCGATTCGGAGGCCGTCATCCGTTACGACGAAGCAGCAAAACCGGCTGTCTCAAATCTCATGGTCATCCACTCTCTTTGCTCCGGACAGAGCATCGAAGCGATCACCGCCCACTACGAAGGGGTCGGCTATGGCCAATTTAAAAAAGACCTAGCCGATCTGGTAGTAGAGACCCTCCGTCCCCTCCAGGAAAAAGTGGAGGAGTTATCCGCCTCCGGTGCCATCGAAAACATTCTCGAAGCGGGCGCTGTCAAAGCCCGGGAGGCCGCCGCGCCG
The DNA here is from genome assembly GCA_003511465.1 of Bacillota bacterium. Taxonomy (GTDB): domain Bacteria; phylum Bacillota; class UBA4882; order UBA10575; family UBA10575; genus Capillibacterium. The sequence goes on along the minus strand of DOID01000163.1, from coordinate 5,324 downwards.
CATCTCCATCGTTTCCAGGAAAAACTGGGACTCCGCTAACCTACCGTCGACTAGAGAATAAAAGACTTTCAAACCTCAGGCGTTGAAAGTCTTTTTTCTTTTGCCTTTTCCTTCTAGTCATTCACCCTGGCTACCGCCAGAACATCTGAAAGCATGAAAATTAATGCCAGGGTAATGACAAGCACCCGGAGGCCACAGCAGCTGGTCGTTCGGAGCGGCGCACTTTAAGCTAAATTACTGAAATTCAAGCCGGGAGAATCGACAGACTAGTATTTTCTAGGTAGTCATTCACCCTGGCT
>DOID01000163.1:1979-4987 GCA_003511465.1 Bacillota bacterium | reverse complement strand
CAAGCCCCGGAGGCGCTATAATTTGAGTTGTTCACGCAGACTACTCTTCCTTGCTTGGTGAACAACATGGGCTATTTTCTAGGTAGAAACCGGTCGGTGTAATCAAGCAGAAAAGGCCCTTGGGGGAGGTCCAAGCCCGTCAGCCGCGCCTTGGCCTGCCGTCGGTATTTTTCGATCAGCCGCGCTATCTCTTCCGCCGTCTGCTGCGCCGCTAACCACTGCCGGATCTGCCGCCGATGTTTTGGCTGCACTTTTCCTTCGGCTTTCACCTCGGCTAAAACTTCATTGAAACCTGGTTGGTCACTGATCAGAAGCAATGGTAAAGTCAACACCCCATTCTTTAAATCCTGAAAAACCGGTTTTCCGCCCGTTTTCCCATCTCTCGCCACATCTTGCCAGTCGTCAAAGAGTTGGTAGGCGATACCGATCTCCCGGCCGAAAGCGCCCAGCTCGGCGCAGACTTCCCCTGGCAACGCCGCAAATGCGCCGCCCAACTCACAAATGATTTGGAAAAAACGGGCGGTCTTCTTTTCAATCCGTTCCAGATAACGATTGATCGTGATCAGACAAAATTTGTCCATCTCCTCCGCCAGTTCCCCAGCAACCATTTCACGGAGTAAATAATTTACCCGTTCCATGCTTTTCTGCCCGCAATTGTTGTTCAACAACCGATAAGCGGTGGCAAAAAGATAATCCCCTACTAATACGGCTGTTTTAACCCCCCATTTCTTCCAAACCGACGGCCGTCCGCGCCGCTGCTCCCCTTGATCCAGTAGATCATCATGGACTAAAGTTGCCAAATGTAATACTTCAACACCTAAAGCCAAAGATGAAAGTTTAGGTGAACTGTTCTTCGCTTCCTTTCCCCCAGCACAGAGGATTAATAATTCACTCCGCAACCCTTTTCCCGGTGACGCAAAGATGTCCCTGACAATCTCTCGAAGCGGCGACATCATGGCATCGACTGCTTCGGGAAACAGCGCCTCCTCGGCGCTAAAAACATCATTTCCGCTCATCATTTCCCCCACTAACTCTACTGAAATTATAGCGCGAACATCGCCACATATTTGCTCTCGCTGGCTACCGCCCACACGCATGAAATACTGAAAATAGTAGCTGTCCGGGACTGCTTCAAGTGACCAGCAACGAGTTACGAGACTATTTTCTAATCAATAGCAGCGCAATAAGGAGTGTCAACCCATTGGCCAAATGCAGAAAAATCATCCCGGCGCAAGCCGATACCAGTTGCCGAGTCTGCTCCAGATTACGACGTACCCGGTGCCACACCCACACCGCCAAAGGCGCTGTCGTTAACGGGCTGACGACAACAAACCACTTAAGTCCCAGTATAATCAGGTTAATTACCAGTAACACAAAGGCCATCATCAGGAGAGCGGCCAGGACCCACACACTGCGCTTACGCCCTAGACGTACCACCAGCGTCCGCTTGCCGGAGCGGCGATCGCTTTCATAATCCGGAAATTCATTCAGTAAAATCACCGCAGTGATGAGGGCGCCCACCGGTAAAGATACCAGCAAGGCGTTGGGAAGGAAGGAACCAGTCAGGGCTGCTGCTGTTCCAACCACTAAAAAAGGGCCGAAAGCCAGACCCACGCATAACTCCCCGTAGCCGGTCGCCGCCAACCGGAGCGGCGGGGCCGAATAGAAATAACCGCAGCCAAATCCGGCCAGCGCTAAAAGGAGGACGCCGGGGCCTCCGCCGGTGAACGCCAGCACGAAAGCACAGATCGTCCCCACTATGTAGCAAAGGATCGCTGCTTTGCTCACTTGGGCTGTAGAAGTGAGCCCGGCCGTTAGTACCCGACTTCCTCCGTTAAAAAGCGACGCTTCCAGGTTGAGCCGATCCGCCTCCAGATCATATAGATCATTTACCAAATTAGCTCCACCGTGGTAACAAAAGACCCCGACCACGACCAGGCAGAAACGGAGGAGGGAGATAGGCCCTTCGGCCTGGGCCACCACCGTCCCGAGGAGAACCGGGATCAGGGAAGCCGAAAAAATGTGGATTCTTAAAGCCTGTGCCCACAAACAAAACGGACGTAAACAGAATCGCTTCATCCGCCAAACCTCCTGACGGTCATCGTCCATTCCATGTCGACTTCGACCTCGATGGGGAAGGCGGGAAATTCCCGTTCCCAATCCATGGCTTGCCATAAATCGTGTTTCAAAGCTTGCAGACGACGGCCAACCCCTAAAATATCCGCCCCCAGCTCCTGCGCTTTTTGAATCACCTGTTCTATTTCGGCCTGGACCGCAGCGCTGACTGTCTTTTCCAAGTCATCTTGGATCGTGGCTAATGGACCATGCTGATCCGTAAATTCGACCGTTTCAAACTGGCCCCCCACTCTGATTCCCATCACAGTACGGCCATTTTGGTTGTTTAAGCGGTAGCGTGATCTGAAACCAGTCGTCCGGACAACAATCTCTTCCCGGGGATGGAGCGGACATTTTACCTCATAGATACTTACAATCTTTTGGTTCAGTAAAATGTTTAAAGCACGTGTCTCCTTATTCTCTAACCACCCCACAAACTTACCATTTTTGATTACCGCACCCCCACCGGTTAGCGCCGTTTCTTTCCCCTTACTCACCCGCGGCAGTACCGGGTCGACCCCGATGTCCCCTTGCTCCACCAGAAAACGGCCAAAATCCGAGATGTAATTAATACCGCTCGCGCTCTGCCCGGAAAGAAGGTTTTCGATATAAGCAGCCGGGGTCTGGCTGATCGGCGGCTCAAGTTTCAAGATTTCCCTGGCCTCCCCGTCGATCACCGCGATTCTGGCCCTTCTTTGCACGCGATAATCCCGCTTAAAATAGTCCAGCAGACGATCGACCCCAATCGCCTTGGCGACCTCCACATTGAAGAGAATCAGGAGGGTATGGCCGAAAAATAGTTCTCGGTCCAGCTGACGTTGGAGTTGACGAATACCGGTCATCACCATTTTGGTAGTGGTCCCGTAGACCACAAAAGGTTTTCCGTCCCCACC
>DOID01000163.1:0-1797 GCA_003511465.1 Bacillota bacterium | reverse complement strand
CGGTACTTGGATACTGAGCAGAAACTCCCCTGGGTCCGCGCCTTCCTCTGTCGGCAGATCAAAAGCGACTGCCGTAACAAAGGCACGCGCATTTAATTCGCGCCCGCGCCAACACCCCGGTGCCGTCAGTAGTAAAACAGCAAGCATTAGAAGGAAAAACCTTTTCTTTTTTTGCGATCTTTTCACCGGTCTACGCATGGCCATTACCCTTTCGTGAGCTTAGAAGGTAGAGTAAAGGATAGAAGAATACCGAGATCACCACAAAGAGCGCTGCCACATAAACACTCCAGCGTGTCCAGACAAAATAGTTTGTAAAAATGGTGCTCAGGTAGTAAACAAGCGGGACGAGCGCCCAGATTACGTAAGCATGCTTCTTCAGTTTAAACATCCTCTTCACGCTAGCGCTGACCACAAAACCAGCAAGCAGCGCCGTAGTATACAAAGCCGAAATCCAGGAGACAATCAACACTAAATCCAGTCTTTCTAAAATGACAGCCTCGATATTGATAGATTTGGCCAACTCCAGGGCAACCCAGGACAGTTTCGTTGTTTCCTGGTAGCCAAAAACCCCCAGTACAATGAGGGTGAAAATAGTATAAACCAAGGTAATAAAGATATTCCCCTTCACTACTGCGGGCGTCGTCTGCCGGGGATTACGAAGATAGGGGACTACCATACTGATCACGGGAAAACTGGCAAAAGAAAACGCCATCCCCACCAGTTCATTCACTTTATCCGGGTGGATCAGGTCTTTACTAAAAAAGGGAAGTAAATGTAAGGGCTCGAAATGCTGCATAGCTAATAAGACGACAAAAAGTCCAACGATGATCGCAATTTCGATTAACAGCTCGTTAACCTGTGCGATTTGATCGATCTGGCGTGAGGCGCCGTAGGCAATGGCCAGTAAGAAAGAGCCGCTGACAAACCAGATCGGCGCGTCCGGCAAGAGAGAAATATTGACCAACTCCTGGAGAATACGGATTTCAATTGGAATAACCAGTAAGAAAGAGGTAATAAAAATCAGGTTAAACAGCAATCCCAAATATTTCCCCAGCAGGCGGGGGCTATATTCGATGATCGTCTCCTCCGGAAACTTTTCGGCAAGACGCCCGGCGATCCAGGCGCCACCGGTGTAAAATAACCCCAAAACTAAGACGATCAACCAACCGGAAGCGCCAAATACTTTCGCGGCCAGGCTAGGTAAAGTCAGAATCCCGCCCCCGATCCCGAAACCCAAAACGACTAAAGTAACCTGGCGGGCATCTAAAGACCGCTTTTCCTGTTTCACCTTTTCTTTCCCCCCCCCCTTGGCCGCCGCTGTGGCGGGTTAAAGGCAGCCTCCCACCAGTTGTTAGCCTTCGACCCTGCTCGCCGCTGATCAATCGGCTCATAGGCTGATGGCCGTTTAACCATCATCCAGCGGGGTGCCACAAAAAAGGAGTCTTTTAAATCAGACAAATTTAAGGGAACCAACGGCGACAAGAATGGTACCCCAAAGGAACGGATCCCGGCCAGATTAATTAAGAGAAAAATGGTGGCGATGGACAGCCCATATAAACCGCCGATTTGAGCAATGATTATCAAGGGAAAACGCAAAATACGCATCGTAATTGCCACGCCAAAGCTGGGCGAGACAAATGAACAGATCGCTGTTAAGGCCACGACAATCGTCATAATCGGGGAGATTAACCCGGCGCGGACTGCCGTATCACCTAAGATAAAACCGCCAACAATCCCAATGGTCTGACCAAAGGGGCCGGGGAGCCGTACTGAGGCTTCCCGCAGAATTTCGATGGC
>DOID01000161.1 GCA_003511465.1 Bacillota bacterium | reverse complement strand
AAATTTGTGAATGACAAACGGAAACCAACTTTTAAGCAGATCCTCTTTGGCTTTATCGATCAAAAGGGCATGGAGGATACAGCGCTTTACAAAAGAGCCGGTCTTGACCGCCGTCACTTCTCGAAAATAAGAACAAATCCTGATTACCGTCCTGGGAAAAATACTGTGATCGCCCTGGCCATGGCCTTAGAACTAGACAAAAAAGAAACCGACCACCTCTTAACGGCAGCCGGTTACTCCCTTTCGGAGAGTGATACCTTTGATTTGGTGATTCAATTCTGTTTGGAACAAAAAATATATGATCTAGATACCATCAACCAGGCTTTAAACTATTTTAGTCTGAAACCCTTAGCCGGAGTCTGTGAATAATAGCAAAATAGTCAAGAGAAGGTATAGTTCCGGCTCCACTGCTGACGCTCCCCTGGATTAACCTTGATCGCAATAAACACCTCCGGGCTAATCACATGCCCTTGCCCCCACAACGCCACCCGCTGCGGTGTAAAGAAACTCTCTTCGGATACCGCTTTTTTGGTTGGCTGGTGACGGAGTGTCCATTTATGGTGCTGCTCCCGGAAAAAGTCTTGCATGCTTCCGTAAAAATCTGTTTCCGGTTTAAACTTCCAACTGATTTCTCGTCCATTGATCAGAAGGGGTTCTTGGGTCTCTGGATCGTCGGCGGGAACAAGCTGCGGCGAATATAAAAACTCCAGCTTATAATCGGCTCCCACCGACTGCCGGTTAATACCGATAAAGTTATGACAGTATTCGGTCGTCCGAATCGCCTGCGCGCCCCGATTCGAAAGGATGTAATCAATCTGAAGCTTATTTTCCTTGATCGAAATGGTCTTTTCGAGCTCGAACAGATAACCGTTGCACTCCAAAGGCTCGACCAGGAACTTAAGTCCATTTGGGATCTTCAGCACCGTGACCGGAAACGGGATAATCTCATAAGGACGGAAAAAATCATAAGGTTTCTGATCCGGCCGCTTTAAAAGACCAACACCAATTTTGGGAAAATAGCCCCCCGGTGCCAAGTCTTCATACCCCACCGGTTCCGCAATGCCAAATTCATTACAGATCCCGCATCCCCCACTCCCCTGACCGGGTACTAACGACTCGGGGACACAGTAGGTATGCTGCCCATCCAAAGTCACTTGGGTAATAAAACCGGTCCAGTCAAAGCGGGAACCATGGTACAATTCACCGGGTTCATCGATCTCCACCTGGAGACGGTTATTCTCCAATTTAAACAAAACTAGCTTCCTTTCAACAATTAATAGCAGCAAGCATCAGCAGATCAGCACTGGTTGCCGTTTTCGGCAACCTTTTACAGATCATCCACCGGCGCTTCGTGTTCCATCCAGTTCAATTCGTTATCGATCATAAACTGGTTGGCCCAATCCAGGTTTTTTTCCTCTAATCCCACAAAATCTAAGATGTCGCGAGAAAACTGATTTACCTCATTTAGATTGTGGGCGACCAATAATTTGGCCAACGCTTGATCAAAGGCTTTCGGTTTCAGTGGGGCAGTCTCCACCACCTTTAATAACCACTTGTGGTAGGGATATAACATCTTATTTTCGTTTAAGACCAACCGACAGGAAAACAGGACGATTTTTTGGATAGCAAGGTAGAACAGATACTGATTTTCTTTTTTTACTGCCTCACTATAATACCATCTCCAGGCTAAAAGCTGTGCCGCAAATCGTCTTCTTCGCTCTGCTTGATCCTCCATAGGAAACCTGGCGATCTCCGCCAGTAACGTGGAGAGATGATCGAGCCGGGAGAAAAGAATAATACTGTCTTTAAAGGCATAGCGGGCCGGATCACTACCTCTCGCTCTAAGCGCATCAAGAAAGTCTAAACTAAGCACTTTACAATCGATGTAACCCCCGGGATAATTACAAAGATCCCACCGACTGAAGGCAAGTTTATGTGCTGCTTTCCTTTTTTGATACTCCGCCGCTTCCACAATAATTAATAGATCAATATCCGCATCGGGTGCCGCAAAACCATGCGCTAGGGAACCCCCTAACAGGATTGCCAGAATCGTTTCATCGCTTTGCTGAAGGCGGACAAACTGCTCAATGGCCTCTTGATGATGGACTTCCATCACATCACTTCCTTTTGGGTGATTGATTTAGGCATTACTTTACAAACCCTTCCCAAACTTGATCCAGCCGGTCAATCCAGCCCTCCTGCTCCGCGTCAGGCAGCAAGCGTACCAATTGTAGAAAGAAGACACGGAGATGAACGGCTTGGTTAGAATACCTACCACTTCACCCTGGTCATCCAGGACTGGACTTCCTCGGCAGAAAGAAGATAAAGCCAGATCTAACCCCGCCAGCTCCCCATAAAATGGTAGCTTGACCACGCTATAGATCCGCCCGCTGAAAATCTTCTCCTGAAACGCAAAAGGCCCGCCGACAACATAAACTACAGGCGGGTAAGTTTCTGCTCTCCTTTTTATCGGGTGGATTTGACTCCGTAATCCTCGTTCATGAGCGATTTCTTGTAAGCATTGGCCACTATATCCTCGATCTTGGCCTCATTTATATTCAAGTAACTGACCTGGTAATTATCGATAAAATACCGCAAGGCCTCAGCCGTTTCGACCACGCTACGCTGAGCCGTATATATTTTTCGCTTCCCTTCGTCCAAAATAAGTTTTAATCTGGAATC
>DOID01000024.1:27636-36852 GCA_003511465.1 Bacillota bacterium | reverse complement strand
TTCCACAATCCGCCCTTCATCGATCACGGCAACTGTATCACAGATTTCTTTAATGACTTCCATTTGGTGGGTAATCAGTACAATCGTTAAGCCAAAGCGACGGTTCACATCCTGCAAAAGTCGTAAGATAGATTTGGTCGTTTCCGGGTCCAAAGAGGAAGTCGCTTCATCACAGAGGAGAACCTCCGGGTTGTTGGCCAAAGCCCGGGCAATGCCAACCCGCTGCTTTTGTCCTCCACTCAGCTCAGACGGATAAGCATGGGTTTTATCGGCCAGTCCAACCAGGTCCATCAGGGAGCGGACCCGTTCTTCCCTTTCTTTCAAATTGACCCCGGCGATCTCCAAAGGAAAGGCAATATTCCGGTCGACCGTCCGGGAAGACAACAGATTAAAGTGTTGAAAGATCATGCCGATTTTTCGCCGGGCGGCACGGAGCTCTTTCCCCTTTAATTTGGTGATTTCTTGCCCATCTAACCGAATCGTCCCGGACTGAGGCTCTTCCAGTTTATTAATACAGCGGATCAAGGTACTTTTCCCCGCTCCGCTCAGACCGATAATGCCGAAGATTTCTCCCTTTTTAACCTTTAAACTAACATCCGCTAAAGCTACAACCCGTTTTTCGCCTTGTCCGTAAATCTTTGTTACCTTCTCTAGTTCAATCATGACTGGTGGCATCTTGTACCCCCTTTTTTGGTCCGACCTAACACAAGCTTTTTGCGTTGTATCCATTAAAGAAGATTCCGATACAATATATAGTGTTTGACTTAAGTTATGCTATCAATATATTGTATCGGGATAGTAAAATCAAATGACAACGCAAAAAGCCCAACACGTCTGTTGTAAAATACCCCCGCCAGCGGAGGTAAAAAGAATAATTATTCAAGTTAGAGTTATTTTACCTTATCTGCCACGCTACTGTCAACAACATCACCCTTAAAACCAAACATCTCCTAAAAGTCCCCTGTGGGCTTTTTGCAAAAAGCCTTTGTAACTTTGCATTGAATAATTTCTCGAGATATGTTAGTTTTAAAATAAGGCTAAATTCTATTTAAAATCTTATTATCCCCAAATGAGGAAGCAAAGGAGTTACACTGATGAAAACCGTTATTATCACTGACAGTGCTTGTGATCTACCTGAAGATCTGATTAATCAATATGGGATCGAGGTTTTCCCTTTTTCCATTATCCTGAACGACACGACTTACCTTGATGGGGTCAGCATCTCCACCCAGCAACTTTACCAGGCTATGAAAAATGGACATCACCCGAAAACCTCACAGGTTAGCCCGATGTTGATGCGCGAGTCCTTTCTTAACCATGCTCGTAAAGGAGAATCCTGTATCTACGTTGCGCTTTCCGGCAGCGTCTCCGGTACCTACCAAACCAGCCTGCTGATGGCGGCAGAAGTTAAAGAAAAATATCCCACCTTTGACATCGAAATTATTGACAGTAACGGGGGATCCCTTGGTTCCGGGATCGTCGTCTTGAAAGCAGCGCAAATGGCACAAGCCGGAAAGGATAAGGCCGAAATCGTACAGTATGTCCGGAACCAATCCTCCCATATGGAACATATTTTTACCGTTGATAATTTGGAAACCCTTTACCGCGGCGGTCGCCTGAGCCGAACCGGTCTTTTAATGGGAAACATCTTGAATATTAAACCCCTCCTCCATGTGGAGAATGGGCGCATCGCACTTTTACAATTAGCCCGCAGTAAAAAGCGGGCGATCGATAAACTCCTGGAAATTATGGAAGCCCGGTGTGCAAAGGTCAAGTCCCAGATCATCGGGATTACCCATGCCGATGATCTGGAAACAGCCCTGTGGCTCAAAACCCTGATTGAAGAACGCCTTGGCTTTCAAAACTATATCATCAACTTAATTGGTAGCGTAATTGGGTCCCACATTGGCATCGGTGGCGTTGGGATCTTTTTTGCGAATGAAGTCTATAATTAGGTTTTAATCCACCGATTCTTCCTCATCCTTAATGTATTTCCTCATAATTTGGATCAGCTTGGCAGCGTACTGTGGATCTTCGGCATAACCAGCCTGTTGGATCCGGCGGACATAAGCTTCCGGATCCTCCGCCACGGCAAGCGCCCCCTGATAGCGGGGGTTTTCCGTAATCAATCGGGCGTAATCCTCAAAAGATTCATCATAACTATGGTAAGCCCGGAACTCATGAATCCTTTTGACCGGTCGACCGTTAATATATTGGTGATCATAGGCTCGAACGCTACCGGCCAGCCCCTGACCTTTGATATTAAAGAGATTGTAGGAGTTTTTGCCCGTTTCCAAGTCGGTAACGGGCTGGCGCAACCAGCCGGTTTCCAACGCTGCTTGAGCGAGAATAGCCCGCCATGGGATGCCGAACACCTCATAGATTATTTTGGCGTACGGTTTAAACGTTTCCACAAATTCTTCCGGAGACATCCGTTTTCCTCCTCATTTTTCTAACTTCCTTTGGCCCCTAGCCAAGTACTTCATTATATGAATCCCCGGCACTTGTATTTAAGGGTTAAAAGCAGAATCTTTCATCCCCAATATAACTATTCTCCTTCTATCTCGTCCAAACTAATGATGCCGATCATTTTAACGAGAAAAAGGAGGATCTTTTTATGCCTATCTTCGCTCTACCGGAATTAAAGATCGACAATCTTACCGCTAAAATCCCAATTGTTCAAGGGGGGATGGGGGTTGGAATTTCCCTGTCCGGACTGGCTGCTGCCGTTGCCAATGCCGGTGGCATTGGCGTAATTGCCACGCCGGCCATTGGCATGGATGAACCGGATTTCCTCCGCAATTATCGCGAAGCGAACATACGGGGGTTACAAAAGGAAATTCGCAAAGCGAAAGCCGCCACCAGCGGTCTCCTAGGGGTAAATATTATGGTCGCCTTATCCAACTATACCGATATGGTGACCACCGCAGCCGAAGAGGGGATCGACCTAATCTTTTCCGGCGCCGGACTTCCTATGAACCTCCCGGAACTAGTGGGGAACGCCAAAACCAAACTCGTCCCGATTGTCTCTTCTGCCCGCAGCGCACGGATCCTGATCACCCGTTGGCGCGATAAGTACAGACGCCTCCCCGACGCCATCGTGGTGGAAGGCCCGAAAGCCGGTGGCCATTTAGGGTTTAAGTCGGAAGAGATTGATCACCCCGACTACCAACTGGAGCAGATCTTACCGGCCGTACTCGAAGAAGTGAAAAAAGCAGAGACCCCGGAGTATAAAATCCCGGTCATTGCCGCTGGTGGGATTTATACCGGGGCCGATATTTATTACTTCCTCCAACTTGGCGCCGCTGGTGTGCAGATGGGCACGCGTTTTGTCGCTACCCTTGAATGCGATGCTGCCCCTGAGTTTAAAGAGGCTTTCATTAAGGCGGGCAAAGACGATCTCGTCCAGATTAAAAGTCCCGTTGGCCTGCCCGGTAGGGCCATCGGTAACTCCTTCTTAGAGCGGGTCGCCGCCGGAAAGACCACCCCTTTTAGTTGTGTTTACCATTGTATCAAAACCTGTGACTATAAAAAAAGTCCCTATTGCATCGCTCAGGCTTTAATCAACGCCCAAAAAGGACGGTTAAATAAGGGGTTTGCCTTTGCTGGCCAAAACGCCTATCGTGTCCAGGAAATTGTGTCCGTTCAAGAACTTTTCGCTACTCTGCTTAATGAGTTTGAAGTAGCTTCGGGGTTAATTAAATAAAAACAAACAAAAGCCTTGGTCCTGTTTGGCCAAGGCTTTTGTTTGTCAATTTTACCATTATAAATGATAGGGTTCCCCCCGTAAGATCTTAAATCCGCGGTAAATTTGTTCTAATAAAAGAAGCCGAAAGAGCTGGTGGGGGAAGGTCAAATCGGAAAAAGAAAGCCGGTCCTGAGCCTGGGCAACCACCCCCGGGGCGAGACCCACTGCACCGCCAATCACCAAAAAAACTTCTTTCCCTTCCCTTTCCCGCGCGGCCAGCCAGTGGGCAAACTCCTCAGAAGATAGTTTTCGCCCCTGCGGGTCTAACGCCGCTATAAAGGAATGGGGTTTGATTACCCCCAGAATTTTCTTTCCTTCTTCTTGCTGCGCCCAATTAAGATCGCGATTCAAGGGAAAATCCGGAACTTCACAAATCTTTAGTTTGGCGTAGGCGGTTAGCCTTTTTTGGTATTCGGCGATTCCCTTCCGTAAATAATCTTCTTTGATCTTTCCAACCGCCACAATGTTTAGGTGTAGCATCTTCGACTACTACTCCAAAGGTTCCGCGGTAATTTCCACCTTGAATTGGCGGTTTCCCCGGTAGATCTCCATCGTGACCCGATCGCCGACCTTCAGATCCAAACCAGTAAAATCAGCGCCTTCCTTAATTTGCTGCCCATTAATGGCAACCACGATATCACCGGCTTTCAAGCCCGCTTTCGCAGCTGGACCAGAAAAAACCCGCGTGATTAAGAAACCTTGTTCCACCGGAAGATCAATCTGGAACCGGCGTTCTAAGAGTTCTTTATTCGCTCCTTCAAAAGGCACATAACTGATGCCAATCGCACCGGGACGTCTTAATTCCCCTTTAATGATTGCCTCCGCAATTTCTCGGGCTTTGTTAATGGGGATCGCAAAACCGATGCCTTGCGCCTCCTCGATAATGGCCGTATTAATCCCAATGACCTCCCCTTTACTGTTCAGCAAAGGGCCACCGGAATTCCCGGGATTAATTGAAGCATCAGTCTGGATTAGATCCCGTAAAGCCGACCGTTCACCCGTGGCAATACTCCGATCGGTAGCACTAATCACCCCAGCGGTCACGGTATTCTTTAAACTTTCGCCGATCGGGTTGCCAATGGCGATCGCCATCTGCCCAACCCGTAGATTCTCTGAACTACCAAACTTGGCCGCAGGATATTTTTTTCCTTCAATCTTAAGCACCGCTAAATCATTGTCGGGATCGGCACCGACTAGTTTCGCCGGAAACTCCTGACCGTTATTTAAAACAACAATAATCTCTTCCGCCTTCTCAATTACATGGTAATTGGTGAGAATATGACCGTCTGAACGAAAGATCACCCCTGAACCCAAACCTTGAACCGGCTGGTAACCGACTAAACCGAAGAAAAAATCTTTCACCTCAACCAAACTCGTCGTGGTGATCATCACCACACTCGGCCCAACCGTATTCACTACTTCGATGGTGGCTTGTTCATAGTCGGTAATCTGGAGCGGCCTTACCTCCTGTTCCGTCTCTTCCTGCTGTACGGCAGGCGGGAGCACCAACGCCGGTCCTAATCCGGTAAAACGTACCGCCAACAAAACCAGTAGACCACCCATGAAGGCGGCAACCACCAACAAGGTGAAAAGACTGGTGCGGGAGGAAAAGTGTTCTTCCCTAAACTTTGGCATTTTCCACACCTCCGGACCGAAAATAATTTTCCGTGGTCGCTCTATTTTTCCCTTAGCCGAGATTTTTACTTAACCCGAAAGATGATTTGTCCTTCAGAAAACCATTCGAGCAAAACCTGACGGAGATCCTCCTTCATCTGGGGTGTTAACCAAGACGAAAAATCATCAAATAACAACATCGGCTGGCCTTTACTACCAACCGCTTTCGCCAAGGCCAGGCGAAAGGCGAGATCCAGCACCTCCGGATGGGGGAAAGGGAAAGAAACTTCCTCCACCGGGCGCGGACCTTCGGTGGTGATCACCTTAAAACGTAACCGGTTACCGTCAAGGTAGGGCATTAGCCCGAGATCCTCCTCTTCCGTAAGGACAGAAAGCATTCGCCCCGCATCCTGGTACAGTGTAAACAGGTCACAAAGGTCGGGATCATCTACCATAACGGCGTTTTCCTCTGCTTTAATCTGTGTTTCCCGTTGCCTTTTTTCCTCTAGCAAATAGTCCCGTGCTTCCTCCAGCGTAGCTTTGTCCACTGCGTTTAAAAAGCGGGACAATCCGGCTTCGATCGTCATTCGTTCTTTTTTGATCATTCCCAGTTTTTTTACTTTCGCATGAACCGTTTCGAACTCTTCCTGGCCGGTTAATGCCAGGAGTCTTTCCCTTTCCTGACGGAGTTTTTCTTCCTTTTGCCGCGCGCGCGCCAATTCTTCCTGCGGCACCCGGTCATTTTCCTTAAGGAGGGAGGGCCGATCCAAGCGGGTCAAATCACTACGGTAATGTTCTAAAAGGGCTTTTTCTTGCAAAAACTCTTCCGGCTTTTTGTTTTTTAGAATCAGCCTTATTGCTTCTCGTAGCTGATCGAGTCTTTGTAATAACGACCCGATCCGTTGCTCGATCTCCGCTTCCTTTTCTTTTTGGCCCAAACGCAGCCGAAAACCCTTCCGTCCAAGTTGTTCCAATGCTACTTCCTCTTTTTGCAGGAGTTGGTTCAGTTCGGCCCGTTTTTGCAATAAGCGGTTGACCTTTTGCTCCGTTTCGGAGGAATAGAAATCAGGATCAAAGGCCGCAATCTTCCGTCGGAGTGTATCCACTTCTTGTTCCAGGATCCTTCTGGTTTCTGCTTCCTCCCGGAGTTGTCTTTCATAAAAACTAGTTTCCAGAGTCGCAGCCGTATAATCCCGGGCCGATAAAGCTAGTAAATCTTCGCCGTCCTGAGAAAGAAAGCTTTCATAAGCGGCAAGTTTTTGTTCTTCTGCCGTCAGCCTTTGCCAGTCCGTTTCCCACTGCTCCAGCTTCAGCAAGAGCGTATCAAGCTCCGCTAACTCTTCCCTATTTTGTTTCATCTTTTCTTCATTAACCGTCTTGACCATGATTTCATTAAGTTTAGGGTTTAGGATGAGTTTCTGAATATGCTCCCGCACCAGCGGGGCGTTTTGGTCTAAAAACAGCTGATTGCTGCGGTAAACGGAAACAACCTCAAAGTCTAACGGGTTTAAGAGCCCAATTTCTTTATAGAGTAAATCCATCAAAACCAACGGCGACAGGGAAAAGATTTGTTGTTCCTGAAGTCTAAAGATCTCCGCGGTCTCCCTAGTGAAATGGCGGCCAATTAAATACTCCCCATCAGCCGTCTCAATTAACATCGACGCACTATATTTATCCGTCCCGCTTTCTGGGACGAACTGTTGCTTTTTTGGACGCTGGTGGGGCGGAAAACCAAACAATAAGGCGACGATTGCTTCGTTTACGTTTTCATCCACTTCCCCCTCGGCAAAGGGAAGCTCCGTCCAAAAAGGATCCAACAAACACTCCCAGTCGCAAAGGGCGCCAAAGCCTTTAATCATTAGTTTCGTGATGCGCACCGCTTCACCCCGCTATTCGCCGTCTTCGTCCTCATCTTGCCTGCCAACAACCCGCGCCACGGCAACCACCCGATCCGTCTCTTCGACATGCATGATCTTAACACCTTGGGTATTACGGCCTATGGATGAAATGCCATTGACGGTCACCCGAATAATCAATCCACTGGCATTGATCAGCATTAACTCGTGTTCCGGATAAACCACCCCGCCGCCGATCACTTCCCCAGTCTTCTCCGTCCGGTTCAGGGTTTTGATCCCGATCCCGCCCCGGGATTGGACGCGGTATTGGTTGAAGGGGGTTCTTTTGCCGTAACCATGCTCTGTAATGACCAAAAGTTCCGCATTATCCCGGATCACATCCATCCCGACCACCTTGTCGCCGACTCGCAGGTTAATTCCTTTCACGCCGCGGGTGGTCCGGCCCATCGGTCTAATCTCCGTCTCCGAGCAACGCAGAGCCTGTCCGTGGCGGGTGAAGATAATAATCTCCCGGGTCCCATCAGTCAAACGGACTTCAATTAACTCATCACCTTCATCCAAATTGATTCCGATCAAGCCACTACGGCGGTTATTCGCATACTCGGAAAGGGCGGTTTTTTTCACTATCCCGTTATCTGTACACATCAGGAGATACTGATCATCCCCAAAACCTTTCACCGGAATAAAGGCGTTAACTCTTTCCTCCGGATTCAACTGCAGCAAGTTGATAATGGCGATCCCCCTTGCCTGCCGTGAAGCCTCGGGAATATCAAAGCCACGGAGTTGAAAGACCCTTCCCTGGTTGGTAAAGAACAGGATATGATCATGGGTGGCGGTGATAAAGAAATGTTCTACAAAATCCTCTTCTTTAGTACTGATTCCGGTGATGCCCTTGCCGCCCCGCCGCTGACTTTTGTAAGTAGTAACCGGCAACCGCTTAATATAACCCCGATGGGTAATGGTCACTACAATGTCCTCATCGGCGATTAAATCTTCAATCGAGATTTCTTCTTCATTCCGTGCAATCTCGGTCCGCCGCGGATCAGCGTATTTTTCTTTAATCACCAGGAGTTCCTCTTTCACGACTCCCATAATCTTCGCCGGATCGGCCAGCAATTCACGGTAATGAGCAATGGTCTTTTGTAGTTCAGCATATTCTTCCTCCAGTTTATCCCGTTGTAACCCGGTCAAACTCTGGAGACGCATATCCAATATGGCTTGGGCCTGCCGTTCTGATAGCCCAAAATTGCTCATCAAAGCTGTGCGGGCGATCTCAACTGTCCGCGAGGAACGAATGACCTTAATCACCTGATCGATATGGTCAAGGGCGATCCGTAACCCTTCAACAATATGTGCACGATCCTCCGCTTTTTGTAAATCGAACCTGGTCCTACGGGTGATAATCTCCCTTTGGTGGTCCAAATAATGGCGGATCAGGTCTCTAAGCCCGAGGACCCGGGGTTCGTTATCCACTAGGACTAGATTGATCACGCCAAAGCTATCTTGAAGTTGGGTCCGTTTATAGAGCTGGTTTAGGAGGATATTTGGATTTATATCCCGCTTCAGTTCGATGACAATCCGCATCCCCGAACGATCAGATTCGTCCCGCAAATCAGTGAGGCCTTCGATCTCTTTGCTCCGCACCAAATCGGCAATTTTCTCAATAAGTCTGGCTTTATTCACCTGATAGGGGAGCTCCGTCACGATAATCTGGCTTTTTCCGTTACTCAGTGTTTCGATCCGCGTCTTGGCCCGAACCTTAATACTACCTCGCCCAGTAAGATAGGCATTACGAATCCCGTCCCGACCTAGAATAATCCCGCCGGTCGGAAAATCTGGCCCTTTAACGATCTCCATCAAAGCTTCCGCGTCGGTCTCCGGATCATCGATCAACAAGACGGCGCCGTCAATAATCTCTCCCAAATTGTGGGGAGGCATATTCGTCGCCATGCCAACGGCAATCCCCGCCGATCCATTCACCAGCAGATTGGGGAAACG
>DOID01000024.1:24797-27436 GCA_003511465.1 Bacillota bacterium | reverse complement strand
TTCTCGATATGCGACAACATCTCCACGGCTAGTTTGGAGAGGCGCACTTCGGTATAACGCATAGCCGCCGGCGGGTCACCGTCGACCGAACCGAAGTTTCCGTGACCGTCCACTAAGGGATTACGGTAGGAAAAATCCTGGGCCATCCGGACCGTGGCATCATAAATCGCCGAGTCGCCGTGGGGATGATAGCGCCCCATCACGTCACCGACAATTCTCGCCGATTTTTTATAAGGTTTATCGGGCGTCGTTCCCGATTCGTACATCCCGTAAAGGATCCGCCGGTGTACCGGTTTTAGACCATCCCGCACATCCGGCAGGGCCCGGCCAACAATGACACTCATTGCATAACTAAGATAGGAGCGTTTCATTTCATGCTCGATTTTAATCGGAATTACTTTTCCGTCGATAATTTCTGCCATCTTTCTCCCTCCATTGTTTAAGCTTACCTCAGATATCTATATCGACGACCTCTCGAGCATGGGTCTGGATAAATTCCCGTCTCGGTTCGACTTTATCACCCATTAAAGTTGAGAAAATTTCATCAGCGGCCACCGCATCTTCGACCTTAACCCGGAGGATGGTCCGGCTCTCTGGGTTCATGGTTGTTTCCGCCAATTGTTCGGCATTCATTTCGCCCAGACCTTTATAGCGCTGAATGAGAACGCCTTGTCGCCCGTTGGCTTCTAAAAAAGCGTCCAGTTCTTGTTCGGAATAACAGTATTGTTGCTTTTTCCCTTTCTTAGCCAAAAATAACGGCGGCATGCCGATGTAGACATAACCATTTTCAATCAAGGGCGTCATGTAGCGATAAAAGAAAGTTAACAGCAACGTTCGGATGTGGGCCCCGTCCACGTCAGCATCGGTCATGGAAATGATCTTATGATACCGTAGTTTAGATACATCAAAGTCCTCGCCAAAGCCTGCCCCGATCGCGGTAATCATCGCTTTAATCTCATCATTGTTGAGAATCCGGTCAAAGCGCGCCTTCTCCACATTTAAAATCTTACCGCGTAAGGGGAGAATGGCTTGGAAACGCCGGTCGCGGGCTTGTTTCGCCGAACCACCAGCCGAATCGCCTTCCACCAAATACAACTCGCACAATTCGGGTTCCTTAAAGCTACAATCGGCTAGTTTTCCCGGGAGGGACGAGATCTCCAGCGCATTTTTCCGCCGCGTTAATTCCCGTGCTTTGCGCGCCGCATCCCTGGCTCTACTGGCCATTAGACATTTCTCCACAATCGCCTTGGCAATGGATGGATTCTCACCCATAAATTCGGTGATTCCTTCATAGACCACGGACTCTACAATGCCCTTGACCTCACTATTACCCAGTTTAGTTTTGGTTTGCCCTTCGAACTGGGGGAAGCGCAATTTAATGCTGATGATGGCTGTCAACCCTTCGCGTACATCATCACCAGCCAGGTTATTTTCGTTTTCTTTAATCAAATTCTGTTTTCGCCCGTAATCATTGATTGAACGCGTTAACGCGGCGCGAAAACCCGATAAGTGGGAGCCGCCTTCTTGGGTATTAATATTATTCGCGAAGGAATAGACGTTCTCCACATAACCGTCATTATACTGGATTGCAACCTCAACCAGGTTATCTTCAACCTTTTTTTGAATATAGATGATCTCTTTAGAAAGAGGGGTTTTCGTCTTATTTAAGTGTTCAACAAAGGAAACAATCCCACCTTCATAGTGGTAAGAAAGCTCCTTGTCGACCCGTTCATCCTTGATCGTAATTCTCAACCCCCGGGTGAGAAAGGCCAATTCGCGAAAGCGATGGACCAAGGTATCTAAATCAAATTCACAAATTTCAAAGATTTCCGGATCTGGTTTAAAGATTACGGTGGTTCCTGTCCCTTTGGTTTCCCCGATAACCTTTACTTCGGCTTGGGGCTTTCCCCGTTCGTACTTTTGGTAGTAAATTTTCCCATTTCGTCGGACTTCCACTTCTAGCCAGAGAGAAAGCGCATTAACTACTGAAACACCAACGCCGTGTAAGCCCCCGGAAACCTGATAATGTTCCCCCCCAAACTTACCGCCAGCATGGAGCTTCGTCATGACCACCTGTAACGCGGAGACTTTTTCTTTGGGGTGAATATCCACTGGAATACCGGTTCCATTATCCTCCGTGACCACTGCACCGTCGGTCCGTAAAGTAATGTTTATTTGATCACAGTAACCGGCCATTGCTTCATCAATACTGTTGTCGACCACTTCATAGACTAAATGATGAAGACCGCGTTCGCCAGTACTACCAATGTACATACTGGGGCGTTTTCGTACCGCCTCTAAACCTTCTAAGATTTGAATTTGTTCTGCATTATAACCATTTGTTTTTTGCCCGTTCACCAACATACCTCCCTAGAATACCTGTTTCCTTGGGCTTTGATTTAAGCGCTTTTTTAAAGTTGTGGAAGCAATCGCTGATAAAACAACTTTCTGATCGGTGTAGATTGCCGACTTCGGCTTTCCTTCCGAAATATCAACTACCTGTTGCGCCGCCCGCCGCTGCTGTTCGAACCAATCATCTAGTGTCGTTAAGTTTTCCAGATTTTCAACCGCAATCAATTCTTCGGTCCTGATCATCATCAATCCACCGAGATGTAAAAACATCAGCTCCCTCCTTTTCC
>DOID01000024.1:22879-24532 GCA_003511465.1 Bacillota bacterium | reverse complement strand
TACCATAATCATCAACCAAATTAAGCTCACCAACGGTAATGCGGAGTCCCTGAATGGTTTTTCCGCCTAAGTACCGACGGTATTTATTTATAATCTCTTTTTTAAAAAAAGTCAAATTATAGGCCAGGGCAGGATCGGGAGTTTTTACCCATAAAATACCGTTTTTTACTTGGCTTACCTCTGTTTTATCCTTTAACGCGTCCCCGATGACTTGCGGCCAATAATAGGAGGCTAGCCCTGTGTAGATCTGGGATTTTTGCGACCAATTTTTTAAAAGAACTTGGACCAGATCACCTAGGAACGTTACTTTACTCAGCACTGATCACCCCACTTGCAACCGAAAAAAGTTTCAGCGGCCCCGCTAAAGCGGCGGTTGTTTTCAGCTCAGTTGTGCTGATCACCGTTTGGGTGCCAACCGTTAGTAAGCGTAAAAGCTCTTGTTTCCGGTCACTATCAAATTCCGAAAAAACGTCATCCAAGAGTAAAAGCGGCGCTTTCCCCTGGGTTTTTTCAATTAAATCAACCATCGCTAATTTCAGCGCCAAAGCGGCGGTCCGTTGCTGTCCCTGTGAACCGTAGACCCGCAATTCCCACCGCTGGTTCATTTGGATTTGGAGATCATCCCGATGGGGACCAACCAGCGTATATCCTCTTCGTCTTTCATCGTCGGATCGACGCAGCAAGGAACGCCAAAAACCTTCTTGGATCGCTGTTAAATCCAGCGTATCTGGTAAGGAACCACTACCCTTATAGAGACAATGCAGCGTTTCTTGTTCATTGCTCATCAATTGGTGGTAATGGTTGAGACTAGCGCCAATCTCCTCCATGGTTTGTCGGCGGTAAAGGACTACCCGACTTCCTTCTTCCACCATCCGGTTGGTCCAAACTTCCAACTCGTTTAGATCACGACGACCTTCTCTTAGCTTCTTAAGTAAAGCATTTCTTTGGTATAAAGCCCGGTAAAAACGGAGATAAATCTGGCGATAATCCGGGTAAGCCTGCGCCAGATACAGATCAAGAAACTCCCGGCGTTTCTCCGGGCCTCCTTTAATTATTTGCAAATCGTCCGGGGTAAAAATCACCGTCCGGACCCGTCCGAACAGTTCCCTTTTGCTCTTGTAAGGAAGACCATTTACCTTTACTACGACCCGGCTCAAGTCGTTACCAACTTCAAGGATGAGGTCTTCTTCACTGCTTCGGAATTTTCCTTTTAGATAAAATTCTTTTTCCCCAGCTTTAATCAGATCCTCGTCCCGCCTAGTTCGGAAGGAGCGTCCCAGTGTCAAAAAGGCGATGGCTTCTAAAAAATTCGTCTTTCCTTGGCCGTTTTTTCCGCATAAAATATTTAGCCGGGGAGATAATTCCACTTCTGATGGGCTATAGTTGCGGAAGTTACAGATCTTGATTTTTTCTAAATGCACTTTCTTCTCCCTTAACGCAAACCCGCAAACTGATACCGTCAGGCAACGTCACCACATCCTGATCTTTTAACTGTCGACCCCGTCGCTGCTCCTGCTGACCATTGACTTTCACCATCCCAGTTTGAATCAGCGTTTTGGCTTCTCCGCCTGTCATCACTAGTCCGGCTAATTTTAAACACTGCTCCAACCGTATGGAGCCCTCCTGTAAGACAAGCTCTTCCATTTTTCCTCC
>DOID01000024.1:8846-22721 GCA_003511465.1 Bacillota bacterium | reverse complement strand
CTTAATAATTTAGTCTGAGTGGCATTAACACATAAGTATAAGCCCTTTCCTCTTTCACCTGCAAAACCGATGCTTTCATCCCGGTAGAAAGTTGAAAAACAATCTCTTCCTCGCCACTGACCGCTTTGAGAAAATCTGTAATATACTGGGCGTTGAAGCCGATCTCAAAGGGTTCACCCTCATAAGAACAACTTACTTCCTCGGTAAACTGTCCTAATTCTGGTTCCGAGGAAAAAATGGTGATTAAATTCGGCGTAAAACTTAGTTTAACCGCCTTATCAATAAGTAAACTCCTGTTTAAAGCACTTAAAAGAATTGACCGATTGAAGTGGGCTTCGCCATCAAAACCTGCGGGGATGACCTGCTCATAACGGGGAAATTGGGCATTAATTAGTCTTGTGTAGTAGATGATCCCGCGTCCAACCGCAAATAATTGACGGTTGATTAAAAAGAAAGAAATTTCTTCATCAGGATTGTTTCCGAAAATGGTCACCATTTCCTTCATGGCTTTAACCGGCACTAAGATACTCTCCTCACCATCACCCTTGATGGGCACGTCTTTTACGACCAAGCGGTTAATATCGGTCGCAACAAAGCGTAATTGATCCGCTTTACTTTCCCAGAGGATACTCGAGAGAAACGGACGGGAATCATTGGGGGCAGTCGCGTAAATACTTTGGCGCACCGCTTCTTCAAAAAGGGGAACGGATAAGGAAAAGAGCGGGTTTGGTCTGCCCATTCCTTCTGGTTCTTCGGTATAAAGATAAATGTCTTTTAACCCATCGGGCACTGCTGGATATTCTTCCGCCGGTAGCATATTCAAGTTAAAAAAAGTACTCGTTGTTTTTACGATAAAGGTTTTACCATCTTCAGCGCTACCAATTTCCAGACGACCCGGGGGTAAATGCCGGATTACATCATAAAAGGTACGACCGCCAAGCACTACTCGTCCAGGAGTGATGATCGTAACTTCAGGGACTTTGATTTCAATACCATTTTCTAAGTCACTACCAAAGCAGAATAATTGATCATCTCTGGTCTCTAATACTAAACCATTAAGCACAGGAATACTAGTCTTTGCTGGTAAAACCCGTGTTGCAATCTGTAAGGAACGAGCCAACTCCTCTTGTGAACAGAGTAATTTCATTGTGCCAACCTCCTATGTCCTAATCAACTATCAACAGAAACGATTAATAGGGATCTATATATTAAGATAAAAATAGCCGTAGTAGTAGTATACCAGAAACTGTGGATAAATCCTTTTCCCCCTGATACAAGGGGTTTTTTGCGGCAGAACAAACTGTGGGTATAAAACGAGGTTATCGACACTTTCCCGTTATCAACAGGAAAAAAAGACTTGTGGATAAAAAAGCCCACAGGTTATAACCAGGGTGTCAACAGGTTATTGTTTAAGTTGTTGGGTTAGATCTTTGATCGCCTGATTAACTTTGGGGTCGGTTCCCATTAATTCTTTAATTCGATCACAAGCATGAATTACGGTTGAATGGTCCCGACCCCCAAATTCCTCGCCAATTTTAGGCAGGGAGGAATCGGTTAACTCCCGAGCGAGATACATCGCGACCTGACGGGGTAAGGCGATATTTTGGGTTCGGCGTTTTGATTTAAAATCCTCGATGGTGAGTTGGTAATACTCCGCGGCGGTCTTTTGAATGAAGGGGATCGTCAGGCGGGTTGATTGTTGGGAGGAGATAATGTCCTTAAGGACTTCTTCCGCCAGCTCGATGGTGATCTCCTGCTTCGTTAAGGAAGAATAGGCGATGACTCTGATTAAAGCGCCCTCTAATTCACGAATGTTGGAATTGATTAAATTGGCAATATAGATCATCACCTCATTGGGGAGTTTCCAACCTTCCGCGACGGCTTTTTTTCGTAAGATTGCGATTCTAGTCTCCAGATCAGGAGCTTGAATATCGGTGATCAGTCCCCATTCAAAGCGGGAGCGGAGACGATCTTCCAGGGTGGGGATTTCTTTAGGTGGACGATCACTGGAGATCACAATTTGTTTGCTGGCTTCGTGCAAAGCATTGAACGTATGAAAGAATTCCTCTTGCGTACTTTCTTTTCCTGCCAAAAACTGGATATCATCAACCAATAAAAGATCGACGGTGCGGTACTTGGCGCGAAACCCGGCCGTTTTGTTTTTTTGGATGGCATTAATTAATTCGTTCGTAAATTTTTCCGACGAGGCATAGACTACTTTGACATAAGGGTTATTTTCTATCACAAAGTGGCCGATGGCCTGCATTAAATGGGTTTTACCAAGACCAACACCACCGTAGATAAACAAAGGATTATAAGCCCGGGCGGGAGCTTCGGCAACGGCTAGGGAAGCAGCGTGGGCAAAACGGTTACTTTCGCCGACGACGAAAGATTCAAAAGTATACTTTGGATTAAGGTTCAAGCTATTTTCTTCCGCTGCTAAGACTCCAGGGAAAGGCGAGAAGACCTGTTCTTCTTCGGTCATCTTACGAAGGATAACAAATTTTAGTTTTAATTCTTCGGGTATATACTTTAGGAGGATCGTGGTTAGCGAATCAGCATATCTAATCTCCAGTAGATCGCGGGCAAATTCATTTGGAATCTCAATATATAAGGTGTTATCCTCAATTTTCCATGGTTTAGTCGGTTTCAGCCAAGTTTCAAAACTTGGTTTGGTCATTAACGGTTCCATTTCTGCTTTGACTTTACTCCAAATAGCTTCAAGCTCATCGAGGGTCATAAAAAAACCACCTTTCAAAAAGTTAAGCACAAAACTTATCCACAACCTGTGCATAATATGTGAGTAAGTTGCGGATAAGGGCGGGAAAAAGGGGAGAAATAAGGGTTTTCAAAGTGGGTACTAATGGGAACAATAAAAGCAAAACTAACGTATTATCTGTTTTCGAAAAAAACAAGTTATCAACATTATCCCCAGCAAAAAGAAGATAATTGTGGATAAAGCGAAGACGTGATGATAATAATACCAAATTACCCCTGCTTTGACAAATCTCTTTTTCTCCGTAAAGAGCGAAAAAAAGGCATTTTCAAAGCATCTTACGGTGAAAAGCTCGAAAAAAGATTGAATTGTGGATAACTTTCCGGAAGAATGATTGACAACCGGAAAAGAGCTAATTATAATAAAAGTCAATAATGCAAGCGCAAAGCGAGGTGAAAATCGGTGAAGAGAACATTTCAGCCGAATAATAAAAAGCGCAAAAGAAAAATCGGATTTTTGGTAAGAATGGCAACCCGCGGCGGACGACAGGTTATTAACCGACGGCGCGCAAAGGGGAGAAAGGTTTTGTCGGCCTAAAATGAAAGCTGTTCAAACCCTAAAAAAAAATTGGGAGTTTCAAGAGACCTTTAAAAAAGGGCGATCCTATTCCAACTCCTCTTTTGTTCTTTATGTTTGTCCATTACCAGAAACAAAAGGCCAGCTTAAAGTGGCCTTTTGTGCTGGAAAGAAACTAGGATCCGCTGTTCGTCGGAACCGCATCAAAAGACAGATGAGAAGTGTCTTTATGGACCTTAACGAACAGGTAAAGACTGGTTTCACTCTGATTTTAATCGCACGCGGCAAAGCCGAGGACTTGGATTATGCACAAATTAAGGACGCGATCCACGAACTTTTTGCTAAGGCTGGATTACTGTGCAGTTGAAAAAGGATGAGTAGAAAATTGGCGATCCGGTTAATCCGTTTATACCAACAATATCTGTCGCCATTGAAACCCCCAGCCTACCGCTGTCGTTTTTATCCCAGTTGTTCTCAATATACCATTGAAGCGATTACCCGGTTTGGGCTTACTAAAGGGATTATGCTCGGTGTCGGTCGTTTGGTTTCCTGTCATCCGTGGGGACAAGGCGGTGTTGACTCGGTACCAGAAGCATGGCCGGGCTGGAAAAGGATCTTGCGTCGTTCAAGGGGCTAAAGCCCCTTTCTTCAGATTCAAAGCTTTAATCCCTTGGCTCTTTTACCAACCAAAAAGGCAAGAACGGACGTAATAATTTACGCCAGTTGTGAAAAAAATATAGAAGAGGATTTTTATGGCGAAGCGAGAATAAGATTTAATGGCATTTGGATTTGTGAAAAGGCACCCGCCTTCTTACGATTAATCACTTAGCAAGCAGTTCCAGATGACAAATAAAATAGATTTCCATAATTTAGCTCAGTGGTACCACTGGAATGAACAGCGTGAGCGACTACCGAAAAGAGAAAGGTGTGGATTATGCGCTTATGATTTCCGCAATTTTAGCCAATATTTTAAAATATTTCAGTGAAAACCTTGGGGTCGGCTGGGGAATGGCAATTATTTTTTTGACAGTCTTAGTTAAAGTGGTCTTATTTCCCTTATCCCTTAGCCAAATTCGCTCAATGGAAGGCATGAAAAAGATTCAGCCCCAACTAAAAGAGATCCAGGATAAATATAAGAAAAACCCGGAAGAACAACAACGAAGAATGATGGAGCTTTATCAGAAAAACAAAGTAAATCCGCTAGGGGGATGTTTGCCGCTTCTTTTGCAACTACCAATTTTATGGGCTTTATTTAGTGTTTTAAGAACTCCGGAAAACTATAATATCGACTTTACAAACGCTGTTTTCCTTACAATGGATTTGACGAAAAGTCATAGTTATTGGTTGTTAGCCGTTATTTCTGGAGCATCCTCATTCCTACAACAGAAGATGACAACGGTCCAGACGGCAGATTCCTCGCAAACCACCATGATGTATTTCATGCCGATTTTTATGGGTTGGATCACCTATACTCTGAAAGCCGGCATCGGTTTATACTGGGTAGCCAGCACGGTGTTGGGGATTCTTCAACAATGGATCACAACCAAGTTTTTTATTCGTGAGGAACAACCAAGCATAAAATAGGGGAACTTTTATTCCGGTTTCCTAAGGAGGTTTACTTAATGAAATCGGTAGAAATCGTAGCCAAAACCCGAGAGGAAGCGCTTGAATTAGCTCTTAAAGAGTTAGAGGTGGATGAGAGTAAGGTAAAAGTAGAGGTTTTAGAAGAAACCTCCAACAAGGGATTTTTGGGTTTGTTGAGTGTAAACAGGGTGAAAATTCGGGCGACCATCAAGGAAGAACTAGCCCAACAAGCAGTACGTTTTTTACGTGAGATTTTAGTGAACATGGGAATCTTCGCCCAAGTGGAGATGTTTAGGCGTCCGGGTTACATTATGCTTAATGTCAGTGGTGATGATCTTGGAAAACTAATCGGCCGCCACGGTCAGACCCTCAATGCCCTGCAGTATGTGGTCAACTTGGCCGCTCATCGGGATAGCAATGAACAAGAACGGATCATTATTGATGTGGGAGGCTACCGCAAACGGCGCGAAGAAAACCTGAAAAGAATCGCGCTTTCTGCGGCAGAACGGGTGAAACAGCGTGGGCGAAAAGAAGTTCTTAACCCCATGTCACCCCAAGAACGACGGATTATCCACTTGGCCTTACAGGACAACAAAGAAGTGGTTACCCAGAGTGAAGGAGACGATCCTTATCGTCGAGTGGTAATCTCCCCCAAGAACAATAATTAGAAATAACACGTGCCATTCGGCACGTATTATTTTTCCACATGGGAAAATAATACTCCAGAGTTATTTGGAAAGTATAGGGTAAGGATAGAAATGAGCGAAACAGAGACAATTGCAGCGATCTCGACTCCTCCCGGCGAGGGCGGCATCGGGATTATACGAATTAGTGGCGATCAGGCTTTAGCGGTGGGGGCAAAAATATTACGTCAACGGTCAGGAAACCCTGTTACGACTTGGCCGGAACGAAAAGTCCGCTTAGGCTATGTGGTAACCGCGGAAGACGATCCCATTGATGAAGTGATTTATTTTTACTTTAAAAAGAACCGTAGTTATACCGGAGAAGATGTTTTAGAGATTCAAGGACACGGTGGTTATCAGAATCTGAAAAGGATCCTGTCCACCATCTTACAGGCCGGTGCCCGCGCGGCTGAACCAGGTGAGTTCACCCAACGGGCGTTTTTAAACGGACGTTTAGATTTAGCCCAGGCGGAGGCCGTCATCGATCTAATTCGGTCACGGACCGATCTAGCACAAAGAATAGCCCTCAACCAACTCCGGGGAAGCCTTTCCGGGGTGATTAAAGAACAGGAAGACAAATTATTAGCCCTACTGGTTCCGGTCGAAGGGGCGTTAGATTTTCCGGAAGACGAAATTCCAGACCTGGAAAGATCCAAAGCGCAAAAAGAGCTCCAAGCAATACGGTCAAACGTGGCAAACCTATTGGCCGGTGCGGAGCGGGGAATCATTTTACGCGATGCGGCGACAGTAGTGATTGCCGGTCGACCGAACGTGGGAAAATCAAGTCTATTAAATCAACTATTAGGGGAAGAGAGGGCGATTGTCACCCCGATTCCCGGAACGACTCGGGATTTTGTTTCCGAAATTATTGATTTGGAAGGGGTTCCGATCCGTCTGGTTGATACGGCAGGGGTGCGCGCTAGTGTCGATCCAGTGGAGAAAGCAGGTGTGGAAAAAGCTTATCGGTTGATGGCAGAGGCCGACTTAATTTTGGTTATCTTCGATGCGGCGACCCCATTGACCACTGAGGATCGAGAATTGATCACTTTTTTAGCAGAAAAGCAACCGATCATTGTCTTGAATAAAACTGACTTACCGGTGAAGCTCCCGACGTCCTTTTTCCAGACGGCTTTGCCGGGAGCGAAGATTAGATCAATTTCTGCCTTAACAGGAGAAGGGATTCCAGCGCTGAAGGCGGAGATTCGGCAGGCGATCATGGGAACCGGCGGGAGCGAAGAACAGCCGGTCCTGGTGACAAGAATCCGCCATCAAGAAGCACTAAAGGAAGCCCTCGGTCTGTTGGATCTGGTCGCGCAGGGTCTGGAGGAACAGTTGAGCGAAGATTTGCTGGCCGTAAATTTACGGGCCGCCTTGGAAGCGCTGGGGCGGATCACCGGGCGATCGGTTTCGGACGAAATTATCAAGGAAATATTTTCTCAGTTTTGTATTGGAAAATAAGGTGATGAGCGATGCAGCAAAACTACGAAGTGGCAGTGATTGGAGCCGGCCACGCCGGCTGCGAAGCGGCTAATGCCACGGCGAAAATGGGTTTTAAAACCTTACTCTTAACGATCAATTTTAACAACATTGCGTTTATGCCGTGTAATCCTTCGATCGGTGGTCCCGGCAAGGGGACGTTGGTACGAGAAGTCGACGCCCTTGGTGGTCTGATTGGACGCAATACCGATCGTTGCCATTTACAGATGCGGGCTTTGAATACCCAAAAAGGCCCTGCCGTCCAAGCTTTACGTGCTCAAGCTGACAAGCAGTTCTACCAACAAAGCATGCAGAACTATTTGGAAGTACAACCATTAATTACCATACGCCAGGGTGAAGTGATTGCCCTCGAGCAGCTTACGGACCACTGGCGCCTAACTTTGAGTACTGGAATCCGGTATGAGGTTGGGGCGGTCGTGATCGCGACAGGGACTTTTTTACGAGGGCAAGTCCATATTGGCAGTTTAAAATTTCCCTCTGGGCCGCAAGGGCAGCATCCGGCAATTGCTTTTGGCGAAAACCTGGAGGCACAGGGAGTGAAGTTTAAGCGGTTTAAAACCGGCACCCCGGCGCGGGTGCGGAAACGCTCCCTCAATTTTAACGCCATGGTAGAGCAACCCGGGGATCGTTTAGACCACGGTTTTTCCTTCTGGTTACCCTGGGAACAGCGAGAACCGGTTTCTTGCTGGTTGACTTATACGAACCAAAAAACCCACGAGTTAATCAGAAAGAATTTGCACTTGGCACCTATGTACTGCGGGGCGATTACCGGAACCGGTACTCGCTACTGCCCGGCTATAGAGAATAAAGTCGTTAATTTTCCCCAGCGGGAGCGGCATCAGGTCTTTATCGAACCGGAGGGCCTTACCACCGATGAGATGTATGTTGCCGGCCTGTCCAGCAGTCTGCCGGAGGAGATCCAAGACCAGTTTTTACGGACCGTGCCTGGATTGGAAGCAGTGGAAATCGTCCGGCCGGGTTATGCCATCGAATATGATGTGATTGGACCGGAGCAATTGTTAACATCGCTGCAAATCAGGGGTTGGCTAGGGGTTTTTTGCGCTGGACAGATCAACGGGACCTCGGGGTATGAAGAAGCGGCGGCTCAAGGCATTATCGCCGGAATCAACGCCGGATTATATCTACGCGGCGAAACACCATTTGTTTTACAACGCAACGAAGCTTATATCGGCGTCTTAATTGATGATCTTGTCACTAAAGAAAACGATGAACCATACCGGATTATGACTTCCCGGGCTGAATTCCGTTTGTCACTACGGCAAGATAACGCCGATTTAAGACTGACCGATTATGGCCACCGTTTCAACCTACTTTCGGCAGAAGAATATGACCGTTTTCAAAAAAAAAGGGAGAACATTACTAAGAAAATGGCCTTTTTGGCGGATCACCACCTATCCCCAGGATCGGCCGAGGCCCAGCGTCTTCAGGACAAAACCGGAATCAAGATCCAACAAAAAACCAGTTTAAAACAACTCCTTCGTAAGCCGGAGATGAAGACCGCTGAACTGTGGGCGCTCTTTGCTCCGGAACAAGGATCACCCCTTGAGGATGAAGTGGTGGAAAATCAGATTAAGTACGAAGGCTATTTAGACCGAGAGGCAAAAATGGCGGCCCGTTTAGCGAAAATGGAGGAGAAAAAGCTCCCAGATGATATTGATTATAATTTAGTACCTAACCTCTCCTCGGAAGCCAGGGAAAAACTAAAACGCTTTCAACCGGAAACCCTTGGCCAGGCCGGGCGGATTAGCGGGATTAGTCCCGCGGATTTAAGCACCCTCTTGATTTGGATTACTAGGGGGAAAAGGGATGAATAAAACACGACAATTCATGAATAAAGTGCTCCAACCGGTTACAACCCTCGATCAGGACCAACTTCACCAGTTGGAGGAGTACTTAAAATTAGTATTAGAAGTAAACCAAGGGAAGAACCTTACGGCGATCACCGACTGGGAGGAAGCGGTGGTTAAACATCTCTACGACTCCTTGATCGTCATGCACTGGGCGCAATGGTCTCAGCAAACCCGAATTCTTGATTTAGGTTCCGGGGCCGGTTTCCCCGGCTTACCTCTAGCCATTGCCAACCCGCAAAAAACCTTTTATTTGCTCGAAGCTAACAAAAAGAAAGCCAACTTTCTTCTGCAGGCCACAGAAGACTTACAACTAAAGAACACGGTCGTTTTAAATGAGCGGGCGGAAATTCTAGCCCACCAAGCACCGCACCGTAGCAGATACCACCTTGTGACCGCTCGGGCGGTGGCGGCGACCGCAGTTCTCTTAGAGTTAGCAGTACCCTTTTGTCAAACGGAAGGATGGTTCCTCGCCTACAAGGGCCGTAACTATCAGGAAGAAGTCAACGGCGCAAGTAAAGCCCTCGAAATATTAGGGGTTGACCTCAGTCAGGAGTTTCACTACGAACTACCACACGCGCTAGGCTCCCGCGCCTTATTGTTTTTCCGAAAAAACCGGGAAACTCCGGTTCGCTATCCGCGACGTCCCGGCATTCCAGGGAAAAGACCTTTATAAAAAATTTAAATGTTCCACGTGAAACAGAATGACGGCAACGCCGTCTTTTTTATTTCCTTTTATAAATTAGAAATTAGCAGGAAGATGACAATCCATTCTCGAAATTACTTCGAAGACAGTATAGAATTTTAATTATCTGGAGATGTGGAGGGAGTTAGATGGGAAAAGTTCTCGCCATCACTAACCAAAAGGGTGGGGTCGGCAAGACGACCACGGCGGTGAATTTAGGGGCCTACTTAGCGGTTTTAGGAAAAAAGGTTTTGGTTCTCGACAATGATCCCCAGGGCAATGCGACCAGTGGGTTAGGACTCAAGAAGAGCGAAATTAAGCAGTGTATATATGATGTATTAATTAGCGAGATTCCAGTCGAAAACGTGATTATGGCGACCCAGGTACCGAATTTGGAAGCAGTACCGGCGACCATCCGTTTGGCTGGAGCGGAAGCAGAACTAGTCGGGATGATGGCGCGCGACCAACGCTTGCGTCGTTCGATTGAACCGGTGCGTACCCGTTACGATTTCATTTTAATTGATTGTCCGCCGTCCCTTGGCAACTTAACACTGAATGCCTTAGCGGCTGCCGATGCGGTGGTAGTGCCAATTCAATGTGAATATTACGCCCTGGAAGGACTAAGCCAACTAATGAAGACTTTACAGTTGGTCCAAAAATATTCTAACCCTGCTTTGACGGTGGAAGGGGTAATTTTAACCATGTATGACCCTCGGACAAATCTTTCACAGCAAGTGGCAGAAGAAGTTCGAAATCATTTTCAGGACAAGGTGTATGAGGCGGTTATTCCACGCAATATTCGCTTAAGCGAAGCGCCTAGCCATGGTTTGCCGATTAATTTGTACGATAACCGTTCAAAGGGTGCCGAATCTTACCTTGATCTAGCCAAGGAAGTGATCAGTCGTGAATAATAAAACACGGGCTTTAGGAAAAGGCTTAGGAGCCTTGATTCCCCAACTCGAAGAAGAGGACTTACAGAATACTCAGGAGATACCTGTGATCCAAATCGAAGCTAATCCAGCTCAACCCAGGAGGAATTTCGATCCGGAAAGCCTCCAGGAATTATCCGCTTCCATTAAGGTACACGGTGTCCTCCAACCTCTGTTAGTGCGGAAAAGAGGTGCCGTCTATCAGTTGATTGCCGGGGAACGGCGGTTGCGTGCAGCCAAAATGGCTGGCTTGGTCAACGTTCCTGTTGTGATCAAAGAGCTTGATGACCGGACGGTTATGGAGATTGCTTTAGTTGAAAACCTACAGCGGGAAGACTTAAATCCAATGGAAGAAGCAGAAGCCTATCAACGCTTAATCAATGAATTTAATCTAACCCAAGAAGAAGTCGCGAAGGCGGTAGGAAAAAGCAGATCGGCGATCGCCAATACGATTCGTCTACTTAACCTTCCGCCCCAAATCCAACAACTGGTTTTTGACGGCAAGTTAAGCATGGGACACGCCAGGGCGATTCTCGGTTTAGAAAAAGTAGACGAACAGATTTATATGAGTGAAAAAATTTTGGAAGAAAACTTGACGGTCCGCGATACGGAAGAGGTTGTTCGATTAATGCATGCTTCCGCTGTTTCACGTGAAACAGCCGGAGAAGAGGAGAAGGGGAGTCGTCCCCGATCCAAACAGGACAGCTTAGATCCAAACCTACAAGCAATTGTGGAAGATATGACCCGGATCTTTGGGACAAAAGTGCGGATTAAAAACAGCGGAGAACGGGGGAAAATTGAGATCGAATACTACTCCCAAGAGGAGTTAGAAAGAATAACAGAGATTCTCTTGAGTTTGTAACGAGCCGAGTTAGCGGAGAACACCCTTCCGCTCGACTAACTAGTATTTTTCAAACAGAGAGAAGCCAAAAAAGTAAAAAGCAGCCCCCGAACACCAGTTCGGGGGCTGCTTTCGTGTGTGCGCTAGGGTGAAAGTATTTGGAAATAAGTACATTTTTATAGAGGAGAAACGAAAACCAACAAGAAATATAATAATGTTAAATGATGGGACAAGAAGGAGAGTTAATAGTGCAAGCAACAGTATTCTTCAACAGTTTAGCTCCGCAAGAAAGAATGTCATTAATCGTTCTAGTTTTACAGGTGCTTTTTTTAGTAATGCTTTTAATTGTCGGTTTTCGATTAAAGAAACTATTGAAGCGTTACCGTTTGCTCCTTACAGGGAAGCAGGAAAGTAATTTAGAGGGGATTCTCCTTGATTTAGGAGAAAGAATGAAGAGTGTTGAGGAAAGGCTAGATGGGATGAAAACCAACATCAGCCAAATGGAACAAGACGCCACCGAGTGTCTACAAAGGTGGGCGCTCCAAAGATATAAGGCCTTTACCAACGTTGGGGGGGACCAGAGTTTCACCTTGGTTCTTTTAGACCGAAAGGGAGACGGGATTATGCTTAGTAGTATCTACGGACGGGATGAATCCAGGGTTTACGCTAAATCGATCAGCAGCGGGAAAGCGAATTACCCCCTTTCCGATGATGAACAAGAAGTTCTAGCTGCGGCAATTCAGGGTAGAAGATGAAAAGAAATAGGAAATAGAGGAAGGAGTTTCAAGAAAAAAGTAGAATTGTAATTATGCTATTAATTCTATGTGTAGAGAAATCGTTTAAATATTATAGATAATTATGGGTTGGAAATGGCATAATAAGTTCCGTTAAGCGGTGATAAGAGTGTTCGATGGACAACCAACGGTGATGAATAGAATAAGGAATTATCTGCGTAAAAAAAGGGAAGTGCGTTATACTTTTATGTTAGTTCCCAAGGCTTCCGGAGTGACAAAAAGCATAAACATCCCTTTCTTTATCGTGGTCTTCTTTTTCCTTTTGTTTGCGGCTAATATTTATTTCTTAGTCCGTTATCCATTGCGCCTTTCAGAAATTGACACTTTAGATCGTAAGGTTTATCAGCTGAACGATGTTATTACTAGAAATGATAACGACTTAAAAGTGATTGATCCCTCGATTAGGAAAACCGAAGATTTTGAAAAGGTCGTCGAAGAACAAAGAGAGCTCATTAAACAAATCGAAGCATTACACAAGTCGATCAAGGAGAAAAAAGCGGGTAAAATTTAAAGGATCTGGTGGATTTCTCGGATTATTTTAGGGTAAGGAGTTTATGATGGAACGGGAAATTGAAAGAAAGCGGACAAGGATGTTCTCGCGCCGACGGAAAAAGCGCCGCCCAGAATTTACGCTGATGATACTCCCCAATAAACCAGGAAAGGTTCGGAGTGTCTATATTCCTTTTGCGCTTGTTGTTACCTTTCTTTGTTTAATGACTACCAATTTATATTTTCTCTGTCGGTATCCGATCCGCATTGTGGAAATTTATAATTTAGAAAAACGAAGGATCTGCTGTAAAGAAACCATTTCCCAGCAGGAAAGAGAGTTGAAAAGGATTGATCCTGCCCTTACTTCAACCGAAGAAGTGAGCGACCAGATTAACGCCCATAATAAAATTGCCCTTGAGCTAGAAGCTAAATATAATGAAGTCAAAACTAAGACTGCTGCCCGTACAAAGGTTAGTCGAGGCGGTTACCGTTCATTTCAACTGCCCCAATACAAGCTGACTAGCGCCGATACGGAGCTAACCAAATTAAGTGTACTCAACAGTAATCTAGATTTCCTTGAAGAGGAACTGGTGGAGACCAATAAACAACTTACCGATCTTTATGACCGGTATAGTGCTTATGATCGGGAGCTGGACTATACCCCCACCATTTACCCGCTGACCCAACAAGGATATTTCACCTCTTACTTTGGTTATCGGCGGGACCCGGTCACGGGAAGACTGGGTGCCTATCATGAAGGCATGGATGTTGCTGCCAGAACGGGCACCCCGGTTCGGGCGGCCGCCGATGGGACGGTTACAATTGCCCGTCGGAATGGGAACTATGGGTTGTTTGTGGAGATTAAACATGGTTCTTATGGATACAAAACCAGATATGCCCATAATAGCAGACTATTGGTTAAAGCAGGACAGCAGGTGAAAAAGGGAGACATTATTTCCCAAGTTGGGAGTACCGGTAAGAGCACTGGTCCCCATCTCCATTATGAAGTCTTAGTTAATGGAAAACCGGTTAATCCGCGGAACTTTATGCCGTAAATAAAGGAGGATATTGATGAAGAAAAAAGCAGCAGAAAGCAACAACAAAATTGGGAACAAAAAGATTGACACCTTGATTGGAAAGGATTCCGCCTTTACCGGTAATATTGAGTCAACAGGGACGATTCGGATTGATGGAAAATTTGATGGTGAAATTA
>DOID01000024.1:5172-8673 GCA_003511465.1 Bacillota bacterium | reverse complement strand
AATATTACAGTTGCCGGTAAAGTCCAAGGGGAAGTGGAGGCGGCCGGGAAGTTAGAACTGGTACCCTCCGGTAATATGCAAGGGGAAGCCAAGATGACCTTGTTAGTGGTGGAGGAAGGAGCAGTCTTTCAAGGGAACTGCCAACAGTTTAGCAAAGACCGCAAAGAGAAAGGGAAATTTCTACAGATAGAAACTCCGTTGGAACAAAAGGGCCAACCATATAGCAATCAGAAAACGGGTCTTGATAAATAAATTTGCTGATCATTTTTGGTGTGAGGAAAATAAAGGCCGTTTTCAGCAAAAATAAACGATGGTGGCTTGCTTAGATGAGTGGAGATATCAGAGGTCTTATTTTTACCAAATTAAATCAGGCGATCAAGAGAGGGAAGAGAAAAGGGTATTCTCTAATGATTGTCCCCAATAAGAAGGGGGAAATTGCGTGTGTCAATATTCCCTATCTTATTTTTGTTACCTTCTTTATTTTAATGGGGATCAATTGTTATTATCTCTTCCGTTATCCGTTTCGGATTTCTGAAATATGGGGGTTGGAATGCCATATTTATGATTTGCGGCAGATCGTTTCCAGACAGGATAAAGAGTTACGGCGACTTGATCCCTGTTTAAAAACCACCCAAGAGATGGAGGATGCCTTAAACGGCGCTAATGGTTTTGTTGTTGAAATGGAACAGGAATATGGAAAGCTTCAGAACCAGAAGGTCAAGACCGAAGCGCTGACTTATCGGGAAGTATATTTACCTGGTTATCAATTATCCAGCACCGATCGGGATATTTCTAAACTGGAAGTTTTAAATCGTAACTTAAACTACCTAGAAGAAGAACTGGCATTAACTGGGGCGGACTTGGCTGGTTTAGTGACGAAATACAAATCATATAATCGTCAATTGGATTTTACGCCGACCATATGGCCTTTAGCACGAGACCGCCGGATCTCTTCCGGTTTTGGTTATCGACGGCACCCCATCTATAAAGAGATGATGCTCCACCAAGGGATCGATATCCCGACGAGGACAGGCACCGCCGTCCGGGCGACGGCCGAAGGGAAAGTGACAATCGCCGAGTCTAGAGGGGGATATGGTTTATTGGTGGAAATAAATCATGGTTATGGTTTTCGTACCCGCTATGGGCACAACAGTCGACTAGCCGTGAAAGTTGGGCAAACGGTAAAAAAGGGTCAAGTTATTGCTTACGCTGGGAATACTGGAACGAGTACAGGTCCCCATGTCCATTACGAGGTGCGGTTGAATAATGTTCCGGTTAACCCTAGACCATATCTTAATTAAAGGGGCCAAGCTAGATGGAAGAAAAACGAGGGAATAGACAGATCCAGACTGTGATTGGAAAAGAGACCTCCTTTCAGGGGACAATTAGCTCGACCGAGAATATCCAGATTGATGGTAAGCAAGAGGGAGAAATTACGACCAAAGGGACAATCATCATCTCTGAAACCGGAGAAGGCCAAGGTACAGTGCACGCGGATAATTTGTTTATTGCCGGCGCATTGCAAGGGGAGGCTAAAATTACCCGTAAGCTTGAAATCTTTGCAACCGGGAAATTTCAGGGTGAAGCCGAAATGGCTATTTTTATAGTGGAGGAAGGCGCTGGATTTCACGGCACCTGTCAGCAAAACAAAAAGTAGGACAGCATTACGGATGAAGGATTGCAAAGTAAACAAACGCCCCTTAGCAGGGGCGTTTTTCTAAAACAAAACCTTAAAGGAAAAAGGCAAATAAGATCAAAAGGTGAGAGAGTTGCAATTTGAACCTGCGAAAACCGGAGCCCAAAAAATACTAGCCGCCAAGATGCGCAGAGAAAACATGGCGTTCACTGAAAACCAGCGGTTAGAAGGCTGGGAAGTGGATATTTTCTTGTCCCAGTATTACTTAGTAATCGAGATTGATGGCTTTTTCCATTTAAGCGCCAAGCAACAAGAGAAGGATCTCCGGAAAGACCAAAGTCTACAAGCAGCCGGTTATCATGTGCTCCGTTTTACCAACTCCCAAATCCACCAAGACGCCCAAGGTTGCCTGCGGGAGATCAAAAGGTTCATTGACAGCCATGACTTACAGGTTAAAAAGAGCGCCCAGGTTAAGCAGGGTTCTGCCGAGTGGAGAGAACAGCTTGCCGCTTACCGGAAGAAACTACAACAGGAAGAAGAGACCGCGCAGGACTAGAACGCCGGAATTACCAACGTAATACCGGATACCGTGCGGCTTTTGTTTCGTCAAGCCGACCGACCGGCGTGGTCGACGGCGCTGCTCTTAGTTGGTGCGGTTTCGTTTTCGCGAGCTTAGCCAGTTCTTTCATGATGGCGACGAAAGTGTCAAGTAACTCAAGGGTTACCGATTCGGTGGGTTCAATCATTAAAGCCTCGTCGACGATGAGGGGGAAATAAACAGTTGGCGGATGAACACCGTAGTCGAGGAGGCCTTTCGCCAGATCTAGAGTCCGCACTTGCTCTGGGTTATCCTTGAGCCCACTTAAGACAAATTCATGCATACAGAATTGATCGTAGGGAAGATTATAGTCTTCCTTTAATAATGTCTGGAGATAATTAGCAGCCAAGACCGCGTCGGCGGAGACCTGCTTCAAGCCGTCATAACCTAATTGCAGGATATAGGCTAAGGCTTTAATTACCACGGAGAAGTGTCCCCAGTACCCTTTAACCTTGCCAATCGAGCGTGGGGCATCGGCGCTCCATTCAAAACCGTCCGCCGTTTGGATAATACGGGGTACCGGTAAATAGGGGACTAAGTGCGCTTTGACGCCGAGGGGACCAGAACCTGGGCCGCCGCCGCCATGGGGGGTGGCAAAGGTTTTGTGTAAATTAAGGTGAACCAGGTCGAAGCCCATATCGCCCGGACGACCCCAGCCCAAAATGGCATTGAGATTGGCGCCATCATAATAAACTTGGCCACCATGATCATGGATCATCCGGGTAATTGTCAAGATTTCCTTTTCAAAAAGGCCTAGTGTGTTAGGGTTGGTTAACATGAGACCGGCAACTTGCGGAGAGAGATAGGGCTTTAAGTCCTTTGGATCAATAATCCCAGCTGCCGAGGAAGGGATCTTTTGGACTTTGAAACCAGCTAGGGCGGCGCTGGCCGGATTAGTGCCGTGGGCGGAATCGGGGATTAAAATCGTATCCCGTTCGGTCTCGCCTTGGTCAAGCAGAGCTGCTTTTAGGATCAACATTCCGGTTAATTCGCCATGGGCACCGGCCGCCGGTTGGAGTGTAAAGGCATCCATGCCGGTCAAGGAAGCAAAGATTTTTTCCGCTTGGTGAAGCAGGGCTAAAGCCCCTTGCGTACACGTTTCATCTTGTAACGGGTGGAGGTCCTGGAAGCCCGGTAGATTTGGTAAATCCTCTAAGAGTTTGGGGTTGTACTTCATGGTGCACGAGCCTAAAGGATAAAAGCCTTGATCCACACCAAAACTACGCTGAGACAAATGGGTAAAATGGCGTGTTACCTCCATCTCGCT
>DOID01000024.1:1647-4969 GCA_003511465.1 Bacillota bacterium | reverse complement strand
ACCGGAGGGAGGTAACCTCTGCGTCCCGGAAAGGAAGCTTCATTTAGTAAAGGAGGTCCAGTCTTTTTTTTCATTGGAGACACCTCTCAATCTCTTCACAAAAGCGATCCATTTCGGCCTTGGTTCGTAATTCCGAAGTATATAAGAGAAAAGCGTTCGCACCAAAAGCAGCGCTTGGAGGAAGCTTATGGCCAGGAATAAAGCCTTGAGCTTTCATTTTAGGGAAAAGATCTTCCGGACAACAAGGCAAGGCGATCACAAATTCGTGGAAAAAGGGTTGGACTGATCGTCCCTGTACGATGGGGATGCGGGTCAGCTCAGTGTAAAGGTAGTGACTGTTTTGTACGGAGGATAAAGCCACTTCTTTTAGACCGGTCGGACCTAAAAGGGCTAGGTAAACGGTGGCTGTAATCGCGCAAAGGGCTTGGTTAGAACAGATGTTGGAGGTCGCTTTCTCGCGACGAATATGTTGTTCCCTGGTTTGGAGGGTGAGGACAAACCCTTCTTGACCGTTTTGATCAGTGGTTTTCCCGACGATCCGTCCCGGTAGATTACGAAGATAATCTTTTTTGGCGGCAAAAAAACCAAGGTAAGGACCACCAAAGGAAAGCGGTAAACCGAAAGCTTGGGCTTCGCCGACGACCAGATCCGCGCCTAAGGCACCGGGCGCTTCCAAGAGGCCAAGGCTGATCGGATCATTAATATAAGCAATGGTTAATGCACCAGCCGCCTTGATTTGGTTAACCAAGGCGGTACAGAGGGTAAGACGACCGAAGAAATCAGGGTGTTGAACGATCACGGCCGCCGTTTGGCCTGAAAGAACCCTCGTTAGCGCTTCATTTCCAGGATCAGCAGGGTTTGGATTCAAAGCATGGATCTTAAGCGGTAAATGGTCGGTATAGGTTCGGACCACCTGTTCGGCTTCGGGGTTCAGGCCGGAGAGCAGAACAAACTCGGTTTTTTTGGTTGCATTGTACACCATTAAAACCGCTTCAGCTAAGGCGGTTGGGCCATCGTACAGAGAGGCGTTGGCCACATCCATCCCGGTTAATTCGGTGATTAGTGATTGGTACTCAAAAAAAGCTTGAAGCAACCCCTG
This sequence comes from Bacillota bacterium, assembly GCA_003511465.1. Classification (GTDB taxonomy): domain Bacteria; phylum Bacillota; class UBA4882; order UBA10575; family UBA10575; genus Capillibacterium. The sequence goes on along the minus strand of DOID01000024.1, from coordinate 3,870 downwards.
GTTCAATTCGGGCTGGTAAGGGGTGTAAGCGGTCAAAAATTCAGAACGGTTGACTAAATAAGGCAGGGCGGAAGGAATGGCGTGTTCGTAGGCACCGGCACCCAGAAAGGAAACGAATTGGGAAACCGGGGTGTTCAGCTCTGCCCAGTGGTTAAAGAGCTTTTTTACTTCCCATTCCGTCCGCGCGGGGAGGTCAAAACAAGCTTGATCTCGAATTTCTTTCGGGATGGCTTGGAAAAGTTCGGCTTGGTTCTGAATACCGATGGCTTTTTCCATGCGCCGCCGTTCAGAAGCGGTCAAGGGGAGATAAGGGTGGTTCATCTTGGTGTCACCTCTTTCTTTTATAAAAGGGTAGTTGCACACATTCCGCCGGGTAAAACCGACCACGCAGCGAGAGGGAGAGCTGGGTACCAAAGGGCGGAACCGGTGAAACAATGGCCATGCCGATCCCCTTTTGCAGGGTGGGCGAGAAGGTACCGGAGGTGATCTGACCAATTGCTTGGTCTTCCCAGTATACCCTAGTGCCGGGTCGGGGAATTGCTGAGCGGTCAGCGACTAAGCCAATCCGCCGCGGCGTAGTGGGATCGTCCTTTTCTTGAAGCAAAGCAGAGCGACCGGAAAAATCCGGTTTCTCCCAAGCAATGAATTTTTCTAAACCGGCCTGGATCGGAGAGATTTGGGCGGATAGCTCGTTCCCGAAAAGGGGCAGGCCTGCCTCTAGACGTAAGAGATCCCGTGCGCCGAGCCCGGCCGGGTGTAAATCATGCTCTTTACCGGCCTGGGTCAGTTCAAGCCAAAGCGGTTCAGCCAGTGTTGGGGCTGTATAAAGCTCGAACCCATCTTCGCCGGTATAACCGGTACGAGAGATCATGCATTCATGCTGTTGCCAGGTGAATTTTAAAAAGCGAAAGGGTTTTAAGGCTGAAAAGTTTTCCGGAAAAATTGTATCAAGAATGGCCGGTGCGGCCGGACCCTGTAGCGCCAGGAGGGCAAAGAGGGTTGAATAATCCCTGAGTTCCACCTTAAAACCGGAAGCTTGCGGGCGGAGGAAGTCAAGGACGGCTTGGATATTTACAGCATTAACCACGAGGAGATACTCTTCTGCACTGAGCCGATAGATTAAAAGATCATCAATCGTCCCACCGTCAGCCGAACAAAGGGGCGAATAGATAACCTGTCCATCGCGGGCTTTGGCAATGTCGTTGGTGAGCATCTGATTTAAAAACGTGGTTGCCTCCGAACCAGTGACTAATAACTCGCCCATATGAGAAACGTCAAAAAGTCCGGCTTGGTTACGCACAGCATTAACTTCCTGCAGGATCCCGGAAAACTGCAGGGGCATTGACCAACCGGCAAACTCGGTAAAACTGGCTCCGGACTGTTGACAAACTTGATACAAGGGGGTAGTTTTTGCTAATGATGGATTCAAATCGATCCTCCTCCTTTTTAAAAATCAATTATGGCGTAGGTCGGTGAAATCTCAAGGGTTGTGCTAGGGTGGGAAAGGGTTTGCAGTTCCTCCAATACCCGCTTGGCCTCCTCCGCCAACAAGGGCTGGGGTTGAAAGTGAACTTGGTGATTGTTAATGTTCAGCGGATAAAAAGCGGCGGACTTCAAACCGGAAGGTGTTAACCGTACCTGCAAAAGCAAAGCGTCTTGCACTCTTTTACTATAAGAAGCAAAGATAAAATTTCCCAGACTATAAGCGATTAAACCGTGTTTATAGCCTTCAACTCCTTGGATCACATGGGGGTGATGCCCAACGACCAGATGAGCGCCGGCGTTAATTGCGACTTTCGCTAATTCAGCCTGGTAGGATTTGCGCTCTTTTAAAAGTTCGGCGCTCCAATGAAAAGAAACAATGACCAGATCGGCCATACTACGTGCCTTTTTCACATCGCTTGCGACATAACTGGCATTACCGGGGGCGGTTCCAGGTTGAGTCGGAGTGGCATTAAACTCCAAAGGGAAAGTATTGTTATAAGCGAGAAAAGCTACTTTGATCCCGTTTTTTTCAATAATAGCCGGTGAACGGGCGGCGGCCAGGTTACTGCCAGCACCGGTATGATGGATCTGGTGCATTTCCAAAAGGGTGATTGTTTCCTGTAGCGCCTCCGGCCCGTAGTCCATAATATGGTTATTGGCCAAAGATAAAACATTAAGGCCTCCCGCAGTAAGTGTCTGGACAACCTGGGGATGGGTGCGGAAGGTATAGGTTTTTTC
>DOID01000024.1:1329-1479 GCA_003511465.1 Bacillota bacterium | reverse complement strand
ATGTCGCTTTCCTGGCAAAAATCTTGAAGATAAAGAAAAGGGTAAGCCGGATCGGATTTTAGTTTTGTTTCGAGGGGACCACCTAAGTAAAGATCTCCGGCTAAAGTCACCACTAGCTCAGGTTCAGGGAGCTTGGCGTAGACCGTAATG
>DOID01000024.1:0-1042 GCA_003511465.1 Bacillota bacterium | reverse complement strand
CAAATTCGCTTTTTGGCAGGAGTGGGGGACGATAAAAGGAAATTAAAAAAGCGAGGAATGTCAAAAATAGGGGGTTAGAACATGGAATTTTTGGACCGGGTCCAGCAGGAACATACAGCGATGATCGGAACTCTACAGGAGTTAATTGCAATTCCCAGCGTGAAGGCGGACTCTACGGGGGAGGGCGCTCCTTTTGGCAGGGAGCTCGCCCGTGCGCTAGACTATGTCTTGGCCTGGGGTGATCAATATGGTTTTACCTCGAAAAATCGTTCGGGTTATGCCGGACATCTGGAGTATGGTGATGGAGAAGAGACGATTGGCGTCTTGGTTCATTTGGATGTGGTTCCGGCGGGGGAAGGTTGGCGGTATCCGCCCTTTTCCGGTACGATCAACGCAGGAAAAATATATGGACGGGGTGCGATTGATGATAAAGGTCCGGCCGTTGCGGCCATGTATGCGCTAAAGGCGTTAAAAGATAGTGGGGTTAAGCTTAAGAAGAAGATCCGGATTATTTTCGGTTGTGATGAAGAAAGCGGTTGGGCTTGTATGAATCACTATTTTAAACACGAAAAGAAACCAGACTACGGGTTTACGCCGGATGCTTCTTTTCCGTTAATCAATAGCGAAAAAGGACAGATGGCCCTCAAGATTGCAGGAAAGGTGAAGGGAGAGGACGGGGGCATTCTTCTGGAATCCTTCACCGGGGGGACCAGACGTAACGTCGTTCCAGAACAGGCAGCAGCGGTTTTAGTCTTTCCCAGCCGAGAAGAGCTTGACCAAGGAAAAGCAGCGCTAATTGAAGCTGGGACGGCAGGGATCCAGGTGCAGGAACTAGCGGAAACCAACAAACTTAAAGTGGTGGCTACGGGTGTTTCAGCGCACGGTAGTACTCCGGAGCAGGGTGATAATGCCATTACCAAGTTAGCTCAGGCCTTGACCGCCCTTAACAAGCAGGGCGGTGCCTGGAAAAGTGTTGACTTTATCCGTGACGGCTTAGGGCGGGAAACCGATGGTCAAAGGATGGGGATCGCTTGTCAGGATG
>DOID01000121.1:17588-17930 GCA_003511465.1 Bacillota bacterium | reverse complement strand
CGTAAAGGGCAAACTTTATCTCAGTACAATTACTCCGGTCAGCGGTTCCCGTGCCGCGGCGACAATCTTCGCGTGTAAAAGGGAATTTGGCTCCTGTTTTTCTTTAACCTGTACCCGGAGATACTCCCGGGAAAAACCTTCGGCATAACCATCCCGATTGGTTTTTTCGATCAAGACTTCCACCACCTGATCCAAGAAAAGACCGCGGTAGGCTTTGGCCAGTGCCTTCGCCGTTTGCTCCGCCCGTTTCACCCGCTCTTCCTTGATCTGCCGGGACAGATGTCCTTTCATCCGCGCCGCTTTTGTTCCTTCCCGGAGGGAGTAGGGAAAGATATGTACCCG
>DOID01000121.1:453-17417 GCA_003511465.1 Bacillota bacterium | reverse complement strand
GGAAAGCCAACCATTAAATCGGTGGTTAAAGCCAAGCCGGGGCGGCCTTTCCGTAACATGGAGGCTAAACCGGCGTAATCATCGGGGGAGTAGCCCCGATTCATTAGCGTGAGCACTTTTCCGCTCCCGCTTTGCAGGGGAATATGCAGCTGATTACAGAGGATCGCCGAAGAGAATAATCCCTCCATCAGCTGCGGCGTAAAATCAATGGGATCAATAGAGCCTAAACGCAGTCGCCACTTCCGACCCGCTCCTTGCCACTGGTGCTCGATCTGGGCCAATAGCGTAGCTAGGTTAATCTCCAAATCTTTACCGTAATGACCCAAATGAATCCCAACCAGCACAATTTCTCGATATCCTAAGCTTAGAAACCGCTCAATCTCCTGCAAAACCTGCTCCGGAGGTAAGCTCCGTACCGGTCCCCGGGCAAAGGGGATCTTGCAGTAGCTACAGTAAGATTCGCAGCCATCTTCGATCTTCAAAAAAGCGCGGGTTTGTCCGGAAAAATCCGGCGTATATACCTCAAAGGCATGCTGCTTTACCCAAGGAAGCACCATGTTCTTCTTTTGCTCCGGTACTGCTTCCTCCAGCAGCTGACGCAGACGTCCGCGTCCCGCCACCCCGACTACCAAATCCACCTCCGGATAAGCGCTGATCACTTTAGCGCCGGTCTGGGCATAACAACCGGTCACGACCAGGAATGCTTTGGGATGGTCCCGTTTCACTCTTCTGATCAGTTGTCCAGCTTTGCGTTCCGCCACTTTCGTAACGGTACAGGTATTAATAATATAAATATCCGCTGGTTCGTTAAAAGCGACCACTTCGTAACCGTGGTCGCGAAAGTCAACCATCAAACCCTCGGTATCAAACTGATTAACCTTACAACCTAAGGTATGGAAGGCAATTTTCTTCACTGCCATCGCTCGCTTTCCCTCCGCCCCTCTCGCTTCATGCCCGGGGAACCCCGGGCTAATCTCTGCTTGTTCCCGTTTTCCCTACTGCTCTTCACCAACCGCGTCCAGCAAATAGATGGACCGTTTCAGCGCCTTGTTATAGGGGGTCCAGTTTCCGCTTTGCCCCGGATGATTACGTCTTGCTTCCCGAAACTTAGCCGCTTCCGCATCCATGTGATCGGCATGGTGAAGCAAACAGGCTTCCAAGAGCGCCGGTTGGATCGGGGATCCCCACTCCAGTTCCCCGTGGTGACTAAGGATCAGGTGCATCAGGGGCATTTCTAGCGCAGCGGGAAAGGCTTCTTCGCCGTGGGTGGCCCGGATCGCTTGAATCGCCTCGGACACCATCTGGGCCCCTAACATTAGATGACCAATCAGTTTTCCTTGGTCCGTTCCTTCAATCACCAGCTCCCCACTGTAGGATTGAAGCTTACCCAGATCATGCAAGAGAGCACCAGTCAAAAGCAGATCCCGGTTAACTTCGGGGTAAGAGGTGGCAGCAGTTTGACAGATTGTCACCACCATAGCGGTATGCTCTAAGAGGCCGCCCCGGTACGCGTGGTGAATCCGCATGGCACCAGGGGCAGAGTTAAATCGCTGCCGAAACTCGTCGGTTTCGAAGAAATGAGCTAAGAGCAACCGGTAAGCCGGATGCTTTAATTCGCTCCTGGTTTGATCCACCACTTGCCATAAAGCTTTTAGTTCAGACCCGGAAACGCCCGGGAGAAAAGCAGCTGGATCATACTGACCCTCCTGGCAGATACGGAAGAATTCCTCTCGGCCGCTGGCTTCCAGTTGTAAAGCGCCGTTGTAATTCTTCGCCGCTGCTTCTAGTTTAAGCACTTGACCTTTGTGTAATTGGCGAAAGGCATCCTCCGAGATGTCCCAAACCTTAAGCTCAATCTCGCCGGTTTGATCCCCGATCCGCAAGGTCGCAAAAGGTTTCCCGTTCCGCGCTACCCGCCACTGACTATCCAAAACCAGATAGGTCCCGGAAATACTTCCCTCTTTTACTATTTCCTTAACTTCCATCGCCTAACCCCCATTTTCCCACCATTCTCCCTAGGTTATCATTGCTCAGTCTTTTCCCCATCAGCTTTGTCTTTCTCCTCAAACTCAAAATACATTTCTAACGGCAACTCCCCGCGCCAAGCGTCAAAAGTTTTTTGCCGTAAATCAAAACAAATCTCTTCCCCCACCAGTTCGTCTTCATCGGTCAGCAGACGAAAGCCACCGCTAATCGTTAATTTATCTTCATCATCGCGGTAACTAATTGTCTGACCGCTCCCTTCGAAATCCGCATGGTAAATCTCCGGGTCCTCCGTAGCGACAAAAGCTTTCTCTGCTGTTTGCAAAAATAAACTGCCGCAGATGAGTTTTAACGCTTCTTTTTCTACTTCTCCCTGTTCATTACGGGTTTCGTCCCGCTCCAAAACCACTTCTCCGGTGAAGGTCCCGCTTTCATCTTGGGTATTATAAGTAAACCAGTCCCCAGTGACCTTAAGCTCTTCGTGGGTTAAATACACCGCTCCTTGGAAGATAATTTCCCGGGAACCGGCATCCGTCTCTCTGATTTCCGCTTGCCCAAAGCGTAGATGGGTTTTCCCCTGAAAATACTCTAAATTGGTTCCTTCCATAAACATCCGCTTACCGTCGGTATCACCATAGAAACGGTCAATCCCTTTGAAGATCCCTTTTTCGGCAGCCGAAAGCAGTCCCGGATACACCAGGGTAATCATTAGCGCCATTACGCCCCCAACTAAAATGATCCTTCGCCTATTCATAATTGTAATTCAACCTCCACGGCCCCTTGAATTTCAAACCGGTCTTCTTTGGCGTAATAGTCAAAAGAGCGTCCCCAGAAGCGGTGGTTCTTCTGCACGACAGCCAAATCTTCAAAAAAACGGTACTCCTCGGTCTGGAAATTCCCTTCCATCTGTTTCGCCTCGAGTTGCAATTCTTCCTTCACTAAAGAGAGGGGCTGGGAGCATTTGATTGTCTTCGCTTCAAGATTCAGTTCCATCTTGTCGGTCAGCAGCTCGCCCCCATTCAACTCGCCCTCGACCCGATCCAGGGTGAGAATGTTCCTTTTAAGATCTAACACCGCCTGATCGGCGCGGACGAAAAGGGCCCGTCCATCCTCCTGAAAAAACCGGATATCTTTAATCCCCTGGAAAGAAATCCTCCGCCCATCTGCCGTGCGAAAAATCTCCTCGGCATCCAAAGACCAGATCCGTTTTGTCCCTTCCCACCCTTCGTAACGACCCTCCAAAAAAGTTACGCCCTGCGGAGGTAATGACCCCTCTTCAACGGCGGGGGTAACAACCGGACGGAGGCTGAAATAAAACAAAACAAGACCCGTTAATCCCAAGAGGATCATGAGGATGATCCGCAACTTATTTTTACCAAAAGCCATCTTGACCTCCCCACCGGTCGGCTCCTGTCCACATAAAACCTTGTTCTCCGGAGCCATAGCCAAAACCTGCCTCTTTAAAGATCTTATACTGACACTGGACGATATACTCCAGACGGTTAAAATCATACCCGAAGAATAATTCCCGACAGTGCCAGTCATAAGTTAATCCTAATCGCGCTTGCTCCCACCCATCACCGAAAACACTATAACGCAAGTTAACATCAGTACTGAACTTCGCAGTTAAAGCAAATTGTAAGGCCGTTTCCAACTCCAACCGATCCCAGTGCTGTTGTAAAAAGTTATAATCAGCCTCCAAGGTAAACTTAGTCCCCTGATCGGAAGTATATCTTCCCCGTGTCGTAAGGTAAGCTTGAGTATATTCCTCAGTATTAAGATTATAGGTGGCATTCAACCGGACACTGTTGAGCGGAAACGGCGTAAACGTTAAAGCGCATTGTACCGGATACCATGGATTAATCAAAGCGCTGAAGTTATATCCCCCGTTCAAGGTACCAGTAAAGATTGTCGAGTTATACCGCAATGCACTGGCCAGATGTCCTCCAGGACGAAATAGATGGGAGGAAGTAACCAACCGGGGAAATTCCGTAGTTGGCGCCTCACCCTTAGCCTCAACCCAACTTACCGTGTTGGTCCAGGTTAGGCGGGGGGTAAAACGCTCTGCACCGGTCAACCCAACGGAAATGGCCTGTCGCTTGTATTCAGCCCCTTCAGCCTGATACCACTGAAACCGATTACTATTAGCCAAATCCAGGCTAAACCCCCCGTACTGCCACAATTTACGGCCCAACGGACGCCGCGCGAGTAGTAACTCAGTCCGGGTTCCCTCTTTTTCGTCGTCGCCTTTAATTTCAATCAAACGGAGATAATCCAGGTTCGCCTGGTAATAGCCGGGAAAACCCAGATTAATCGCCGGCGTACTTAAGGATATCGCCGGTAGTTCATGGTAATAGGGGGTTTGGTACCGATCGCTATAACTATAATCCTGTTTAATCCGGGCCGTGAGTTGGAAGTTTTTCAGGGAGAAGAGATCCCAGGACTGCCGCAACTCAAAATCGTTCTGGTATTTTTTCGTAATTATCTGTTCCGTCGTAAGATCTTCTCGGTAATAAAGATTGTTACGGTAGGTAAGGCGGGTCCGCCGCGTCGGTTGCCAAGTAATATTGAGACGACAAGGGTATAGATAAAACTGAGGTTTTGCCCCAGTCTGTCCGGTCTCGAACTGGAAACTCGTCGGCCACTGCTCCGCTTTATAATTAAAGTTCCCTTTCAACCCGTACTCAGGATAACCCAAATCATTATACTTCCCGCCCACATCATACTTGAGTAATCCTTGCTCCTGCTGCCAGTTGGTTTGAAGTTGGTAATCGTGATGCTTATTATAGAAATTATCCAGATGATAAAAACTCAGCGAAAATTCCTTCCCTGTCCCCACCGGAAACCAGTGTTTAACCCCCTCCCCGACTCCCCGGGCTTGAATCAAATCAAACAACAACTTCCCTTGATGATCCCCATTAAGGGCATAACGGTATACCATCTTCAGAAAATAGCCGTCCTGCGCATTATATCCAAAAGTGGACTCGTCGAAATCATTCTCCTGGTCTTGCAGACCAATGACCAACTTAGGAACAGCCGGGAATTTAAGCTTCCCTTCCCAATAGGACGCCTGATAAAATTCGATCCGATCGTCAGGATAGTAGACCATTCGTTTTGCCGTAAGGTGATAATGGGGCTTTTCGGCGTCACAACCGCTAAAAGACGAACCGGTACAAATTAATTCGTCCCCGTTGATTTCCCCATTTTGCCCCTTAAAGATCATCGGTTCACCGGTCTCAGCTTCCGCATAGCGTACAAATTCCTCTAAGAAGCCTTGTTCGTCGCTGAAGAAAAAGACCAGGTTTTTCCCTTGAATCGTCTGTTCCTCCGTTTGGATCTCTACCCAACCGGGAACAGCTAACCGGTCCTCCTTCAGGTCAAGGTAAAATTCCTCCCCGGTTATTACATAATCCTCATAGGTGAAGACCACATGACCCCGGGCGACCAGTTGCTCATTTTCATAATCAGCCCAGATCTGATCGGCGATTAAACTGCCTTTGGCAGCGAGGACGGGAACAGCAAACAAGGTGCCCCCCAGCAACAGCAAAAGCCACAGAATCCACCTTGTTCGTTGCACCTTCACCCTACCATCCATTCCTACTTCACAACCTTAAACAATAAAACCAAACCCAACGCTAAAAAGAAGATATTCGGTAGCCAAGCTGCCCAAAAAGGAACGATCAGGCCAGAAACGCCCATCTCCCGGAAGAGCACCGTCACAAAATAATAGATCATAATTAAGAGGAGACTAATCGCCGGTCCCAGCACCCGTCCGTTTTTCGGAAGCAAAGAGGCGAAAGGGATCGCCAAAAAGGCCAGGATCAAACCGGCAAAGGGCAGCGCCACCTTGAGATGATAATTCACCGCAAAGGAGGAAATACTGAGTCCGCTTTTTTCAAAGAGCGTCATATTGGCTCTCAATTCGGCCCGACTCATCTCTTCCACGCCTTTACTCTGTCCCAGAAATATACTGAGGTCTTCCCCCACATCCTCCACTAATTCGGTGAAACCAGCAACGGTTGTTATGTACCCGTCTTGATCAAGTTCGTAATAGCTACCGGATTTCAAGTGCCAAAACTGTTCTTCAATCCGCCCGGAAGCAGCCGTAATCAACCGAGGAAAGCGCTGTCCATCATCATTCTGATAGATCAGAACGCCCTCTATGGTTTGGTCCCGCTCGTTGACGCGGCGCAAATAAAAAAAACGGTTGTCAGGCCCTTTAAACACCACATTCTCTTGGATAAAAGGGATAAAATCTTTGTAGACAATTCTTCTGATTTCTTGTTCATACCGATAATTAGCCGCCGGAACTACCAGATCGTTAAAGTAAAAAGCCCCAATACAGAGCAGAAAAGTCACACCCAAGAGCGGACCCGCCAAGGCTGGAAAGCTACAACCAGCAGTTCGCAAAACATCCAGTTCCCGTTCCCGGGCGAACCGGCCCAAACTCAAGAAGACGCCAAAGAGGACCGCCGCCGGAAAAACATCCATTAAAATATAGGGGATTTGATAGTAAACCAGCAAGCAGATGACGCTGAACGAAGCCCGTTTATCCACCAAGAAATTAGAGATTTCAAAAAGAAAATTACCAACCAGCAAAACCAGAAAACCGGCGGTACAAAAAAGAAACTGTGTTAGATATTCACTTAGCAGATACCGGTTGATAATCCTCATGCGCTTTGAACCCCTTTAGCTGTAAACGCCCCAGTTCCGTAAGAACTTAAATAACAGAAAACCCGTTTAGTTTTCTACATCAAGCGCACAAAACCACCCGGGTTCTTTCCCTTTGGAAACCTTTACCTAAGAAAATATCAGTCTGTCGACTTTCTCAGCCTTGATATAAAATCACTTCGTGGCATTAAGGTAGCTGGCGTAAGCGATTACCTAGCGGGGGAGAATGGTGTTCTCCGCTGACTTGAATTTATTGGTAAAGTATTCTTAATCTCTGCGATTTTATATCTTTTCAGTTTAGTTTGCCTTCTAATTCGGCGACGCGTTTTTCCAGTTGCCGAATGGTGCGCAATAATTCGGGTAATTTACCGGTGGCCGCTTGAATGCGCATATCTTCACCATGAGGTCGCGCCGGTTGTCCGGAAACAACAGAATTCGCTGGGAGACTGCTGATTACCATTCCCCGGGCAAAAACGACCGTATCATCCCCAATCGTAATATGACCGTTAATCCCTGCTTGTCCAGCCAGGGTTACCCGGTCTCCCACCTTAGTACTACCGGCAATTCCGGTCATCGCGACCATAATATTATCCTTGCCGATCTCCACATTGTGCCCAATTTGAACCAAGTTATCGATCTTGGTGCCGGCACCAATTACCGTCTGACCGGTCGTTGCACGGTCAATTGTTACATTGGACCCGAGTTCCACATCATCCTCGATCACCACACCACCAACTTGCGGCACTTTAAAGTGTTTCCCTTGATTGTTGCGCTCGAAACCAAATCCGTCGCCACCAATCACCGTTCCCGGTTGGATAATTACCCGTTTTCCGATCTTGGTGCCGGAACAAATAACCACATTGGGTTTGATCTCTGTATCATCGCCGATCTCGACCTCATCCTGAATCACCACTCCCGGGTGGATCACTACCCGTTCGCCAAATTTCACGCACCCCCCAATGGAAACTAAGGGAGCGATGTGGCAGCCGACGCCCTGCTTAAAATCGGCCCCTACCACCGCTGAAGGGTGTATGCCTTCCGGATAGGTCTTCTTGGGGTGGAAGTGCCACAGAATTTCCGCAAAAGCCAGGCGTGGATTATCAACCTCAATCCCCTTAAATTTAAACTCTCTTAAATTAGAAGGGAAGATAAAAGCCGCAGCCTTACTTGTGCGGGCGACGGGAATAACTTTCGCCGCCGCAATCAACGAGAGCTCCCCCGGTTGGGCAGTATCTAACCCGGAAACTCCGGTGATCTCAAGATCCTTCTCCCCAACAACCTTCCCTTTTACCAGCGACGCTAATTCTTCTAAAGTCGCCATTTGCTCATCTCCTCCTTAAATCTATTTTACTCGCCGCTAAACTCCGCTTTAAGCTCTTGTTGTTCACGGCGAAACTCCGCTTCTCCCTCAATTTCAAGCTTTTTCCGGTATGCTGCCAGCTCCGCAGTGGCCGCTTGTCGCTGCGCAGTCGCGAACTGCTCTTCCTCTAGCTTGAGAGCCGCCGATTTTTGGTTAATCGCCTCCGCTAATTCCTGTTTTAGCGCGGTAATTTTCGTCAGCAAACGTGTTCTTTCATCCAAGGCTAGCTCTGGCAGCTCCAGCTGAAAATATAAAGTAGCTAGTTTTGATGAATATTCTTTCTCTTTTTGCTGTTGAAAATCAGCCAATGCGGCAGCCTGTTGCCGGCTTTTTTCCTCCAAAGACTGCTTTATCCGGTAATCGTTCTGATTTTGTTTCTGCTTGACCTGATTATCAATCTTCATCTCAAGCAGACGACGTCGTAATCTAAGCTCGTCGGCAAGCAAGGCCTGACGCTGGTCAAATTCCAGCCGTAAAGCTTCGTCCACCGTTGCTGTGGACAAACCCTTTCCCTCCGATGGAGGAACACTACTTACCTGGCCTGGTATTTCCAACTGCCACTGGACTTTTTGGCGTAAATTCTGCATTTCCTGGATAAAACGACCATACGACCCCCACTCGAGCTCCGGTGCGAGCACAGTCTCCCTTTCCCCTTCCGGCGCTGCCACCTTAGAGGAAGTACGATCAAGCCAAAACCCGACCACAACAAGGCAGACGATGATCGCCAGCGAAATAAAGATTTTTTTCAAGAGAGCGCTCATGTTTACCTTCTTCATGCTACCGTTCACCGCTGTTTTAATAATCGCTAAAATGCTTACTTTTTATCCTTCTGTAAAGCTTCGATCACTTGGTCGGTTACATCTTCCCCACCGTAGTAAACTACATTTTTCTCTAGAATGATGGCGTAGCCTTCTTTTTTGGCGATTGATTCCAGTGTTTTGTTAATCGTCGCCATGATCTCATCGTGCTGGCCTTGAATTTCCGCTGACAACCGGTTATTCTCAGCCTCCAACTTACTTTGGTAGTTTTTCGCAATACCTACAGCCTTCTCCTGGTATTTAGCGTCAATCGCTTTCCGTTCGGCTTCAGACTTCCCTTTACTCTCAGCCTCTTTCTCCTTTTCCAGAGCGGTAAATTCGTTGTTTTGTTGCGTTTGGAGATAACTCCCGAAAGAGTTAAACTCGGCATTCTTTCGTTGTAACAAATCCTGTAACTCTTGGAAGGCCGGTAGTTCCTGTTGAATCCGTTGCATATCCACATAACCCACCGTTGAGCCGCCGCTGGCCGCCACTAATCCGGTGATGGCAAACGCTAGGCCGATTAACAACACAACCGGTAGTAACTTTTTGACCACCTGTAATTTCATCAGCAAACCTCTCCTTTTATATGGGGATTTCATAACTACCTTTATCACTTTCTAAAACATCTCGCCAAAGAAGAAATTAAACTTGGGTTTTCCTCCTTCCGGCGTCCAACCAAAATCAAAACGGAGTTGACCAAGGATCGGGATGTTATAACGGAAACCAACACCATAACTCTGGTAGTACTCCTCAAAATCAACCGTACCCACATCATAGAAGAGTACAGCTTCCAGGTTTTCCACATTCGGAATCCGTTGCCTGAGCTCAAAATTGGCCAAGGCTTGCTGCTCCCCGGAGATATGCCGGATATCGTAACCCCGGAGTGATAACTCCCCGCCAAGGTAGAGTTTGGAGGAATCCGGAATCTCACCCAGGAGCTTCCCACCCATCACCCGGTAACCCAGGGTCGTATTTTTAAAGGGTGAGTGGAACTGCTTAATTTCACCATAGAGCCGCTGGTAATCATACTTACCGCCAAACACTCCCCCGTGGAGGTTAAAACCAAGATTGGCGCTGTAACCACCGGTGGTATAAGCTCCAGTGTACAGTAACTTATTGTAAGTCAACCCAGCCCCGAGGCTATTATCCCAATACTCTTCTTTCAGACCTAAAAGGGAGGTGGAGGGATAATCATCCTCTTTCTTGATTTCTACGTCTTCTTCATTTTTGTACGTGTTCCCACTGGAGGCCACCCAATCCTGCGGGTCGATGGTCACCCGTTCCATCCGGAAGGAGGTGTCTACCCGTAAATGGCGGTTTAATGGCCGACCAAGGGTCAAGTTTAACCCGGTTTTCTTCTCATTATAATCATAGGTGTATTTGTTATCAGACTTTTCTTCTCCGGAGAATACACCATTACTTAAATCCTTCGACGACAGGTCAAGTGTGTGGTTGGAATAGAGTTTAAGCCCTAATGAAGTTTGGCTCTTACCTAACCATGGTTCCTGAAACTCGAAATTAAAATTAAAAACACTATTCGGATTGATCTCCATATTAAACGAGAGTTTTTGTCCAAGACCCATTAGATTAGGATCCATGATCCCAAAACTACCCAGGAGCGTATTATCCACCGGCGTATAGGTGACCCCAAAAGTCAGGTTACGGTTCTCCCCTTCTTTAAACTCCATAATCAGATCCATCACTCCGGTCTCACCGGTTGGTTGGAGCCGCGAGCTAATGTCTTCAAACAACTGCAATCTGGCGATCTGCTGGACATCTTCCCGTAAAACATTAAGGTCCAGAATCTCCCCTTCTTCTAAACTCATCTCCCGCGCAACGACAAATTCCTTCGTCTTTTCCAACCCTTGATAGCGAATTTGGCCTAAGCGCGCTTCGTAGAGTTGGAGCGTGACGACTCCGTCCCCATCAATGGCAATCAGGTCATCAATCTCCTTGGCGCTGCCGCTAAAAGGCGGGATCAATAGACCCAAGTGTTCATTGAAATACTGTTGTGCCATCACCAGGTCATTCATCATGGTTACAAAGTTAAAAACATCACCCGGTTTTTGGAGGAAAAAGGGGAGAACTTCCTCGGTAGTGATTCGCTCCAGCCCTTTAATGTCAAACCGCTTAATAACTGGATTTTCCACTACCCGGAAGACCACTTTAAGGCCACCTAAAAATTCTTCGGCATAGGGCTCCACCAGTGCGAAATAGCCAAGATTCATAATCGCTTGTTGGTCCTTGAGCACCGTTTGTTGGTCTAAAGGTTCCCCTAAACGTGTATTGGTAATGGCCCGGAGAATTTGTTCCTCTTTTACCTGCTCGTTACCAATTACTTCGACCGATAGAACCATCTCTCCTACGGCCAGCGCTGGTCTGCAAGACATCATACCAACGAATATTGTGATCAAAAGTATAAATGAGAATTTGAAGATCCTCTTCACCAAAATGGCCTCCTTTTTGTTTGGACTAAAGCTTTTTGCGGTGCAAAAAGCCCATTAGGGAAGCAATCTAAGAACACTGATCATTGTAAAACAATTCGTGATTGAATAGATCTTTCCCTGCTCGCTACGGACAAACTTTTCCGGTAAATTTGGAGAAAAATGCGGATCATGCTTTAAAAACGCAAATTATACTGAAATTGCCAGCGGAGTCCGTCCGCCGCCGAGTAATCCCCCAGCAAGGAAAAGTTGGGGACAAGCTTCCATTCGAGATTCCAAACCTGTTCTGCATAAGAGGATAAATTCCTACTGTAAGAGAGATATAAATCTTCACTTAAGGATTTACCCATGTTCATCCAGAAAGATCCTTCCTGCCGGTCTTGTTCCAACGTAAGAAAATCAATAGGCATAATACTGCGAAACTCGTCGAGAACACGGCCAATAAAAAGATCTCCCACCATATTAATGTTCTCCCGAAAGACATTGGCGAAGGTAAGCGTACCATCCTCGATCTTCTCCGGCCAGTTCAGGAGTTTTAAGATTTCTTCCCGACTTTTCGGCGGATTGGAACTGGGGTTAATCACCAAATTCTCCAGCTCTCCCGACCACCCAGCCGTACTAATGGTCACCTCTGTTCCCGCCAAATTACGGGTGGCTTCCAGATCCAAGTAGGGATATAGTTTATAATCGGGACGAAATTCCGCAGTCAAGTTTTTAATCCGGAAGGTATCACCCAAAATATTCACCCAGCCGCGGGTTGAATTAAGCTTCCCATCCAACTCCGGCTTGCGGAGGGAACCACCCACGTGGATGCTGCCGTTAAAGGGAATATAGGTCATGCCATACATCCGAAAGTAAACATCATTGGCGGCTTCACACGCCAGATCTAAATTCAGATCAAAGGGAAGCGCCGGTCCGCCCCCTTCGGGGAGCTCAATCCGGGCCTTACGTACAGTGACCTTCCCTTGCAGCATCGGTTGGGTGAAAGGACCAGTTAAAGCCAGTTCCCCGCCGACCAGTCCGTCAAAGAAGGATGGGGCTAAATAAAGATTGTCCCCCGTTAAGCGCAAGGCAAAGGCTTCAAGTTTAAGTCCATCCATGATCACCCTGCCGCCCAAACGGAACCGTCCGTTTCCTAGCCGGCCCTCAAGGTAACTTCCTTCTCTGTTGTTTAACCCCCTAAACTCCAACCCTTGAGGGGAAATGGAAAGGAGCCCGTTCACATCCCTCACTTCGGTCGGCAAGGCCGCGACTCTCCCCCGCCCGTTGGTAATCTCCAACAGACCGACGAGATACGGATTCCGCCAAGTACCATTCAGCGAAATGAGCCCATCAATGGTTCCCCCGGTAATTTGCGGTTCTTTGAAAAACGCATTTAAGGCACTGGCCTCCATCTTCTCTGCCGAAATCCCCAGATCAATTTGGCTAAACCGATGGGGCCAACTTGTCGGTAACTGGAGCGGGCCAAACCACGCCGGATTCAACGGAAAAGACCCCTGCATTGATAAACGGTTGGCTCCTAAATCCTCCGCTTCCAGGAAAACTAGGTCATCGGTGATCTGACCATTCAGTCCCAGCGAAGCAACGTTAATATTACCCCAGGCCGTGTCCTTCAAGAGCGCTTCGAATTCGCCCTGCATCCCCTCGGACGTGGTGGTGAGCGCCAGATCCAGATTGAACCGACCGACGGTTGGCAAATCAGCCCGCCCAGTTAATGCCACCAATGGTTTAAACGGGAAGTCTCTGCTTTCAGCAATGATCTCCACCTGCGTTCCGGGAATATAAACGCCGGAGGCAAAGAATTCCCCCGTACCGTCATCCAGCAATAAGCGGTTAACCGTAATTTTCGCGTCATAAATCTGTAAATCCAGCTCGCCGTTGAAAGGAGAAAAATCATTAATTTCCCCCTTTTCGATCTGCGTAATTAAACGGATCCGGGGCTGGTCCAATGCACCAAAAATCCGCACATAACCAGTCACTTCTCCGTCCAAGTGAAAGTTGGGGGCCCGTCCGGTTAGCAAAAGCAAATCAGCCAGTCCGGCCTGGTCCATTTTTAAACCAAGGTCAAGGTCAGGTGCGGCCCCTGTCCAATCAACCAGTCCGTAAGCGGTCAACTCCTCTTGCCCTCGACTGACCACCATTTCGTTAAAGGACAGTTTCCGATCCTTCCAAACAAGATCTCCGGCGATCCGATCCACTGCAAAACCGGCAAACACCGGCTGGGTAACGCTGAGGTTGCCTTCAAAGATGGGTTCTTGAAAAGTCCCCCGTAATCTGCCCTCCCCAGTCAGACTACCGGCAATCTTCCCTAAAAATTCTTGGTTGTCAAGATATCGGCCCAAAAGCGGCTCTAAAGCCGTAAGGGGAAAATCCTCTACTGCTACATCCAGATCCAATTCCTGACTGTCACATAATTTGCCGATACCCCTTAGTTGCATCGGGGCTGTGCCGATCTGAAGCTGATCAAAGCAGATTTCCCCGTCTTGCCAGAGGAGATCCACGCTTCCATCCCCTACATAGTAGTCATTGAGGACGATCCCCGCCATCGAAACCTCTGCAGCAAGCTGTGGTTTTTCCCAGCCCGTCGCGGTCAGGCGAAAAGCAGTCAAACCCTCCAGGGCAACCGGGGGAAAATCGGGAAACAAAGCAGCCAAATCCTCGAACAACAAGTCTTCACCGCTGGCTGTAATATCGTAAACAGGCTCATCCTGCCAATCAACGCTCCCCGTCAGCATGATTTGGCCAGCCGGGGTGAGGAGAAACGAATCACTGAAATTCAAGCGTCCGTCGTCAACCTGGCCCTTAAGTTTTATAACCCCCAGTTCCCGATCGTTATGGATTAAATCGTAGACGTCCAGCCATCCTTGGCCTTGGGTGTGAGCTAAGTCGTTAAAGTTACCCCTGACTTCTAACAAACCGTTAATACTACCGCTTACAGCAGGTAAGGCTTGGGGTAACAACCGGTCATCAATGGTCAGCCCCCGGAGAAATAGCTCGCCTTCATAACTACCGGTTCCGGGTTGCACCATACCAGTGGCGATCAGCGTTCCTTCCTTTTCCTGCAGGGTGCCACGGACTGTAAGCCGATCATGGTCTCCGCTAAACAAAAGTTGGAACTGATCATAGGAAAAACGGTCGACACTGCCGGCGCTTACCTTCAATTCTGCCGCGCCGGACAGTGCGGAAAGAGGGCCTTCCAGACTCAACTGCAAACCGGCACGGCCGGTTATAGTCGGCAGCTCTACACCAAACTGATCCGTTGGCAGTTGGGCAAGGTCAACCCCTTCAGCCTTAGCTTCTAACCGCAGAAACGGCGCACCGCTCACCAGATTCATCAGCTCACCGGTGGCTGTAAGCCGCCCGTCAAGGGCGCAAGCTGCCAACCGGTCAACCCGGAGGTGATCGGTGTTCCACTGGTAAACGCCGGCGAGGTTCAAGTCCCGGAGGGCTGTTCCCTCTGCTTGCAATTGCCGGGCCCTAATCTCCCCCTTGATCTCCGGAGCGGTTAGTGGACCGTCCACATGAAGGGAAGCATCCAACCATCCGTCGCTCAGCGCGAGGGCTGATGAAGAAAGCCATTCCACCGGAAGGCGTTTCACTTCGCCTTGCAAGTCGAGGGTGGGATCTTGAAACCCGCGGATCTGCCCTTGGACCAAAAAAGGAGCGTCCTCGATCCGCCCTTCTACGTAAGAAAGCTGCACCCCATCATCGGAAAGACGCGCCAAAAAACAGAGTTCCTCCACCGTAGTGGGGGAACCCGGAAGCGTTAACCGGCCGTCCGTCATCCTTACTTCCCCCGCCAGTCGGGGACTACTTATTTCCCCACCAATCTGGAGGTTTAAATCAACCAGTCCCGTCGGTTCCCATGGCTCCAACTGTGGGATTAATTTGGTCCAGTCTGCCGGGTCCAAACCGGTGGCATAGAGGCTTAAGTCAAGACCAAGGGCAGCAGTCGCCAGATTTCCATGAAGACTGATCCGCCCTTCCCGGTAACTGCCTTGAAGGTTTTGCACCATAATCCCGGTGGAGGAGACCAGCAACTTAGCGTCTAGGTTTTCAACGGGGTAAGGTAAAGCGTCAATTTCCCACCGGGAATCCGCAAAAGACAACCGGGTTGAATCAACATTAACCTTTCCGTTTTGGATGAAGAGGGAAAGCTCTCCGTTGAATTTCCCGTCCACTACCTTAAGCTGATCATCAAACTTGAGGAGACGGAAAGCCTTTTCACTCCAGAGTGGCGCCGCTGCCGTATCGGCTTTAATCAAGAGCTTCCCTTGCTTGTTTTGGGTGGCATAAGCTACTTCTACCTTCGCGGAGGCCTCCGGGTCAAGCGAACTTTTCCCTTCCCCCACCACCTGGATTAAAGGGAAACTCCTCAGGTCAACTAAGCCGCTTAAGTTATAAAAATTACCCCACGTCCAATTTTTCCCGGCTTCCTCCATGATCAGCTGGCAATCATTAAGTTTAATGGTGATTGACGGGACCTTTCCTCCGCCTTCTTTCCCTTCCCCGCCTTGGTTGCCGCCAAAAAGAGAAAGCGTGTCCCACAACCAGACCGTCGTTCCCATCACATCAAGATTGCGTAAGCCTTTTTCGAAGGAACGCTGGGTCATGAGTCTAAACCAATCCAGCCCCACTCTGATTTTTTCCGCCGTCAAGGCCGGTTCGCCCTCAGCGGTCCGAATCTGGACTTCTCGAAGCTCGGGAGAAAAAAAGAAGAGGCCCACCTCTTTGATCTTTACTTCAGCGGAGAAATATCGTGACATCTCCTGCTCTACCAGAGTTTTGATCCGGTCAGCCGACGCCGTGGACGGTAAAACTTTAAATCCCAAGTAGAAACTGAGCGCAATCAAAAGGATCAGACAAACCAGAAGGAACCGGATTTTTCTCATTACAAATTGCAAACCCCGTTCCCTCCTTCTTGCTTCCTTAGTTGCTTCGTCTTTTTTTGTGTTGCTCTATTATTTACAACGTAATCTTACGAAAGCTGGTTCCCAACTTCCAGGTACCATTTTTAAAGCCCCGATCAGATTCAGTAGTCACGGTAGGCTTGGATGGTCGGCGGCTCCGGCGCTCCTTCCCCCTCCGGGGCCACCACTTCAACCTGAATTTGTTCTTCCCCTGTGACAAAATAAGCGGTGGAGATCGTTTGGTAGCCCTGCTCCGCTTCGACCACTTCCCCATTATCCGCCAACGGTGACACTTCCGGCACCTCGTCAACGGGGATCAATTCTGCTACCAACTGGTTATTTTGTGGCCTTTTCCGGTAATCACCCAACTTCTCTTCCAAACTGGAATAGGACCGTACTAATTCTGGGGCATAAAGCTCCCCCGAGGGCTCCCCTTGTTCCTCTACGGTAGGGCTATACTCATTTCCGTAAACCATGATCAACCATTTCCCCGGGCTTGTGGGTAATTCAACCTCCAGCGGAATCTGGACGACTTCCCCCCGAAAAGGTTGCAAACTAACGGTTAGCGTCACTATTTCGCCCGGTGCAAACTCTTGCTTAGGGATTTCCACTGCGGTAACTCGAGCGTACCGTTGTTCCGGATTAACCTTCACCCTGACCTGAACCTCGGTCAGTTCTGGGTGGATAAATTCGTTTTCAGTCAACACCAGGAGCATCTCGCCGACTTCCCGCAGAGCTATGGCAGCAATGTCCCGGCCGTAGAAAAGGTTTTCCCGTTGAAAGGAGGTAAAATTAG
>DOID01000121.1:0-190 GCA_003511465.1 Bacillota bacterium | reverse complement strand
GCCGGAATCCTCAGCAGTGACTTGGGAGGTGACTTTAACCATCTGCGGTAAAACGCCCATTTCCCCGGCCACTCCAGCGCTGCGGTCCTGTAAAACTCGACCAATTAGCGGAGATGTTACCCCTAATTTAAAGGGGAATTCGTTGCTATCAATGGTGCTCAGGATGGCAGCGCTGCCAACGCCATATTCA
>DOID01000170.1:12428-15233 GCA_003511465.1 Bacillota bacterium | reverse complement strand
TCACATAAAAATCAATATCCTCATCCTCCTCTACATCTATTTCTCTTTTGTGAGGATAAGGTGTTGTTACTGGTTCCTCCTCGGGCAGATCCGGATCTGAAAATGTTACGGTCTTTATTTCCTCTATCCAGCGCCAAGTGCCTTCGAGGATGTCAGGGTCGATACCTGGGGACTTATCTTTGCCACAACCAGTAAACAGAAGGGTTACCATAGCCAAAATTAATAAGATGCAAAGCAATCTTCTTCTGTTCATTTTTTCACTTCCTTTTAATCATTTTCCTTTGGTTAAAATGGTAATTTGTAAACCCCTCCTTTCTAATAAGTAGGATATAATATAAATCCCAATATTTATTCAATTTATTCGCCATTACGCGGTGTTTTCCTGCTTTTTCATAATTGTTTGCATTATGCACACTGTAGACAAATCCGGTAAAATAATGAATGGATAGGTTAAACAGATAAAATACTTTTGGGTAGGTAGAAGGAGAATAGCGGTATTTAATTAATAGAGGACTTGGGTTTTATATTTCCCGGAAAATTCGTTTAGTGAAGAAATGTTGTTTGAATGAACCATTTAATCTTAAAACTTAAAGGACAAATTGTGTTTTGAGTGTAAAACAAACAGTTTTATAACGTCCTATAATACATATTATGTGAAGAATGAAGAATTGGGGGCAAAAATGATGATCGGAACCACAATTAAGACGACGGAAAAAAACTTAACGGCTGAGTTGGCCGCACAGATCGAACTGATGGACATGAAAACAATTAACCAGTTTTGGGATGAACAAATCAATATTTTGGACCGAAAACTTATCCGGTTCCATCAGGAATTCCATACTCAAGTCGCCGGGTATAGTCCAGATTTTATGTTCGATCTGATTTACGCCAAAAAACTAATACTTCCGCTTGTCCGGCTTTAAAATCCGCAACGATCTCTTCGACAATACTTTAGGCGGAGCGGTGATCCCGTTTTTAAGAAGAGATTATTGAGGATTTGCACCGCAGGTAAAGGATTTATCTCCCCCTTAGACGCGAATAAATTAGAAGCATCGTTTAATTGGTAGACAGACGCTAAGTAAAAAAGAGGAGCTGAAGCTCCTCTTTTTTATCCCCCCTACCCTACCCGCACGGTAGTGGTAAGCCAGTTCCAGCGAAACTTGGACCAAATTAAGGGTTTCCGTTCGTTCCGGTTCGATGCCCCGGTAAATAAAAGGAAGTAAACAAGTTATTATGTTCTATGCGACATCCTTCACTAAATTATTAATCCACTTTCTCGTGATAAAGCGCTTGATCACAGAGAACATTTTATAGAATTCCTGAATATTAATGAGGGCAAAAACCCAGTAGATGGGCAAACCCCAAACCAAACCGCCCAGATAGGCCAATGGTAAGCCAATTATGTAGACGGCGATGGTATCCATAATCAAACAAAAGGTCGCATCCCCACCGCTGCGCAAGACTCCCACTACCCCCACCATATTAAAGACTGAGGGTAAAAGGATGACCGAAAAGACGGTTAAAACCCGCACCGCAACGGTGGCTGTCTCCGCAGAAACTTTATAGGGCAAGAGCAGCAGGTCTTTTAAGACGAAGACCACGGCTCCCATGAACAAACCGATCATAACGGTCATCAGCAAAAACCTTTCACTGTAGATATAGGCCTTCTCCTCATCTCCGGCGCCAATCTCCTTCCCGACCATAATCAAGCAGGCGTTGGCTAAACCGATAAAGAAGACCGTGGCCATTTGACGAATGGTATTGGTGATGTTAATCACCGCCACTACATCAGTGCCCATTCTCCCATAGATGCCCATATAAACCGTCATCCCGATCGCCCAAACCATGTCCTTGGCCACCACAACTGATGACATCCTAAAATACCTTTTCACCAGATCTGTAGGGAGGCGAAACATCTCTTTAAACTTGGCTATATTCAGATACTTATAACCATAGGTGGCGGCAAGCAAGATTCCCATCTCTACCAAGCGGGCGATTACTGTACCAATAGCAGCCCCGGACACCCCCAACTTCGGGAAGCCCAAGTGGCCGAAGATCAGGACATAATTCAGAACCGCATTGGTGGATAACCCGATTAAACTAGCGCGCATCGGTAATTTAACCTCTTCCATACTCCGTAGCGCCGCTGAATATGTAGCAGTAATAGCCATCATTACGTAACTGAAAGAGGTAATCCTGAGATAATCTACGCCGATGCTGAGCAATTCCGGGTCATCAGAGAAAAGAGCCAGAATTTTTTCGGGGATAAGCGCACCCGCCAGGAAAAATAGGAAAGCAGAGACGAAATTCACAATCAATCCTAAACCCAAGATCCTGCGAATATTTACCCGATCCTTTTTACCCCAGAACTGGGAGATAAAGATCGAGCACGAACCGGCTACAGCGTTTATATATAGATGCAGATTAAAATAGACCTGATTACTGAGGCCCACCGCAGCAATGGGGGTTTCCCCCAATTGTCCCACCATTATATTATCGACCATGTGGAGGGAAGCCATAATAAAACTCTGCAAGGTAACAGGTAACGCCAGCCGAAAAACGGTCTTATAAAACTCACTGTCAGAGATTAATTTGGGGAAAACCGTGCCCTGAAAAAAACGCTTGATCTTATAGGACGTGTCAGCCAAAGCTAAACTTTTCTTATGATTCAACACTCAGGTCTCTCCTCAATCAAAGCAACCTGTGACAAGCCAGGCCGCCTTGAACATATAATAAACACAAAAGCAAAAACTAATCGTACCTAAGCACCCGATAGGTAGTGGGTTCTAGTTTCAGCGTAAACAC
>DOID01000170.1:10473-12357 GCA_003511465.1 Bacillota bacterium | reverse complement strand
GTCTCTTCTCCACAGGTATTCCCATTAATCTTCTCTCCAGTTACCAGGTCGGTCAGTTCCGCCCCAGGGCGGTTCAGAACAACCCGCCCGTCGGCAAAATAGGGTAGAAATGATTCAACAATAAAGGTATTGTTGTCATAGAGAAAAAGTCCTAGATTTGCCGAGCCCTCAATGTGCAGATCAAAGTCAGCCGTAAAGACCTGCCGTAGTTTATTTATGACCTCCTCCGGCAAGTTATAGAGATCGCCCGGGTTTTCCGGAACCGTCAGAATATACATGGACCCCTTGGCGTATTTGGCTTCTAACAATAGAGGAAAACTGTTGTTCTCACTGAACCCCACAATGACCTGCCAGGTATCGTTGGTACTGTATTCGATCTGCGGAATGAGCACCTCCTTCGCTCCCTGAGCGTAGTTGGCAAAAGAGCACTCATACATGGGATAAGCAAATTCCTTGACTGCCGCTTTCTTATCTGTATACCTGACCTCCGCGATCTCTTCGATGGTGCCGACGCCGACGTTTGCTTTTTCTCCAGGGCGTCCTGCCTCCTGTAACTCCCGAAGCAGTCCGGAGGTGATAATGACCTTCTTGCCCGCCTGCAACCGTTCCTTAATCTTCTCTACAATTTGCCCGTCCTGGGCAGCGCTTTCTGTGAGGAAGAGCACATTACCAGAAGAGGAAAACTCCGGTTTCGGCTCCAAGGGGATCCCGAGCATGCCAAGATATCCATGGAGGTAATTCTCGCCCTTGGAGTGGTATGGCTTATAACAGGGAACACCCACCGGGTCGCCGAGCTGACCCAGGAATTTATCAACCTGTTCAAATACATAACCGGCCAGAGGAACAAAGATACTGCCTCTGGACATCAAGAGCCCGGCGCAGAACAACGTGACCTCTCTCCCCTTGGCAAACAAGGTCAAATAGGCCTGCTCCACATAGGAACCCATGTTATAAAGACAATCGAAGGTGTCAAACCAGCCGCCTCCGTTCTTCCCGGGTTTCACATTTTCCAGATACCGCATGAGAAAATAGCTGATATACCGTTGTAAATTTTGCTGGGTATATTGAGGATTTCTGGTTTCTGTGCCGGTGTATATTAGATCAAAGGTCTTGGGTCCCGCCTCCAGATTATAACCGGTGCTTTGATAATCGTCATACCAATTGGGGTACTTGATGATCATGTTTACATTGGGATTTGCCTCTTTGGCGGTCTTCATCACGATTTCTTCAGAAACTTCCTGAAGCAACTCTGTTCTAAACCGCGACCAGGTCTTGTCTCCTTTGGCCGCAATACAGGACTCACATTTACAGTTCGTGAAGTAGAAGTCATCCAAGATGATCTCGTCGAAGATTTCCGCAGTGAATCTGACCACTTCTTGTAATTCTTCTAAATGCCCTTTATTTGTATAACAGAAAGTCTTGAATTCCCAATTACCATAAACTGAAGTGGTCAACGCCCCGGAGACCTTCACCCCTCTATCCTCAAAAAACTGCTTGATCCTTAAAATCTTCTCTTTTTCAATCAAATGATTACCACGGTAAGTTTCTAGATAAACCTTACCGAATTTCAGGTGTTTTTGTGTAAAGTTTAATTTCTCCTCAAGCAGCTTTTGGTCGGAAGCCGCTTCCTCCACATCTCTGATGGTAAAAAAGATTGCTACCTCAAAATTGATATACCCCGTCTTCATTCCTTCCTCACCTCTTCGTATCCTCTGCTCCTAGTCTATAATAAAAACCCTGACCGGTCTTGTCAGGGATTGCTAATCACTTCTCAATAATTGCTTTTTAACAATCTATATCTACTTTAATCTACTTTTGTTAGTCTTATTTTGTTTTGGGGTGAGTCTTGCTTTATTTTAAGAACTGATCTTTTTCTTGTATTCC
>DOID01000170.1:7265-10416 GCA_003511465.1 Bacillota bacterium | reverse complement strand
GCAGCCTTTTAATTGCTTAAAAACGCGATTAAAGGTTTTGATGCTCTCGAATCCCGACCTAAAAGCCACCTCCGTAATGGGGTCTTCACTCTTGGCCAAATCATTAACGGCCTTAGAAATTCTGTAGCTATTGAGGTATTGTAGAAAGGTCATCCCGGTGATGTCTTTAAAAAATCTGGTAAAATGGTAAACACTAAAGTTGGCGACCTCCGCTACTTCCCTAAGGGTCAAAGGCCGGGCGTAATTCTCCTCGACAAACTTAAATACCTGTTCCAACCGATCCAGCTTCTTCCGATGTTTACTCTTTTCTAAAGGAGAGATCTTTTCCAAAGGGAGGTGGCGTAGAAAAACAGTCACCAAATCATATAACCTAGCCATCACAGCCAACTTATACCCCTCCGCCTTTTGCCGGTACTCTTGATCCAAAATAAGGATCTGTTCTTCCAAGAGACGGTGGGCCTGTTCCTGTCTAGCTTGGTCATGAACGCGGGCGTTCTTGATTAAAGGTGTTTTGAACCTACGATCCTGAAACGAGTCGGAGACATGCTCCACCATTGATAAGTCAAATTGCACAATAACCCGTTTGCTCTTTTGCGGACGGGGCAAGAAATAATGAACATCTCCCATTCCCACCATGAGAATATCTCCAGGTTCCATCGTATAGACTTGATTATTCAGACCAAGATCCAATATACCCTCTAAGACATAGATAATCTCGATCTCTTTATGCCAGTGCGGGGGGAATTCCGCAATATCAGTAATCATTAGATTAAAGGGAAACTCTTGGTCAACCAAATTCTTCTGGTGGCTGGCTTCCATGGACTCACTCCGTATTCATCCTTTTTAGCTTAATCTTTCTTTAGCAAAGGAAGGCACAAAATGCCTTTATGGTGGTGTTTCCACCAATGGCTAAGAATTCCTTCCTGTCCCCTACTCCTCTTCTAACAATCGCTTTTCACCGGTGATTTCCTGGATCTCCTTAATGTCTTGGGTCACCTCTAAAGTTCCCGCATATTTTCCCATAAAGGCTCTAGATGGCTAAACCAAAAAAGTACGTAAGTAAAAGGATTATCTCCCTACTCACCACGAATTAATATAGAATAATCAGCTTAGTGGAAAATCGTTTCCCAAGAGGAGTCGTTGTTTATGCGCAAAAACCTTCTTTATTCTCTGGTTCTATTATTGCTTTTCATTCCTTCGGATCAGCTAACTATTGCGTCCAGTCACCTCTCCCCTTCCCCACCAGTTAATTATTCCTATCGAATCGTTCAGAGCTATCCCCATGATCCGCAGGCTTTTACCCAGGGCTTAGTCTATAAGGACGGCTTTTTTTACGAAGGAACCGGTTTACACGGTTGCTCGTCCCTCCGGCAAGTCGACCCGACCGACGGAACAGTGTTGAAAATAACTAAGCTACCCGAAGCCTATTTTGGCGAAGGAATCTCCTTCTGTAACGACCGGATTATTCAACTAACCTGGCGGGAGCACATGGGCTTCGTTTATGATGCGACCACCTTTTCCCTTCTGGAGACCTTTACCTACGATACCGAAGGATGGGGGCTGACTTATGACGGAACCCATTTAATCATGAGCGACGGTTCTGCAACCCTTACTTTCCTTGACCCCGAAACCTTTGCCCCCGTGAAAAAGCTGGAAGTCAAAAGTGGCAAGCGGCCAGTTTCCCACCTAAATGAGCTGGAATTCATCAAAGGAAAGCTTTTCGCCAATGTCTGGCTCACCGACCAGATCGCCATCATTGACCCTAACACCGGCCAAGTCACTGCTTGGCTAGATTTATCCGGCCTTTTGGATCCCAGCACCCATCGCGGCCATACCGTCGACGTTTTGAACGGGATTGCCTATGACGAGCTGGAAGACCGGTTATTCGTGACCGGGAAATTATGGCCAACCGTATTCGAGATTGAGATTATATATTAGTCCAAAAATTCTTCCCGTAGCTTAACATGAAATGCGGAAGCAATTTCCCGTAAATTATCCGTGGAAATGGTCTGTCTAATCCCTTGGCCACAGCTCATTGCGCGCAGATAAATATCGGCGGCTTTTTCTACGGTATCCATCAACCCAT
This sequence comes from Bacillota bacterium, assembly GCA_003511465.1. GTDB lineage: Bacteria > Bacillota > UBA4882 > UBA10575 > UBA10575 > Capillibacterium. The sequence continues at coordinate 8,330 of DOID01000170.1, read as the reverse complement.
AAGTTGTATCAAAATCGGGACCAGCGCAGAACATTCCGTGGTGGGCCCAGATGGCTACATCATGTTTTTCCATCAATTCGCAGGTGGCAAGGGCGATCTTGCTGCCGCCCGGAACCATCCACGGCACGACCCCTACCCCATCGGGAAAAACGATCGGACACTCGGTGGCCATCGTCCATAAAACACGGCTGAATTCTTTATCCGTCAATGGTAGGACATAGGTAAGCGCAATGATGCTTGGGGTATGTGCATGATAGATCACCCGGTATTCACCTTTGGTCACGGCTTTTTTTACGCGATGATTCATGATATGGGTTGGAAATTCGCTGGTGGGTACAGCGCCTTTTTCTAGGCCCCAAACGATCCGATACCCCTCCCCCTGCTGATCAAGCTCAACAATGCCCAAATTATCTTGGGGCGCTGCCGCGATATTCCGGAAATATTTCCCGCTTCCCGTGACTAGAAAATACTCTCCGGCCAAGTTTTCCGCTTTAACCCCGATTTTAATAAAGTGGCCTGCCGGTGTCATATTCGGTTTTATGGCGTCCACTTCTTCCGGTTTGAGACGGTAGCTAAGATTACCACCATTACGTTCATGCCAACCTTGACGGCAACCGTCATCGGCCATTCGAATAAAGCCCTTCATAAATTCCGCTGCTAACACCATCAATGGTCCCCCCCCCACTCCATTTAAAGCTTTTTGCGTTGCTACCTTTGCGCGCTTAATCCATATGTTTACCATTTTGTGATCGGAAATGAGTTTAGAACAGCGTACCGCGCTTCTTCTAGAGTCGAAAAGTCGCCTGCTTTCAGCATTTGGGAAAGAATGTTACCTAGTGCAGTTGCTTCAACCGGACCGACAATGACCTGTTTCCCAGTATACCTGGCCGTTAGATCATTTAAATAATCCGCCTGGGATCCCCCACCAACGATGTGGATCGTCTTAATGGGTAGACCAATCAGGTCTTCCAGTTCCGTTACCGCCTCACGGTAACTTTGCGCCAGACTATGGTAGACGCAAGAGGCAATTTCGCCGACCGTCGTCGGGAGGGGTTGTGCGGTCTC
>DOID01000170.1:6305-7120 GCA_003511465.1 Bacillota bacterium | reverse complement strand
TCATTCACATCAATTAAAGCGGGCGATCGCTCTTTAGCCGCTAACGTACAAAGTTTTGAAAAAGAATAGCGGTCGCCCAATTCTTGCTTCACCCTTTGGATAATCCATAACCCCATAATGTTTTTTAGATAACGAAAGCGGTAATCATAGCCACCTTCATTGGAAAAGTTCGCCTGCCGGCTTTTTTCACTACAATCGGGCGCTTTATTCTCTACTCCCATCAATGACCAGGTCCCGGAGCTGATATAAAGAGCATCCTTCTCCATAATTGGCGTCGCTAAAACCGCCGACGCCGTGTCATGGGTCGGCGGAAGGACGACTTCACAGTTGAAACCAATTTGTTCAGCGATGGTTGGGCGCAAATAGCCCACGGAGGTTTTTGGAAGGTGCAGTTCACTGAAGAGGGATTGCTTAAGGCCGAGAAGCTCAATCAGCCCGCGATGCCAAGTTTTCGCCTTTGCATTCACCAAGCCTGTCGTGGTCGCATTGGTGTACTCATTTAGCTTCACGCCGCTTAATAGGAAATTAAAGTACTCTGGGATCATCAGGAAACGTTCCGCCTGTTCCAACCAGCCCTGTTCTTTTAATTGCACTGCTTTTAATTGATAGATCGTATTAAAAATCTGCTTTTGGATCCCAGTTTGGGAGTAGAGCTCTTCTTCGCTGATGACTTTGCTTATCTCCTGGTCCATCCCATCCGTCCGGTGGTCACGATAAGCTACCGTGTCCCCCACTTTTTGATCATCTTCATCCAAAAGCACGAAATCCACACCCCAGGTATCTATGGCAAGAGAAACCGGTTTTCTCCCCAAACT
>DOID01000170.1:1594-6123 GCA_003511465.1 Bacillota bacterium | reverse complement strand
CGCCCCGCTTTGAGTGTCCCTAAGATATGCCGTCCACTGGAAGCGCCAAGGTCAATGGCCAAATAACTATTGCCCATCATGATCACCCTATTTATCTTTATTGACTTAAGCTACTAATCCTTTATCATCTATCCTTTGATCCCGGCGGTGCTGATCCCGGCCACCAAGTGTTTCTGGAAGAGCAAAAAGACGAAGAGGATTGGGAGTAAGGATAAGGTTCCCATCGCGAAAATGGCTCCCCAATCGGTGGACGTCATTGGATCCGAGAACATTCGCAGGGCTAGCGAGACGGTATAGAGTTTGGGCGAGTTTAAGAAGAGGAGTGGTCCGATAAAGTCATCCCATTTCCAATAAAACTGGAAGATGGTCGAAGTAATCAGTGCGGGTGTAATCAGCGGAAAGATAATCCGGGTAAAGATCTGCCACCGGTTACACCCGTCGATCTTGGCTGATTCATCAAGCTCAATCGGTAACCCGCGGATAAACTGCATCATCAGAAAGATAAAAAAAGGTTGCCCGGTGTACATGGGAATGATCAATGGTTTAAACGAGTTTACCCATCCTAGTTTGAAGAAGATAATAAACTGTGGAATCATCACCACTTGGTACGGGAGCATCATGGTGAGCAGCATACAAACAAACCAGAAGCGGCGTCCAATAAACTGATTACGGGCAAAGCCATAAGCCACAATTGCCGAGGAAAAAACTGTCCCGATGGTGGCTAAAATTACATAGAAAAAGGAATTACGGAAGAAAACAACAAAGGGGACTCCCCCAACTCCTTTCCAACCATTAACGTAGTTATCAAGTTTGATTGTTTTTGGAATTAAGGAGGCGGTGCCAAAAATTTCGGCATTTGGTTTAAAGGAACTAGCGACCATCCATAAAATCGGATACAGCATCACAAAACCCAACGCTATGACAAACAGATGATAAACTATTCCTTTCAACCGTTTAAGTTCTTTTTTCCTCATCGGGACTCCTCCTTTGTCTCATAATACACCCAAAAAGCTGAGGATTTAAAGATCAAGGCGGTTAAAAGGCCGATAATCACTACCATCACCCAAGCCATGGCCGAACCGTAACCCATCTGGTTATACTCAAACGCTTTTTTGTAGACATAGAGCGCATAAACCAAAGTACTGTTCATCGGATCCCCGGTCCCGCCGGACACCACATACGCTTGGGTAAAAACGGTAAAACCATTAATTAGTTGCATCACCAGATTGAAAAGAATTACGGAGGTGAGATGAGGGATTGTAATCTTAAAAAACTTCTGTCGCCCATTAGCACCATCAATCTCCGCCGCTTCATAATAGCTGTCTGGGATCTGCTTGAGACCGGCCAGAAAAATGAGCATGGAGGAACCGAACTGCCACACAGCCAAGATAATTAATGTCCAGATCGCCGTCCGGGGGTTCCCGATCCAGGATGTTGTTGTGTGGATCCCTAGAAAACCCAGGGCTGCATTGAGCGCGCCATCGGCCATAAATAAGCGGCGCCACATGACCGCCACCGCAATACTGCCGCCGACAACCGATGGCAGATAGTAAACGGTCTGGTAAAACCGGAGGAACTTTGCTTTCCGGTGAAAAAGCATCGCCACTATCAGGGCGAAGATTAATCGGAGCGGGACAGAGACTAGCGCATAATAGAAAGTAACGGACATAGATTTCCAGAAGACCGGATCCGCCAGCATCTGGGCAAAGTTGGATAAGCCGGTAAATTTCGGAGCCGAGAATAGATCGTAACGGGTAAAAGAAAAATATAATGAAGCTAAGATGGGGATTAGCGTAAAACCAAAAAAACCAATGAGCCAGGGCGAAATGAACAGATAACCAGCAATTTGGTTCCAAAGCTTAGCCCGTTGCTTACGATGATCAAAAGTATATTTTAAATCAGGCATCGTTGCCATTGTTGACAACCCCCTCCCTTTTATTTTAAACCGGCCGTTGGTGATTGTCCGTCACCAACGGCCGGTTCATATTTATGTACAACTTTTTGCCCTAAAGAACGCTTATAACCGTATAAACGCTAGTTATCGATTTCTCCCCAGCACGGTATTGGCTTCTTTCATGAAACGGGCGGCCGCATTCTCAGGAGAAACAGCGCCATAGAGTACTTCTTGATCGATGGTTCGGAAGAGGTTCAGAACTTCCCCAGCTCCCGGGGGATCCGCCGGATCAATGGGGCTAGAATGTTCCCCCGCCAGGTCAATAAATTCGAAGATCTGTCGGTTAACCGGTGTTACCATCTCTTTGAGCGCGTTACGTACTTGGGGTACAATCGGAATACCCCGTTCGGCCAGGAGAACCTTATTGGTTTCCACATCGTTTATGAAAAAGTTGATGAATTTAACCGCTTCTTTCGCCTGCTTCGAAGAACGGGCCACGGAGAAAAACATCGATGGTTTTAAGAAAGTACCCGGTTGTTTTGCTCCTTCAATCGTCGGCATTAACGCCATTTCCAACGGTCGATTCGCCGCTTCTTGGGTCATTACGAACTGATTGCTCCAGACGAAGGTAATCCATTCGTTTCCTTTGGTAAACTCACTTTCCTGCGGGGTAACGGTTAAGAAACCCACCTCCGGTTTGGTCATCATACCGGCTTTTAATAAGCGCAGCTGAATCTGGTAGAATTCTTTTAAGAGTGCAGTGTCGGTAAAACCAAGTTTCGTCCCACTTGGGTCAAAGAAGGAGGCCCCCGTCTGCCGGATCATATTATCAAAAGCTACTTTAGGGTCAGTACTGCAAAAAACGGGGGTCAAAACACCAGTCTTGTTATAGATCGTGGCCGCCATCTTTTCAAAATCAGCCCAGGTCCAGTCGGGTGCCGGTGGATTCAGACCTGCTTTTTTCAGAACAGCCGGATCATAGGCCAGACAAAAAGCATTGGTTCCTAGGCTCACCCCAACCAGTTTGTTCTTGACCATCCCCCCTGAGGTGAATGTCTCAGCAACCCCGGTTAAGTCTAGAGTTTTCGCTTTTACGTAGGGCGTAAGATCGAGCAGTAAATTCCTCTCCGCATACTGAGTTATATAAGCATAGTCATGCTGAATGATATCCGGAAGATTGTTCGCCGCCGCCTGGGAGGCCAGTTTATCCCAGTAACCTGCCCAACCGGTGGTTTCGGTTTCAATGACAATGTGTGGGTTTAATTTCGTGTACATCTCCACGGTTTTCAGAGTACGCTCGTCACGGGTGGGATTTCCCCACCAGGCCAGTCGTAAGGTTACTTTACGCGGAGCGCCAAGACTGGTTACTGTTAGTGCCATAAGCAGTACCACCGCTAACACCAGAAATAAAACCTTTTTCACATTTCTTCCTCCTTTATTCGATTCATTAACCCTATTAGGGCTTTTTGCGTTGTTATTTGATTCAACTATTCCAGTCTTTAACGGATACAACACAAAAAGCTTTATATTAAGATTAATATTTTTTGCACACTATGTTAATATAAATAAACGTCTTTTTTGTTCAAAAAATGTTGCTCCCGAGACCCTTTTTATACTCGGAAGGGGTATAGCCCGTGTATTTTTTGAACAATTGACTGAAATACTGCGGATTATTCCCAAAACCAACCCTTTGGGCCACGGCATAGACCAATTCCTCATCATGCTCTGCGATTAATTCCTTGGCTTTTTCCATCCTCACTCGCATCAGATAATGGGAGAATTTCTCCCCGGTTTCACGGAGAAACAGTTTACTTAAATAACTGACATTCATATAAAACACCTCACTGGCCAGGCCCTTTAAGGTAAGATCCTCCTCGGCCAAGTGCTCCTGGATATAATGGATCACCTGCTTAATCAGTTTATTGTGCGTAGTCACAATCCGATCATAGTTCTCCTTTGTCACTTGAAGCGCAATTGCTTGAATAAATTCCTGTAGCTGTTCTAAATAATCCAGTGTCATCAGCTCGCTAAGCTTACCGATGTAACTTTCCATCGCCTCGGCTTTAGATTGCCGGATAATCACCATAAACAGTTCCAACGCATAGGTCTTGCTAATACTGATCTCATACCTTTTGTCCTGGAGTTGCCGGAAAAAGGCGGTGATTTCTTGCTCTACCGCGGTTATGTTCCCGCTTTTTACCGCGACGGCCACCGCATCAAAATTAAAGAGCAAAGCAGCACTGGTATTATGCTCTCGGCTGGGTTCAATGTCGGTTTTGGTGACAATACTACCGGTGCCAAGATAGAAGGTATACTGCAAACATTCCCATACTTCCTGGTACAGCTGGGGCGTATCGGCAAAGCTTCCTTCCCCGCTATAAGCGATACTTACTTCCAAGCGGTGATAGGCGTTAAAGACTTCCTTAACTTGGGTGAGCAGTCGGATCAACTCCCGATCATCCACCGCTTCCACTAACACCAAAACCTGATTTTTGATATTCGTCGTCAGGTAGCGTTTCCGGTCGAAGGCCTGATCGATCCCTTTCATCAACCCGAACAATTCCTCATATCCGAAATCCCCATCAGGTTGAAAGATCACCAAACGTAGCGACTCCTCACCGATCTGGAGCAAGCG
>DOID01000170.1:0-1372 GCA_003511465.1 Bacillota bacterium | reverse complement strand
ATGCTCCCGATTCTCTTGAATAAATTGCTGTTCCTTTGCTTCCTCTCGAAGCAAGTCGTCTTTAATCTCGTTTAAAACCTCAATAATCTTCTGCTCATTACAGGGTTTCAATAAATAATGTTTAACGCCATAACGCATGGCCTGCTTAGCCAGTTCAAATTCGCCGTAGCCAGACAAAACAACAAAGACAATTTCGGGGTGTTCCTCTTGTATTTTTGCGATCAATTCTAAGCCGTCGATGACCGGCATTTTCAGATCGGTAATTACAATATCCGCCGGGTCCTGCATCAAGCGCTCATAGGCTTCGATCCCATTTTGGGCCGCTCCCATAAACCGAAAGCCGATGGCTTCCCAGTCGATGATCTTGGTCATACCCTCCCGGATTACTTCCTCATCATCCACCAGCAAAACTTTATACATTTTCCACCTTCTCCTTTGGGATTTTAACCATAACGCGTGTTCCCGCCCCGACTTGACTTGTCAGCGTGAGCCCGTATTCTTTACCGTAGACCAATTTAAGCCGCTCGTCGATGTTCTTGAGGCCGATGCCCAGATTGTCCGGTTTAGTTTCCTGCATTTGCAATTTTCGTAAAAGATCAGGGGGAATCCCCGGACCGTTATCTTCAACCTTCAGGAAGAGGAAAGCCCCGCTTTCGGTGGCCGTAATCCGAATCGTACAAGGTTCGATCATCTGTTCCAAACCATGATTGATCGCGTTTTCGACCAGCGGCTGGAGAATGAGCTTGGGAATTAAAAGCTGTTCCCACCGCCTGTCAAGCTCGATCTTAAAGTCTAACCGGGATACAAACCGCACCTTTTGAATGTGGATATAATCCTGAATGAGCTTTAATTCTTCTTTAACCGTAACTAAGTGCTGCTGGTCGCTCATGGCGTTCCGGAGTAAATTTCCCAATGATTCAATCATTTGTGAGATCTCGGTCTGCTGATTGATCTTCGCCCGCCAATTGATTGATTCTAACGCATTATAGAGAAAATGCGGATTGATCTGGGCTTGTAACGCTCGTAGCTGTGCTTCTTTCACTAAAAGCTGCTTAGTGTAATTTTCCTGGATCAGGTTTTTAATCCTTTTGACCATCTTCAGAAATTTTCTTTGCAAGGTGCCAATCTCGTCACCCCGTTCCAACTCCAGCGATTGCGCCATGGTTTCTTCAAACTCGCCGCTTTCCACCAGTTTCATTTGGGTAATCAACTTCTGCATCGGTTTCGTCAGATTTCCAGCCATCCATAGACTGATCAACATGGTAATCAGGAAAAGGGCGCCGAAGATCGAAATGACAACCCGACGCATCTGAATAACCTGCTTGAAAACATCTTCATAGGGGAGGATATTGGTATAGAGCCAATTCGTGAA
>DOID01000100.1:6475-14673 GCA_003511465.1 Bacillota bacterium | reverse complement strand
AGGAGGTGGTAGCGGAAAAAGGAAATAAACATTGTGTTGAACACGGGGTTTAGAGTTAACCAATTCAAAAAGGAAAAAGGGGGAAAGAAAATGGTTTTTATCAAAAGGTTAACTGTTGTTGTGTTACTGATCGCGATAATCGCCCTTTCGGCTTTTGCCCAACCGAAAAAGGAGATCACTTACATGGCTTGGTACAACACCACCCAGTCCGAAGCCGCCGATATCCAAAAAACCCTGGATCGGTTTAATGCTGAGCAGAATGAGATCCACGTTTCGTTGATCACGGTCAGCCGGGCTGATTATGAAACCAAGCTGAACACCATGGCGGCAGCCAAGCAATTACCGGACACTTGTATGATGGCCGAACCGATGGCGCTCCGTTATGCTGCCGCTGGCCTATTGGCTGATGTGAGTGATATGTATACTCCAGAAGAAGCGCCACTACAGTCGCTAGCTTTTACCTACAAGGGAAAGACAGTAGCTTACAGCTGTTCCAATGAGGTATTGCTGATCTATTACAACAAGAAACTCTTTGACGACGCCGGAGTACCCTACCCGCCGGCCACAGCTGAAGAGGCCTGGACTTGGGAGGAGTTTGTCGAGGTAGCTAAGAAGCTGACCAAAGATACGAGAGGCAGAACACCGAATGATCGCGGTTTTAATGCGCGAAACATCGTAACCTACGGCGCTGATTTTAACCGCCTAGGTTGGATGTGGCCGATCTTGGCTGTTTCCGCTGGTGGGGGAATCATGAGCCCCGACGGACAGGAATTATGGCTAGGGAAACCGGAAACCATTGATGCGCTACAAAAGATTGCCGATCTATATCTCGTAGATAAGGTTGCGCCCTCAGTGGGAGAAATGAACACCATGCCTAGTCTGGATGTTACGCTCCTTACCGGGAAAGTGGCAATGGCCACCAGTGGTCAGTGGGAGATTGGGGTTTCCTTAAAGAACTCGCTGCCTGATGGCCTCGAATACGGAGTCGGTGTCCTCCCGAAGATTAAGAAGGCGGTAACTTATAACACCGGTGGACCCTTTGTCGTCTTTGAGTCATCAAAAGAAATGGACGCCGCCAAGACTTTCGTTAAATGGATGAGCGATGAGAAAAACGGATGGGATCTAATCACCGGTGGAATTTGGATGCCGGTCTCCAAAAAGTGGTACGCTTCGGATGAAGTTATCCGGCAATGGGCTGACAATGATGTACATCCACCGTATGAACAATATAAATCAGCGGTCGTTGATTATGCGATGAACAATGCGGAACAAGTTCCCTGGTACTATTTCCCAAGTTATGACAAACTTGATGATATGATCAATTCTGGAATCGACGCTGTCTGGAACGGAAAACAAACAGCTAAACAATACATCAACAGCATTCTACCCAGGGTCGAAAAACTCTTTAACGAAAACAAGCCTTGATATAGTTCGATTCGGTAGTTCCCCCTTCCCCTGGGCGGGAAGGGGGAACTACCCCAAACGGTCACCTAGATCGAAAGATTAGTTTTGGAACTAATATTTCTCAAGAAAACTAGTACAAGGGGGGTAGTAGATGAAGTTGAGAACCAGGGGAAGAACAACATTAACCGCGTACCTTTTATTAACGCCCGCCATCATCGGATTTCTCTTTCTAACCTTCTTACCGATCCTTGGTGTGATTGGGATTAGCCTTACAAACTGGACGGGATTACAACCTCCAGATTACATCGGTCTTGAAAATTACCGGGCAATCTTCACGACGGATTTCTATTTTAAAAATTCGGTGGTCGCTACGTTATCCTTTGCCGTCGGCACGACGCTGACCAGTATTATTTATTCCTTCACCGTGGCGCTTATGTTGAACCAAAAGAAGATTCCCGGGCGTGGACTGTGGCGTTCCCTCTTTTTCCTGCCGTACGTGGTACCGATCATTGGCTCGAGTATCGTGTGGTCTTGGATGTATGAGTCGAATTTTGGTGTCTTCAATTATCTCCTAAGTATGCTGGGGGGCAATAAAATTCAATGGCTTCAAGATGAAAGATTCGCCATGCCTTCAATTATTTTAATGATGACCTGGATGAGCGGGAATCTGATCGTAATCTTCTTGGCTGGGTTGCAGAGCGTGCCAAGGACATATTTGGAAGCAGTGGAGGTCGATGGCGGTAACTTTTGGCATAAATTCAGGCACATCACCTTCCCAATGATGTCGCCGGTGATTTTCTATAATTTTCTAACTAGTATAATCATTAATCTGCAGGGTTTTGTCCCGGCCTATGCCTTGACCAAAGGCGGGCCCAGCGATTCCACCCTCTTAATGGTTTACCTAATCTACCGCGAAGGTTTCATGCGCAATAACTTTGGCCATGCCAGCGCCTTGTCTTTGCTTTTTTTCCTATTTGTCGCTGTCTTGACCGTACTTGTCTTTACTACTTCCAAACGATGGACCTTTTATGAAGGAGAGTGAAATTTGAAGATGATGAAGGACGAAAAAGAACTGACAATGGGAGCGGAGTTGTTTAGGGTAAAAGAACCGAAAGCGCAAAGCAGAAAAGCGATGTTTAGCAAGGTAAATGCCAGTTTGGTGATCGTCCTTGCCGTAATGGTCGTCTTCCCCTTTTTTTGGATGGTCCGTTCATCTTTTATGTCAAACCTGGAAATACATCAGTATCCTCCGCTTTTTTTGCCGAAAAACTGGCGTTTTGATAACTATTCTTACACCTTAACGGTCTTTCCCTTCGGGAGGTACTTTTTAAATACATTAACGATTGCGATTCCTTCGATGTTCGGCGTGCTTTTGACTTCTAGCTTAGCGGCTTATACCTTTGCCCGGCTTGAGTTCCCCGGAAAAAAGTTCTGGTTTACGCTGGTAATCGGTAGTATGCTGATGCCGGGGGCGGTCTTTATTATCCCGATCTTCATGGCTTGGAGTTCGGTGGGTTTAAGTAACAGTTATATTCCCTTAATCGTCCCCGCTTTTTTGGGCGGAGGGGGACTCAATATCTTTCTCATTCGCCAGTTTATGATGACCATCCCTCGAGAAATGGACGAAGCCGCCTATATCGACGGCGCTACTCATCTGGATATTTTATTCCGACTTCTCTTGCCCATGATCAAACCGGTGTTGATTACAGTAGGTCTCTTAACGTTTATTCTCTACTGGAATGATTTAATGGGTCCACTTATCTATATTTCCAGGAACGAAAGAAATACCATCTCTCAAGCTTTGGCCAACTTCAGATCCGGTTTTGGCACCGATTGGCGGGCGATTATGGTCGCCTCCACCATGTCGATCCTGCCTAGCGTCTTCATTTACTTTATCGGACAGAAATATTTCGTGGAGGGAATTGTCCTGACCGGGTTAAAGTAAATTTGCTACGCGCTGCGGGAGAAGCGGTTGGTTCCCCAGACCCCGATCAGGATGAGGGCGCCACCAACCAGGTGGTACCAATAGAAAGGTTCGCCCCGGAAACAGATCCCGGCACCAACGGAAACAATGGTGGAAAGGTTGGCGAAGACTGCACTCCTTGAAGCGCCAAGCTTGGAGATGTAATAATTCATTCCGAAGAAGGCGACAACCGAGGAGAAGATGCCCAGATATAAGACGGCGGATCGGACTTCTTTGATCTTTAGGAAGGCAAGGATATCGGCCCCCGTTTGTCCGGATGATTCGAGCAAAGCTAAACCACTGAAGCAGATGGCACCGACCCATATCATGACAAAGGTAAGGTCGGCCGGGCGAAACTGCTTTGATAACCAGCGGGACAGGATATTAAAGACTGCAGCGGCAAGTACTGCCCCTAAGAGGGCGACTAGGCCTAAAGAAGGTCCGGAGGAGGTGAATTTCCCTCCACCCAAGACAATAAAACCAACCCCAGTAACGGAAGCTAAGATGAATAAGACTTGTAGTGGATGGGGGATTTCTTTGAGGAGGGGAATGGCCAAGATCGTTACGAAGACCGGAATGAGGGCAATCATCAGACCAGCCTCGGAAGAAGTGGTTAAATTGACGCCGGTCGTTTCACAGATAAAATAGATCACTGGTTCCACGAGGGCGAGGAGTAATACCTGGCGGAGGGGTCGCTTTTTTAAGTTGATTTTGATGAGCCCTAAGGCCCAGAGGAGCGTCATAGTCAAAGCCGCTGTGCAAAAGCGTAAGGCGAGTAACTGGTAGGGCGTAACATAAGTAAGCGCACCTTTCGTGAACATAAAAGAAAAACCGAAGATGAATGCGGTTAAAACCGCGACGGCGTATGGGTGGATCATGATGTAACACTTCCTTAATTATAACTCAGATTTCTTGTTCGGCAGTTTTAGTGGTGGGGAACGTTGGGATCCTTTTGATTTCCAGGTTGCTGACCCCAATGTTCAGGTCAAGGTCAATTCGTTCGTTAGCGGTCTCGTAGTTATCAGAAACAAAGCGATTATTGACCATAAAGAGCCCTGAAGCGCCTAGATTAGTTTTGGCCATCGCTCCGTCGAGGCGGATCCTCAACCCGGTCGTCTCGGGGATTAAAATCTTAAGGTTGGAGGCTCCAGAGTATATTCCGACTACGGCATAGCGACCATTACCGCCTAGCTTGATCTCCAGCTCACCGGCGCCGAAATTCATGTCTAGATGATGGAGGGGGATTTGCGCTAGATTTAGGTTGCCCTCAACGGCCCCGGCATTAATATAAATCTCCCAAGCTAGTCGCGGAGAAATGTTAAGATTCCAAACGGATCGCTGACGGTCACCATAGAAGCGCTTGTTTATGTGATCTTCAGGTTCGATTTCCAGCGCTAATTTCCCATTTGTTTTTCGTACTTTAGTAATGGCAGCGACTCCATTAAACTGTCCTTCCGCCCATTGCTTGGTGGTTGGACCGAGCATTAATTTACCAGACTCGAACTTTAGTTCAAGTTTTCCGGCGGACAGAGACGGGTAGGTAGAAGCCTCGACCAGAAAATCGGTTTCTACCGAGCAGGTCTGGAGATAGCCTAAAAAGAAGGCAACCGTTACCCCAACAAAGAGGACAACGAGCGCCAAAGCAACCCCGCTGGGAATTCTTCCTCTCCATAGTAGACTAATACCCAAAAGAATGAGTAAAATAGGGCCAATAACCGATAATAAGCGGGCTAGATGCCATGGCTTGTATCCCAGGTTGCTCATGAATAAAGCCGTACCAAACAAAATAAAAAAGAGACCGATCAGAAAGTGTATTGGTTTCATCTTGCTTCCTCCCTGTCGCGAATATGAACGATCCATCCGTATATTTTAAATAATTAAATCATGTAACTCCTTAATTTCCATAATACACTAATTCGCCAACTGAAACAATCTGATTATTTATCTTCTTTATCCAATAAGGCTTTTTGCGTTGTATCCGTTAAAGAAGATTCCGGCACAATATATAGTGTTTGACTTGAGTTAGACTATCAATATATTGTACCGGAATCATTTAATCAAATGACAACGCAAAAAGCCCAATAAGGCTTGAGAAGGGAAACTGGATATACTATAATTACACTTAGCGGTTGTCCAGGTAACCCGCGTCACCAAAACTGGAGGTGTTAAATGATGTCTAAACCACGAACCCTGCTTTCCCCTTTATATTTTATTTTATCTACCTTTTTCATCATTTCCCTGCTCCTTTCCAATATTACCGCCGGGAAAATGACTGTTCTTTTCGGATTGACCTTACCCGCCGCAGTTGTCTTCTTTCCCCTCACGTATATTCTGGGCGATGTTCTCACTGAAGTTTACGGCTTTCGGAAAGCCCAGCTTACGATCTGGCTTGGTCTTTTTGCCAACTTATTTATGGTTGTCGTCTTTACAATCACGCTGGTTTTACCTTATCCCCAGTTCTGGACGGACCAGGAAGCCTACCAACGGGTGTTAGGGATGACGCCCCGCTTAGTCGGCGCTTCTACCATCGCCTATTTTGCCGGTTCTTTTTTGAACGCCGCCCTGTTATCCAAATTAAAAGTAAAAACAGCCGGACGCTGGCTTTGGCTGCGGACTATTGCTTCGACACTGGTGGGGGAAGGGGTGGATACGGCCTTGTTTATTACGGTAGCTTTTGGGGGAACGATGCCGCAGGCGCTGCTAGCCGAACTGATTCTGGCGCAGTATTTATGGAAAGTCACGTATGAAATCGCCTTTACTCCGTTAACCTATCTGGTAGTAAGGTGGATTAAGCGCTGGGAACAAGTGGATGTCTTCGACCACGTGGTTGATTACAACCCATTTTTTTTAAAGAGGAGGCATGATGATGAGCATGACCATGGATGAGTTGGGATTCAGGGCTTTAGGGAAAGACGTACGACAGCCTGTTCGTACCCTCGATACCTTTTCTAAACCGGAAGGGGTCGAGACGGTAATTATGGAGAGTGATGAGGTGACTAGCCTCTGTCCGGTGACCGGACAACCGGATTGGGAGACGGTGACGATCGAATATGCTCCTGATGAAGCGTGCATTGAGAGTAAAAGCCTGAAGCTTTACTTGTGGAGTTTCCGCGAAGAAGGTGCCTTCTGTGAAGCATTGGCTACTCAGATCGCCAATGATGTCGCCGCCGCCTGCCAGCCCTTCTGGGTGACGGTAACGGTGACCCAGAAACCACGGGGCGGGATAAAATTAGTCGCCAAAGCCCGGGTGAACCGGGACTAAAACATTGGATTCGGTGCAGTGGAGCGCTTACTTTCCCCATGGAAAGTGGGCGTTTTCTGTTTGTTAACAGGGCAGGTGGAGGCGATAAAGAGGAAAATCGAAGTAAAGACGAAATAAAGAATTATAGATAGAGAAGAGATCATTTGTACGGCGCTTAATGGGGGAGATAATTGAAAGAACTCAGCTTTAAACAACGATTACAGCAAAAACTGGCTTCCCATTCCCATCCAATGTGGCGGAAAATTGCCATAATCACGCTTCCGGCGTTTGTTGAATTAGTAATGTCAACTCTTTTTGGTATGGTTGATATGGTGATGGTTGGACGGTTAGGACCGGCGGCGATTACCGCTGTAGGATTGACGAACCAACCATTTATGTTATTACTGTCGATTTTTGCAGCGGTAAATATTGGAACCACAACACTAGTGGCCTGGCAGATTGGGGCCGGACGTCCTGAAGAAGCACAGAGGGTGACCAGGCAAACGCTGGTGATCGGTTTGCTTCTGGGGACGGTCATCAGCGGTTTAGGAGTGCTGGTCGCGCCGGTAATTGTTCGCTTTATGGGAGCGGGGCCGGATGTGATCGGGAATTCAACCATTTATTTTCAGATCGTTGCGGCCGGGCTGGTTTTTCAGGCGTTAAATATGGGGATCACCGCGGCCTTACGCGGTGCGGGCGAGACGAAAATACCGATGTTCTATAATGTGGGCAGTAACTTATTTAATGTGTTTGGGAATTATGTTTTAATCTACGGAAAACTGGGTTTTCCCCAATGGGGGGTAGCTGGGGCGGCTGTTTCCACTTCCTTCTCCCGCTTTTTGGCCTGTCTTGCCGGGTTGTATGTGCTTTATGGCTCCCGACATTCAATTATTCAGCTGAAACCGGGGGATGATTACCGGCTACATCGGCCAACGGTGAAAAAGATCTTTGATATCGGTTTACCGGCAGCACTTGAGCAGTTTATCTTGCAAAGCGGGTTGATGCTGTTTGCGAAGACCGTCTCCGGCCTTGGCACTTTGAGTTTTGCCGCCCATCAGATCGGACTTAATATCAGTGGTCTCTCTTTTGCGCCGAGTATGGCTTTTGGGGTGGCCTCGACCACGCTGGTCGGACAAAGCCTGGGTGCGGATAATGTGGAACAGGCGGAAAGATATGCCAATGTTGTGCACAAAATTGCCCTCGTGGTGGGCGCAATCAATGGATTACTCTTTATCCTTTTTTCCCACCCGATGGCGCGCTTGTATACCGCTGATCCAGCGGTGGCGGGAGCGGCCGGTACGGTCCTTAAGATCCTGGCGCTTTCCTTGCCGGGGCAATCAACCCAACTTTCATTGGCCGGCGCTTTACGCGGAGCCGGTGACACCATGTATCCTTTGTATGCGTCAGCCACCGGAATTTGGATCTTCCGGGTGGTGGTCGCCTTTATTTTTGTCCGGATTTTTCACTGGGGATTAATCGGTGCCTGGGTGGCCTTTGTTCTTGACCAGTATACCCGGTCGGCTGTGGTCTATCTCCGCTTTCGCTCGGGAAAATGGAAATATACCAAGGCTCGATTGGGATGAAGCCCGA
>DOID01000100.1:3613-6302 GCA_003511465.1 Bacillota bacterium | reverse complement strand
TGAAACATATTAAACCGGTGGTCCTTAGTAAATTGCAATCAACAGTTAAAAAAGGCGGGTGCGGACGTTGCGCCAATTCGTGTCAGTCGGCTTGTAAAACTTCTTGTACCGTGGGAAATCAGGTCTGTGAACGCTAAGTAGTCGCTCACGCCAGCAAGGGGCGTGTAGCCCGGGAAACCGGGCTTTTCATTTTTCATTCAAAATGTGAGGAAGTTGGTGAACCTTGTGCATTGGCATGTTTTTTCCTTATTCGACCATTACTATCTCTTCGATACCCCTTCAAACTCACTTTTTCAGATCGACCGGCCGACGTATTTGCGTTTAAAGACGGAGGCTTTACCGGAGGAAGCCACCTCGTACCAAGACCAATTGGTGACTGAATTTACGGCTGAAACCATAGATGAGATTGAAGACGAAATTAAAGCCTTAAGAGAAAGCGGTTATTTAGTGGCCGCCGATCCCTTTCTGGAGCACCCGACCTTCGAATTAAAACCGGAGTTAAAAGCCCTCTGTCTGCACTTGGCCCATGATTGCCAATTGCGTTGCACTTACTGTTTTGCGGGGGGTGGCGCCTTCGGAGGCGATCAAAGTTTGATGTCGCCCGAGGTTGGCCGGGCGGCTTTAAATTTTTTATTTGCCGCCTCCGGGGAGAAAGATCACTTGGAAGTTGATTTCTTTGGCGGAGAACCCCTCTTAAATAAAGAACTCATGGTAGAATTGGTACGTTACGGTGAAGAAAAGGCCGCCCGCCTAGGGAAGCAGATCCATTTTACCTTGACCACTAATACCCTGGCCTTAAACCGGGAACTCTTACAGTTTTTGCAGGAGCACCGGATGGGTTTGGTGTTAAGTCTTGACGGCCGGGAGCAGGTGAACGACCGGATGCGGGGGAAGGGCACCTACCGGCGGATCGTTCCCCGGATTCAGGAAGTAATCAGGGATTTTCCGGACCTCAATTATTATGTGCGCGGGACGTACACCCGCTATAATTTAGATTTCGCTGCCGACGTAAAGCACTATTACGACCTGGGATTTCGTTCGATCTCCATTGAGCCGGTAGTCTGTGCGCCTGATCTTCCCTATGCCTTGCGGGATGAGGATCTACCGGCCATCTTTGCCGAGTATGACCGGTTAGCCGAGTATTATTGGCAAAAATACCAAAACGGCGAGGGCTTTCGTTTTTTCCATTTCAATGTTGAACTGGAGAAGGGGCCTTGTTTGCCGAAAAGAATCTTAGGCTGCGGGGCGGGGTTCGATTATTTAGCAGTTACCCCCCACGGAGAGTTGTACCCGTGTCATCAGTTTGTCGGAGAGCAGGATTATTGTTTAGGGAATGTCTTCACTGGCCTAGCGGCCGCAGAAACAAGGGAGACTTTCTGTCAAGCCCGGCTTTACGCCAAAGAAGGCTGTAACGAATGTTGGGCCCGCTACTATTGCAGCGGTGGTTGTCATGCCCATGCTTATTTTGCTAATGGCAGTATCCTAAAGCCGAACCAAATGGCCTGTGTCTTGATGCGTAAGCGGTTAGAATGTGCCTTAGCATTAAACGCCATGCGTTTGGCGGAGGAAAGCAAGAACGCCCGGTAATCTACCGGGTGTTTTTTTAACTTAAGATTGGTATAGGTAGCCGGGAGCAAGCGTAATGTAGAAGGCGAAGGAGGGATCGCCATCGACATTACCTTGCTCTTTGTCTTAGGCCTTATTCTGGCTTCCGAATTTGTTAATGGTTGGACCGATGCCCCTAATGCCATTGCGACGGTGGTTGCGACCAAAGCGCTCAAGCCCCGGCAAGCGGTCCTCGTAGCGGTAATTGGTAATATCATTGGTGCTTTTTATGGACGTGCCGTGGCGAAGACGATCGGGACGGAGATTGTGAAGCCGGAAGCGATTAATCTGATCACCTTAGGTGCGGCGATGGTCGGGATTATCGTCTGGGCGACGGCTGCTTCTTTAGGCGGGATCCCCACCAGTGAAAGTCATGCTTTACTGGCGGGACTAACCGGCGCCGGGTTGGCAACCGCCGGTCCGACTGCTTTAGTGCTTGCCGGGTGGAAAAAGGTCTTTCTGGGGCTTGCCATCTCCGTCCTTTGCGGCGCTGTAGGTGGATTCGGGTTAGCCTGGGTAATCAGGTACTTCAGCAGGGACATCCCGAAAGCCAAGGCTGATCGGGTGTTTAATGCTTTACAAGTTATTGCCGCCGGGGGGATGGCTTTTAGCCATGGGAGTAACGATGGGCAGAAGTTTATCGGGATCTTTACTTTGACCTTGGTTTTGTCCGGCTATTTGCCGACCTTTCAAGTTCAACCGTGGGTTGTTATCCTTTGTTCGGTGGTGATGGGTGCCGGGACTTCAATTGGCGGGTGGCGGATTATCGAAAAGATCGGTACCAAAATGGTTAAACTTGAGCCGGATCAGGGGCTGGCTGCTCAAATAGGAGCGGCCGCCTCGATCTTGTTTGCCACCAGCTTGGGTGTGCCCTTAAGTACCACCCATACGATTAATACGGCCATGATGGGAGCGGGCGCGACCCGGGGAGTTGCGGCAGTCAACTGGGGGGTAGTAAAAGAGTTGGTCTTGGCCTGGTTTTTTACCTTTCCCGTCTGTGGCCTGATCGGCTATCTAACGGCCTGGTTTTTAATCCGTCTCGGATAGTCGCTCACTTGGCTACCTTAATCACGAAGTGATTAAA
>DOID01000100.1:0-3438 GCA_003511465.1 Bacillota bacterium | reverse complement strand
TCGACAAGCCCCGAAGGCCACAGCAGCTGGTCGTTCGGAGCGGCGTCACTAAGCTTAAATGCTAAGATTTATGCCGCGAGAATCGACAGCCTAGCATTTCTATGCATTCGCTCACGCCGGCTACCATCAGGGCACATGCTTTATACTGATTTTAATCACGGAACGCGTAAATAATAAAGGCGAGCAGGGCAACCTAACATGAAATACTGGAGGGAGCAGCGGTTTGATGACCAACCTTAAAATGGTAAGCGCCGAATTAGAGCGGAATCAAGGACAAGGGGCAAGCCGATATTATCTCCCTGCGGTCTGGAATAGTTTTGGCTTTAAAGAATATATGATTGATCCAGACAGGCCGGGTGAGATCCGGGTGGAACCTTATCGTTATTATCGTGCGGCTATCCGGTTTATTGCCGCTCACGCCCGGCCTGCCAAGGCAGGGGAAGATAACCAGGTGCGGACGGATGAAAAAACCGTCGGTCACCCGATTATGTACGGTGCCTCTTTGCGGACTCTTACCGCCTGGAATCATGATCCGGGCGGACCGCTTGAGTCGGGTACGTTTCTGAAGACCATTGCGCTGCTGCCACATCTCCAAAGCTTAGGAGTGGAGATCCTTTATCTCCTCCCGATCTTCGTCGGCGGTGAAAAGTATAAAAAGGGGGAATTAGGCAGCCCTTATGCGGTGAAGAACTATTATCAGTTGGATCCGACTTTGCACGATCCACTACTGGGAACGCTGACGCCTTCCCGCTTGGAAACGGAGTTTAAGGCCTTAATTGAAGCCTGTCATCTCTTGGGATTGCGGGTAATGCTTGATTTCGTCTTCCGGACCGCGGCCCGGGACAATGATTTAATTGCGACACATCCTGAATGGTTTTACTGGATTGGTCTGGAGCATGTCGACACTTTTACCCCACCGGTCATAAAAAGGGCCAAGAAGCTTCCTATCCGCAGTGAAAATAAGGTTGAATTATTATATAATTCGCCCGACCTCAAAGGGTATTTGGCACAATTTCGTCCGGCCCCCAACATTATTGATCCGGTCAAATGGGAAAACCTGTGTGCAAAACAGCGTCAAACCGGAGCGAACATCCTTGATCTGGTGGAAAAAGAATTTAACCTCACCACCACCCCGGGGTTTTCGGATGTGATCTGTGATGCCCAACCCCCCTGGACTGATGCAACCTATCTCCGCTTCTATTTTGACCTCCATCCGCGTGCGCGGAAATACGTCGCACCGGAGCAACCACCCTACGTCTTGCAGGATGTAGCTTGTCTGAATTTGTACCGGGGTGAAAACCCAAACTGGGATTTATGGCAGTATATTAGAAATATAGTCCCTTATTACCAGCAAAAGTTTGGGATTGACGGTGCCCGAATTGATATGGGACACGCCTTACCATCCGAGCTGACTCAGGCGATTATCGCACAGACGAGAGCCTGCGATCCGAATTTTATCTTCTGGTCGGAAGAGTTTGATGTGAAGAACACAAGGGCGGCGAAGGCTGATGGGTATGATCTGGTCACCGGGGATCTTTGGCAATTATATAAAAAGGTCGGGGAAAAAGGGTTCTGTCGACACCTGTTTACCCGCGTCCGCACCGCCGCGCTCCCGCTTACCGGTGCCCTGGAATTGCCGGATACACCGCGGGCGGCCTGGTATCACCCGGAGCAAAACCGCCTGGAGTCGATGGTGCTCTTGAATTATTTTCTCCCTAACGTGGTTCCTTTCGTCAATAGTGGCATGGAGTTGTTGGAAAAACAACCAATGAATCTTGGATTGGATAATACGGAAGCGGGACGCTTTGTTTTACCGGCAACCGACCCGATGTACGGTAAACTAGCTTTTTTTGATCGTTACAGTTTACATTGGTTGCAAGAAGAACAAAACTTTATGGTTCCGTTATTGCGGATGGCTGCGGTGCTACGAACGCGCTTTTGCCATTTGCTGAAGGTAAACTTTTTGTGCAAAGACTGTGGGCGTTTTCCCCGCAAAGCCCTGCTCTATTTCGCCTGTTGGGACGAGCGCCGGGGCGAACTACTCGTTTATATCGCCAACCAAAAACTTGGTAAGCAGGTGACGGTTACTTTTGGCCAGTTGGTGCCGGCGAAAGTCCGAACTAAAATGGACGAATTGACGCTGGTTTATGCCGGTCGGCAGCTCAGGGAGGAGCGTTTTTCCTGGCGGGAGAGACAATTGTTGGCTCCGGGCGAAGTCGTTATTGCGGTGGGAAAAGGGCGGGTTTAGTACCTATATGGACGGTGGCGATCCCCCAACATAATTGATCAAAGTGTACTTGGGTAAATCCGAACTCCCGAAAGACCGCGGCTACTTGCTGCGGATCGGGATACACTTGAACGGAGCGGTACAAATAAAGGTAAGGGTCTTTATTCCCGGTGAGGAAGGAACCAACCAAAGGGAGAATAAGTGATGTATATAAGTAGTGAAGCTGCTTAAAAACGGGGTAAGGGGGTGTGGCCAATTCCAAAGCGATGGCCTTACCTTCCGGTTTAAGGACCCGGAACAGTTCCCGGAGGGCCTGGCGCATATCACTGACATTACGTAACCCATAGCCAATAACGGCGCGGTCGAAGGAGTTGTCGGCAAAAGGCAGGGAAAGCGCATTGCCTTCGACCAGCCGGATGCGATGACGCCACGGAGAATCGGCGAGGTTTTGGTCAGCCACCGCCAACATGGACGGCGATAGATCAAGACCGACCACGTTTCCGTCCGGGCTAACCTTTTCCGCCAAATCCTTCGTGATCAAGCCGGTACCGCAACAAATGTCCAGAACCTGTTGACCGGGGCGTAGGTCGGCTTTTTTGACCGTAAACTTCCGCCAATGGTGATGGAAGCCAAAACTAACTAGCGTATTGACGAGGTCATATTGGGGCGCTATTTTCCGAAAATAGGTCTTGACGCGTCTTTCTTTAAAACTCTGTGACACTGTTTCCTTCCCTCCGCAGGTATAAAAGTTTGGATTATGTGGTTAGTCTTCCTCCCGCCACCGTTTTTATTGTTTTTGGCTTTATTCTTTATGGCGCTTAAAAAGGTAATTCCACTGAAAATTCCCTTTGCCCAACACCGACACCGGCGGAGAGAAATATTATGGTGTAGTTGGTAGCAAAGGGAGGTGTAGTAGAAAGAATGGGTAGTATTGCTGGCAATTCTTGCGGTGGCTTCATGCCATTCTTGATTTTCCTGATCTTGATTCTATTGGTTCTAGGTAGTTGTGGTGATGGTTTTGGTTGTAATACCAGATAATATAAAGGACCTATAAAGAGCTTTACTGCAAACAAAGGACCCGGTGTCTACCGGGTCCTTTTAAACTTTTGACCATCTATTCTGGATTTAAAGAGCAACTTGAAGCGCGAGATTATAAAAAAATCCGGACTTGCCGGATTAATATTTTTATGGAGCTGGCGATCCGAATTGAA
>DOID01000157.1:4005-4202 GCA_003511465.1 Bacillota bacterium | reverse complement strand
ATTTATTTTCTCCTGAAGGCCAAATGTCCGATGCTCGCCGCCGAACTTGGGGTAGGGGTTAATGACTATGTTTTTAAGGGGAATGGTCGATAAAGGCTTTTGATTTCGGGAATATTAAGCGGGAAGACGGTTGAAACGAGGATGAAAATGTTACGGGATAAACTTTTATTTGGTGCTTTTGCTGGGGTTTTTGCCGG
>DOID01000157.1:896-3750 GCA_003511465.1 Bacillota bacterium | reverse complement strand
CGCTCGTTGTGAGTGTGGTTTATAGTGCTTTTCTCGGCATTATATTTATCTATCTCCTAAACTTGATGAACAAGCGTTTCGTCCTGGCGAAGGGTTTGCTCTATGGAGCCTTTATCTGGCTGTTTTCCTATGGCATACTCAGCTCCTTGCCGCTTGTAAAATTAAGCGTATATTCAAAAACACCATTGGAAATCCTCCTTTTCTTCCTTCTCCATTTGCTCTATGGATTTTGCCTAGGCCTGTTCACCCGAAAGTTTGGTAGTAAGCTCGAAATTGTAGATGTTCAAAGTAATTAGGTAATTTCCTTAAGTATGACAAGAGGGGGGATGCGGCAAAATGGGGAAGCGAACACGGAAACAAAAGACCATTTCCGTTTTATTGGTGATTATTGCTTTCATTTTTTTTAAGAACAGTTCTCTTTTGGTTAAACCCGCGATGCTACGGCCTGTGCTCGTTGCCCACCGGGGAGTTCATCAGACCTTTTCGATGGAAGGAATCAAGTGGGATACCAATACGGCCGAGCGGATTTATCCACCGGAACACAGTTATTTAGAGAACACTATTCCTTCCATGGCGGCGGCTTTTGCTGCTGGTGCCGATCTGGTCGAACTGGATATTCAGTTGACGAAAGATGGCCAATTGGCCGTTTTCCACGATGGACCGCTGGAATACCGGACCAACGGGGAAGGGTGGGTTGCTGATTATACCATGGCGGAGCTTAGAAAGCTTGACTTAGGCTATGGTTATACGGCCGATGGGGGCAAAACCTTTCCTTTGCGCGGCGCTGGGGTTGGGTTGATGCCTTCGCTGGATGAGGTGCTCACCACCTTTCCCGACCGGGCGTTTTTAGTTCATCTCAAAAGTAACCAACCGCAACTTGGGGAATTACTGGTGCAATATTTAAAGACCCTTCCGCAGGAACGTTTAGACCAATTGACTTTTTATGGGAACGATGACCCGCTGGCGGTTTTGCAAGGGGAATTTCCGAAGCTACGGGTGATGTCGAAACAGACAATCATTAAAGCCGTCCTTTCTTACATGGCGGTGGGCTGGACCGGGTATGTTCCATCCGCGATGCAAAATGCCCATCTGCATCTCCCCTTGCGTTATGCCCGTTTCCTCTGGGGGTGGCCAAAGCGCTTCCTTGCGCGGATGGAAAAGGCGAATACCCGGATTATTCTCGTTTTGGGGGATGGACAATGGTCCGAAGGGTTTGACACCGAAGCGGACTTGGCGCCGCTCCCGCCCAACTATACGGGGGGGATCTGGACCAACCGGATCGAGCGGATTGGTCCCCTGATAGAAGAATCCTTTGGGCAATAATAAAGCCGGAGCCTGATTACCACTGTCGGTCATCAACCCCGTCCAGCCAAGCGGTGAGCGGTCCCAGGAGGGCGGCGATGGAGCCATCGGCAAACGGGTTTTGCAGGCCCGCTATGGTCACCAGTTCCAAGAAGGAACGGCTCCCACCGGCTTGACAGAGACCCAGATAGTCGGACCAGGCCTCTTGGGGGTTGTGCTGTGCTTTGACCCAGAACTGGAAGGCGCAGACCTGGGCTAAGGTATAATCGATATAATAGAAGGGATCAGTATAGATATGGCCTTGTCGGAACCAGTAACCACCTCGTTCTAAGAGGTTGTTGCCGGCATAATCCCGGTGGGGCAGATATTTCCGTTCGATGGTGCGCCAGGCTTGTTTTCGTTCGGTCGGCGTTACCGTTGGCTGGGCATAAACCCAATGTTGAAACTCGTCCACCGTCACCCCGTATGGCACAAAAAGTAAAGCCGAGGTGAGGTGGGCGAATTTATATTTTTCGGTTTCCGCGCCGAAGAAGAGATCCATCCACGGCCAAGTCAGAAACTCCATACTCATCGAATGGATTTCACAGGCTTCCATGGTCGGCCAGAGGTACTCGGGAGCTTCAAACTCTCGGCTACAGTAGATTTGGAAGGCATGACCTGCTTCATGGGTCAAGGTATCAATATCGCCGGCAGTTCCATTGAAATTTGCAAAGATAAACGGTGCCTGGTATTTACTGAGATAGGTACAATAACCGCCGCCGGCTTTCCCTGTTTTGGCCACCAGATCTAGGAGTTCTTTCTCCACCATAAAGGAGAAGAAAGCGCCTGTCTCCGGGGATAATTCCTGGAACATCTGCAGACCATGCTCAAGGATGCTGGATACATCCCCCGTCGGGACGGCATTCCCGGAGAGAAAGGCTAGGGGTTCGTCGTAATACTTCAGGGCGGCGAGGCCTAAGCGCTTAGCTTGTCGTGTTCGTAATTTGGTGGCCAGCGGGACCAAAGTCGCCAACACCTGTCGGCGGTATCCAGCCACCATCGTCTCGTTATAATCGGACCGACCCAGCCGAGCGTAACCCAGTTCAATGAAATTTTCGAACCCCAGCTTTTTGGCGATCCGGTCGCGGACTTTAACCAATTGGTCGTAGATCCGGTCAAACTCGGCTTCATGCTCCCGAAAAAAACCGGTAAAGGCTTCCTGGGCTTCTTGACGCGTACGGCGGGCTTTGACCTCGAGAAACGGTTCCATCTGGGCGAGATTACGCTTTTCGCCGTCGAACTGGATCTGGGCTGAGGCCCGTAGTTTTTTACAAGTGCTGGCCAGTTTATTCTCGGTTTGGAGGTCGGGGATCACCGCCGGGGAGAAGGTTTTCAGCTGAAGGGCGGCTAAGCGAAACAGTTGTTTTCCCCATTTTGCTTCTAGCTCCGCCCGGTAGGGGGACTGTAGGAGACAGTGGTAGTATTCATGGATCAGACCCTCATAGCTGGGGGTCGTCTCGTCAAAGTAATTGTTTTCCCCTTCATAATAGGGATCGGTGGTCGCAATGGAGTG